>CAYTMD010000480.1:0-5160 GCA_964438685.1 uncultured Acidobacteriota bacterium
ATTCTTCACGTTCTATTTTCCCTGGCTCATCGCACTGCCATTGATCGGCGCCGTCGCGGCCTACTGGTCGCAGCACACCGGCGGCAAAGTGATTCACCGGCTGCTGGCGGCCCTGGCCCCACCCATCGGTATGCTGGGTGTCTTCTTGATCGGCCCGTTTATCGGGCTGCTCCTCTATATGCTCGTAGCATTGTTCGGGAAGGGAGCCGCACAAACACGCGCCCTTCACGCCCTTCACACACACCCGGCTCCCCCTGTGATCGGGGTCGTTGCTATGCTGGTAAGTTGGGTGCTGCTGCCGGCGGCAGGGCTCCTGATCGGAGCTGTACCGTTCCTGCGGAAGCAGGATAGTCATCCGTCATCAGTTCTCAGTACTCGGTAAGAAGCCCCGCACGGTGCCGCTTTTATTGAGAACAGTTGACTAACAACTGACCACTGTTGCAGGGCTTCGGTGCGTCGCTCCTCCCCTGGTGATGTTTCCCTCATGCGGGGCTTATAATTTCCGGTTCCCCAATCCGCCCGGAGGGTGATGATAAGATTACACGCGTCTTTCAATTTGCTCAGGAGGTTTACGATGAAATCTCTCCCGCGTGTGCTCGCTGGCCTGGCAGTCATGGGCCTGGTTATGGGGTCGTCGCCGATTTTCTCCCAGACAGTCAAGCCCCAGCCGTTGGCGCTGGCGCTCCAATGTACTGGAGGAGATTGCCCGCTGCTGAAAGGTGTGCCTCAAACCGCGGGGATGCGTAGTGGCTATGTGCGGCTGAAGCCGGGCGAGGCCGTGGGCTGGCACACGACGGGAAAGAATGAGGAGTCCCTGGTGATTTTAAGCGGACGCGGAGAAGCGCGCCTGGAGGGACAAAGCGCGCGCCCCTTTTCCGCCCCCGCCCTGATTTACATTCCGCCGGCTATGAAGCACAACGTCGCCAACACCGGTAAAGAGATTCTGGAATACGTGTACGTGGTTGCCCCCGCCCAAAGTTCACAATAAGGCCTGCCGTTTGGATTAATAGGCGCTCGAATCGATGCCGTTTCCGGAAATTTGCGAGCCCGCGTAGCGGGCGGAAGACCGTAGCCCATAGCGTGAGCTATGGGTACAGAGGTCGCCCCATAATTCCCCCAGCCCCAGAGGGGCGAAAGACGCAATCGGTGCGGCAATTTTACATCCCTTCCCATGTGCGTCAGCAGGTTCAAAAAACGCCGCTAATTCTAATCGCGACTACTTTCGCCCCATACGGGGCTCGGGCACGGTGGGGTGCCAATTTCCCATAGCTCACGCTATGGGCTACGATCTTCCACTGCTGTCCAAATTAGCAGACGAGCCGTGTGGCGAACACGGTTCTGCTCGTGAACGATCATGAATACGACGCCAAACTAACGATACATTTCCCCTCGCCCCCTTGGGGGAGAGGGGGTCTTTACCAAAATGGAATTCGTTTGGAAGAGCCGCAAAAGCAAGGGCAAAAGGCAAAAGTGAAATGCCCTCGGCATCAACAACATCTCCGTAGTCCCCAGAGTTTTTGACCCCCTCACCCGTCCTGCCTTGACCTGATGAAAATGGCGGTTGCAGTCCACCCTCTCCCCCAAGGGGGCGAGGGACCTTAAGTTCCTCGATCTCCGCTGGAAACAGGTTGGCTTGACCGCCAGTGTGAGAAAGAGCCCTACCTTCCCCGCATAGCGAGCGCTCGTGCCGCTCCTCATCCCCAACCTGAAGCGATCTATTTTGGACGCGAGTGAAAGATCGTAGCCCATAGCGTGAGAAGGTGTGAAGAAATAAACAAACTCACGCAAAGGCGCGAAGGCGCAAAGATGTGCATTCATAACCGCCTTGTTTCCTTTGCGGGCTTGGCGTCATTGCGCCTCTGCGTGAAATGTTTTTGTCTTTTTCCAATTCTTTCACAGCTTCGTGAGCTATGGGTGGCGATTTCATGCGATATCCCCCAGCCCCAGAGGGGCGAAAGAGCTTGGCACGCACCTGAACGAATGTCTGCCCCGGCGCGTGACCTTGGAAGAATCGATCTCATTTCTCAGGATGAACAGCATCACCTCCGATGAGTGTCGCATGGGGTCGTGATTTCTTTCGCCCCTAACGGGGCTCACAGAGGATGGTGGCGGTGCGCTAATCCCACGGCTTGCGCCATGGGCTACGATCTTACGCCCGCTTTGCGGGCTTGCTGAACATGCGCTCAATCTATGCGCGAGGCCGTGGGGGGCAATACGAAACGGGTGATTGCGGATTGGATACGAAAAGCCGCGGTGACAACTAATGACGTAGCGGCGAGTGTAGCGCGGACCTGTTCGTTAGGTCCGCGGTTCTTAATTTCAAGATTTCTCATTTCCAATGGAAGGCACGGTAAAAGCCGCGGACCTACAAAACAGGTCCGCGCTACGTTTGCCGCACGACGATAATCAAATGATCCACGCCGAGGTTCAGGGCCGGGAGCGGGCGGTTCGCGAACTGCCCCTACAACCACTTCAGCGCCTGCGGCGCCGTCCCTCCTAATTCAGGAGGGGAATTTGCGACCCTCGCCGTGTCCCCCGCCTTTACTGATGACTGAAAACTGAGAACTGAAAGCCTGCGTTTTCCCGCAGATTTCGAGGGGGTCAGGCATTTGATGTTGAACCACAGGATTAGCAAGCATACAATCCCAAACGGATGAATTAGTGAAGTCGCCACCACCTGCTGAATGTGTTTACGCTTGTTCCTATTGGGGTGGCAGGCACGAAAGGCCAAAACATGCGGACCAGCGACCGTGTTTTCGTGGAGATCCCGATTGTCATCGCGGGAACCGACCCAGCGGGTAAGAAGTTCGTGGAGAACGCCAAGGCCATTGTACTCAGCCGGCGAGGCGCCCGGATAATTTCCAATCATGCGTTGGTTCCAACGCAGAGGCTCTCCATCCGATGCGTGAAGACGGGACTGGAAACGGCTGTGCAGGTGGTCGGCCCCATCATGGGAGAAGCGGAGGGTTGCCACTTCGGGATTTCCTTCCTGCACCCGGAAGTAAACATTTGGGGTGTCCATTTTCCCGCACTCGACGGCACGGAGAACCCGGCGGGGCGGGTATTTCTTGAGTGCTCAAACTGCGCCACCCAGGAGGTAGTGCATCTGGATGTTTTTGAACTGGAAGTATTTCTCGTGAATGAATGCATCACGCGCCCCTGCCCGCAGTGTCACACGCCCAGTTTGTGGATGCGGAGTGCGTCGAGTGAGGAGCCGGTTCCTGCCGGTCAAGCGTCTCCCGCTACCCGCCATACCATTCAGGAACGGAAGTCGCCACGCATAAGTCTTAAGGTGGTGGTTTGTCTCCGTCACGCCACGGAAGGCCAGGAAGTCGTCAACACGGAAAACGTTTCGCGGGGCGGATTCCGTATCAAAAGCCTGAAGGATTATCCCATAGGCACGGTCCTGGAGGCTGCCTTGCCGTACTCACCCGGCGCTGCCAACATTTTTACCCCTGTAAGAATCGTCCATAGAGAGGTGGGGATCGGGGCGAAAACATTTGCCTACGGGGTCAGCTATATCCCTTCTCCTGTGGCCCCTTCGCTGACAGGGTTGCGAATCACTCAACCGAAATAGCCTCCCGCGCACCGCCATATCGACAAACTCTGGCAGTGGACTATGCCCCGGTCCGGTCAAATTGCAGCCCGCGAAGCGGGCGGAAGATCGTAGCCCATAGCGTGAGCTATGGGGGTGATTTCATGTAATACCCCCCCACCCCCGGGGCGAAAGAAACCACAGCCAAAAGCAACGATGCAGTAGCATTTTCCCTGGCCTGCCGCGCGCGGATTCCCAAGTGGAATTGCCGCAAAGGGGGGTGAGCTTTCGCCCTCTCCGCGGCTTTCGATGATGCCGATACCCTTAAGTTAGCGCTTATGGGCACGAGGCCTGCCCCTACTGCCCACTGCCCACTTCCAACCGCTTACTGCCGGCCGATAGTTGCCGCAGCCCAATTGCGTTTCCGGGCACGGGAGCGTAATATGGCCGGGATATATATCTTTCTTAAATCGACCGTTCGCAAACCACAATTGCAAGAATGCTCGCCGGGCCGGGTTCCGCGCCGGGCGGGCATTGCTGAGGAGGACTCATGTTGAACACTGGAAAGCGGCCGACGCTTTTAGCCCGCGGCTGGATTACCGGGATGGCCTGCCTGGCGTTGGCAGGATTGCTGGCGGGATGCAAGAAAAGCGCCCCACCGGCAACGACATCGCAAAGTGTTTCGCGTCCGGCTGCCAACACATTAGTAAAAATATTGGGTCGAAGCGGCAGTATCCTGGTGGATGCACTGAAAAGTCCCAAATCGCCATTTCACTATTCCTACAAGGGCCAGGAAAACGTAAACGACAGGTATGCTTTTGACAAAACCGCCAAGCCGCAGGTGGGCGCCGTGACGCTGGAAGCTGACGTCTCTCCCGACCAACTGATCATCACCTCCGCGAGGGGAGGAAAGAAGGAAGATCATAACGTCAAAAAAGGCGATGAGCTGCAATGGGCAATGGCGCAGTTGCTTCTGATCACGAATGCGACCGGTCCTACCATGAGCATTGACGTGGTAGCTTCGATGGCTACAGAGGCTGGCTCCGATACGGTGGGCGGAGTTGCCGCAGACAAGTTCACCATTGACACGTCCACAGCCACCGGAAACCAGAAGGCAGGATTTGATGTTGCCAAAACCATGCTCACCATTAAGGACGTCAAGGGTACGGCGTGGGTCGCCAAGGACTCCGGCGAGTTGGTGAAATTCAACATTGATGTAGCGAGAGCCGATGACAGAGGCAATACCTGGCAAGAGCACTCTGAAGGCGAAGTGACACCCCGGTAATTCCGCACCATCTGGAAGATACGGGACTCGGAGTTAATGGTTAGCGGTTAGCCCCAATGCTGTTCACTTAAGCTGACTGGTCCCGACTCGACCCCCTCACCCCCGCCCCTCTCCCCCAAAGGGGCGAGGGGAGAGGTAATTTGAATTTACTTCCCTCGCCCCTTTGGGGGAGAGGGTGGACCGCATCCGGCGTTTTCACCAGCCGGGGCGGGACGGGTGAGGGGGTCGCCCTGTAACCAACTACCACCTAAAGCCCTGAAATCTATTAAGTGAACAGTATTGCGGTTAGCCCGGAATTCTCAGTGCGCCCCAAGGGCGCAGATCACTTGTGGGTGGAAGT
>CAYTMD010000481.1:0-5145 GCA_964438685.1 uncultured Acidobacteriota bacterium
AACCTTTTAGAGCATCCTTTCTTTTTTTGCCAGAAAAATCATGAATAATTCAGGCGTAGGGGCTAAATCAGGGAAAGGAAAAAGGTACCCACCCTTCTCTGACCGTAACCCGTCAAAGTGGTGGGTGCCTGCCCAACTTCCGAGCGTGTCATCATCAGCTCCCTAAGTGAGTGGTGCCCCCAAATGGGAGCTCCACTCGAGAACGCCCTTGTCAGGCTGATGTTGCGCGGTCCTCCTCGTGGGCTATTTAGCAATTCCACCGAGAATCGCGCGGGTTAACTGCGCGACCGCATCGCGTGGCCGATCAATATCGGCCTCCGCAAGAAGGGCCAGATAGTGCACGAAAAGCGGACCGGCAATCATGGCGCAAGCAACGTCAGTTGGCAGTTCGGCCCGTATTTCTTTGCGCATGCGGGCCCGCTCGACAAGGGCGCGGAGCTGCTCGAATCGGGGAGTGAGTAGGTGTGTGCGATACAAGGCGAGGAGTTCAGGGTCGCCGCTGATTTCTCCCATCGTCCTCATGAGTATCTTCGCGGCCGATTTTGCGGTTCTTGAGCCGATCGATTGCTCAAGCAGACCGCGGATGTCGGCTTCCAAACTGCCGTGATCCTGAAAAGGCTTTATTCCACTCAGCAACCGAAGGACTTCGGCGGTGACGGCGAGCTTGGAACTCCAGCGCCGGTATAAGGAGACCTTGCTCACGCCGGCCCGCGTGGCGATGGACTCCATGCTCATGGCATGATACCCGCGCGCCTCGAATTCCTCGAGCGCCGCCTTGGCCAGAGCGCGATCGACCGAATCGCTGATGGGCCGTCCCCTCGGCCGCACCCCACGAGGCTGCTGTTCCCTATTGTTAGCTCTCCGTTTTGCTAAGGTGTCCAATGGCTTCTGCGCGCGCGGAGAGGCGTGTCGCTTTTTCTGTGACTTCATAGCCCTAATCTCAGCGGGGCCGACTCCTCCTGGGATGTCAGACGCGATCGGAGCGATCCGGCGTCCCGGTCAAGTCAGCCGCTTTGCGAGCGCTAAACGTCAAAACGGAGCCGGATACCTCCGGCTGGAAGTCCTTAAAGCCTGAAGCGGTCAAGTACGTCTCCATTTCAGAAAGTTCGAATGCATGAAGGCCCTGATCCCTCCGAAACCACTCGCGCACACGGCGAAACTTCAGAAGGCCTCCGCGGCCTGCGGTGAAAGTGAAGACGGCAAGAATAGCTCCGGGCTTCATGACGCGAGCTATCTCGCGCAGGGCGATCACGGTGTCCGCAAAGAGGTGAAGTGAGCCACAACAGAGGACGGCGTCGAAAATGCCGGGTTCAAAGGGAAGGGCCTCCACTCTTGCCCGCGCGAAATGCATGTTGGGAATGCCTTCCTTTGCCGTGTAGGCGGCGCCTTGCCGAAGCATCCCCATGGATACGTCGATCCCGAACACCTCCTTCGACGGTGACGCAATCCGCCGGCCATAGGTACCGGGGCCGCAAGCGATGTCGAGCACCCGGCCTTGGGCCGATTGGACCTTCTGGGACACGGTACTGACCAGCTTGGCAAGAGAAGGGCTGTGAAATCCACCGTAGACATTTAGAACGATCGGATACCACAACCTCGTCTCGTAAATGCGTGCCATCCGATCGATGAAGCGCATTCTCCTGAGTACGGCGTCTTTACTTTGAGATAGTTCTTCCCCAATGAAGTCGGGAATACCCTCGCGGATGGGGTAGGCTTGGGAACAGGAGGGACAGCGCAGCACGCCCTCTTCTTGATGCAAGAGGCGCTTGCATGCGGGGCACGCGTAGATGCCGAGTTCACTGCCTGCGCTTTTCTCCGCTACCTTCCAGGTCGATTCCATGGTGCTTCCTCGACTGGCTTAATTAGTGAACGTTACCGTTCACTAATTCAATGTAGCGATTCTCGCACACCACGTCAAGCGCCTTTTGTGGTGGATTGGTCGGCCAACCGGCAACAGACCACGTGGTCGTATAGTCGCCAATCCACCGAAAGGCGAGCGACGGCAGGGATTGCTGTCTCCGTTTCAGGTTGGAACAGCTCGGAAGGGATGGCGTGGGGAGCGGCCTTTCCATCCGCTGGGGACGGAGTCTGCGCCAGGCTAATTCGAGGCTCCGAAAATGTAGAAACTCCAGTGCCGCGACTCGTCCCGGCGAATCACCATCCGCTGACGAGTCAGCGGTAGAAAGAGCGGCGACGAGTCGCCGCTCTCCGAAAGTCGGATCGGTGGGGCGCACAAGCTGTTCGCGGGGGGACGGAGTCCGCGCTACACACTACATCTGAAATCAGGACAGCACCGATTTTCCGCCGAAGTTCGCACCTGCTACACGGCGGCTCTCTGACGTTTGCCAAAGGAATAGAGTATTACTCCCAACAAGACGAGGGTAAGTCCGAGGGTAAAGGTATTAATCGGGCCGATTCGTTCCGCGTGATTTCGCGCGCAGGAGAAAACAATGAGGGCGGCAGGCGGGATGCTTAACAATATGACGCCTGCGTGACCGCCTTTTATGCGGAAGGGACGCGCGAGATCCGGCTCCTTGATTCGCAGAGCGATGAGTGCAGCAAATTCCAGAAGGATGCTGAGGCCAGTCATAAGGACATCAAGCATCACAGTTGCTTCAAATCCCATAACCGTTGCCAAAGCCCAAAATGTAGCGCAAACGCCGATGGCAACCCACGGCGCACCGCGGCGATTCTCCTTGGCAAATACCTTGGGAAGAAAACCATCGCGAGCCATGGCGTAAGGAAGGCGGGAGAGCGACATTACCAGCGTGTTGAACGTACTCAGCGCAGCCACCACGCCCGCCGCGGTTATGAGGAAAGCAAGTTTCTGCCCGCCCAAATGCCCCCCAAAGGTTACCCAGGACCCGGTTTCCCAATTTGATGCCGGGATTCCCGCGTGCGCCACTGCGGTGATGGGAACGATATAAGTCAAAACGACGAGCACAACCGAAATGGTCATCGCGCGAGTGTAGTTGTGCCGCGCGTCCTTCACGTCACCTGCGATCATTGAAGCGTTATCCCAGCCCATGTAATTCCACATGGCGATAAGAACGCCGCCCAGTAAATCCGGCTTGGTAAGAGTTGTTTGCGCCGCGCCCGGATGCGAGGACGAGAACCCGTACCACACGAGAATCCCAAAAGGTGCAAGCAGCGCCAAAACAAAGATGATGGATTCCTGCCCTACGAAACTGGTTCCGAGCAGATTCATGGCGACACAGATCACAATCATCAGTGCTCCCATAACGAAAGGGATGAACCCTTTCCCAAGCGAAGGCACCAGATGGGCCAGATAGGTGGAGAAAAGAATCGGATAGATCGCCATATCAAAAATACTGCCCATGAAGGTGAGCCAGGATTCCTGAAAACCCCAGAATGGCCCCAGCGCACGGTTCACCCACACATAAAATCCGCCGGTTACGGGAAGCGCTGACGCAAGTTCGCTGATCATCAGCGTCGTGGGTATTGCCCATAGAACAGGCGTGATGCAAAGGATCAGGATTGCCCAGGCATATCCATTGCTCCCCACGATCTCTTCCAGGCCAAATGGCCCGCCCGCGACCATGGAATAGGTTGCAGTGACCAGCGCGAGCAATCCTATCTTTCGGGCCTGCTTCAATTCTTCCCTTTCACTCCATTGGAGTCGAAACGCCGTGGCTATTTATAAACCATTTTGAGTGGTTCGTCAGTTGTTTGGCTGGTGAAAGATCGTTCGCAGCCTGTGGGGGATAAACCTTGAACCTGAAACCAGGCACCAAAAGCCTGGTGCGGAGGGCGGGAATCGAACCCGCACAGTCCTTGCGGACCGAGGGATTTTAAGTCCCTTGCGTCTACCAGTTCCGCCACCCCCGCATGACTTGCGCAATGCCCATGCTACCACGAGTTCGCTTCCTTCGCGGAACCTGTGCGAATCTTCGTATCGAGACGTGTGTGGACATTCCCGCGTCGCAAGGCCACAATAGCGTTTCAAGTCCAATCGATGATTCAGGGTGGGCCTATTATGACGAACAAATCAACAATTCTTCGAGTTATTGCCAGCGCTTTTGTGCTGGCTGCGGCCGGAGGTTTGGTGGCAGTTCATCTTCACGCCGCCCGGAATGCAAAACCAGGTGCTCTGGGCCTGAAGAAGGTCATCGCTTTCACGTACAGCCCCACCAAAGACTTTGATCTCAATCGACTGCACTCCGCGACGTTCGTTGGTCCGCTGGGCCCCGGTGATTGGAAGGATTGGCGGTCGCGAGGAGTGGTTACAGGAGTCGGCCATACGTGGACGGACCTTTTGCGCTCGCCCCTCGATAAGGCCGTGGATGCCCTGGTGGGACAGGATTATGGGGGAAATCCGCAGCCGGTGGTGATGATCGATGAATTTGGTTTCGACTACGGTGGCAACATGGATCAGAAATCCGCCCGGATTCTCCGCCAGACTAAACTCAAGAAACCGGACCTATCCCTGGCGGTCTATGACATGCGGGGGCCGATTCCGCAAGTCCTGGCGGAGACCTACCGTGATGTGGCGGACCTTGTTATGTTGGAGAGCTACGTTGGTAGCTACCGGCAGTATTGGTGGATCGCCACCCAAGTTTGGTCGGCGCGAAAATACGGCATCCTGCCGAAGACCATAGTGATGCTTGGGGTGGGGAAGGGTGGCAATCCTGGCGAAGACTGGGCAAAAACGAAAGAGGAACTCGAACAGCAGATTCGTTTCGTCCGGCTGATCGCTCCGGAATCGCCGGGGGTGGGATTTTTCGGCGGCACTCCAGAGTTGCTCACCAGCGCCGATACACTCTGCGAGCATTTCTCCCAGCTTCCAACCAATGGCGCAGGGTTGCCCGCCGAGGTCCGCGCCGTCGCCCAGACATTTACGCGCCGCTACGCCAAACCGACTCTGGTTGTGTCTCCTAGTTTTGTGGAGCCCAACTACACTGAGGATGGGAAAGGAATGGCCGATCCGAAGGCGATGCGGGCTTACATCATCAATCTTGGCGACGAGGACGCCCAAAACGTAAAGGTTCGATTGCGCAATCTGCCCAACCTGGGTGGCAACGTGTTTGCCGAGGGCGTGGTTCCGCTTATTCCAAAACAAGGCGAAGCCATCGCCGTCTTGCCGGTTACGGACCTATGGCGCGAATGGGTGGGACAATGGATCGT
>CAYTMD010000482.1:0-2618 GCA_964438685.1 uncultured Acidobacteriota bacterium
TCAAGACGCCTGCGGCGATGCCAAGCCTCGACTTCGCCGCGCCGCGGGGTTAAGCTGGGATGGCAGTAAATAAAGAGCAAAAGGTCACCGCATGTTTTCGGCAAATCCGCGAGAAGTCACCAGTCCCACCAATTCCCTGCTCAAGGTCTTCCGGCGAGCGCTCGCCGACGGGACCACCAAACAGGGTTGGCTGGCGGTGGAAGGACCGTTCCTGGTGGAGGAAGCGCTGAACGCGGCCCCCCGGGTAACGACCCACAGCGTGCTGGTGGCCAGCGGGGCAGCGGAAAAGTTCTCCGCCCTGCTCCAGCGCCTTCCCGCGGAAGCCGAAGTGACGCTCGTCCCTGACCGGTTATTTGACGGTGTTGCCCAAACGCAGTCTCCGCAAGGAATCGCGGCATTGGTGGAGTTCCCCGCCTATCGTCTGGAGGAGATTGTGGCCACTCACCACCCTTTGTTGGTGGTGGCCTGCCGGCTTCAGGACCCGGGCAACCTGGGCACCATGATGCGCACCGCCCTGGCGTTTTCCGCCAGCGCCTTCCTGACGTTGCAGGAGACCGTAAGCCCGTTCAATCCCAAGGCCGTGCGCTCTTCCGCCGGAGCCATCTTCCGTCTCCCGCTGGTTTGCGGTCTCGATCCGAATGCGGCCTTGCCGTTTCTGAGCGTACACGTCCGCCTGGTGGCGGCGGAGCGCAACAGCCCGTCATCACTTGCTCAGGCGGATCTGAGAGGACCTATTGCCATCCTCGTCGGACGCGAATCCACGGGTTTGCCGCCGGAGATCGCCCGGCACGCCAATCAACTTCTGAGCATCCCCATCCGCAAGGAAGTGGATTCCATAAACGCGGCCACCGCGGCGAGCATCTTTCTCTATGAGGCAGCAAGACAGCGGGGATTTAAATATTGAGTGATTTGGCCATCGGGTCATTGAGCCATTTAGGGCTGTCAGTTGTCAGTGGTCAGTTATCAGTAGTCAGTAGCTTAGAGTATTCGGTCTTCGCGCGTCTCTTGCAACGGACGATTGACGACCGACAACTGACAGCTTTTCAATGGCCCGATGGCCAAATGACCCGTTGAACCAATTCCTATGAGCTTATTCGAGCCCACACCCACCGGCCACTCCGACGGCGCAACGCCTCGCGCCGCCACTCCCTCGCCGCTCGCCGACCGCATGCGGCCCGAAACCATTGAAGACTATGTGGGTCAGCTTCACATCCTGGGGCCGGGAAAGCCGTTGCGGCGCCAAATTGAGCGCGACGAATTGGGCTCAATGATTCTCTGGGGGCCGCCGGGTTCCGGGAAAACCACCCTTGCCACCATTGTTGCCCGCAAAACGCGGAGTGACTTTGTACGCTTCAGCGCCGTCCTTTCCGGCATCAAGGAAATCAAAGAGGTGATGGCGGCGTCGGAGAAGTCGCGCCACTACGGCCGCCGAACGGTGCTTTTTATCGACGAAATTCACCGCTTCAACAAGGCACAACAGGATGCGTTTCTGCCCTACGTCGAACGCGGCGACATCGTGCTGATTGGCGCCACCACGGAAAATCCATCGTTTGAAGTCAACGCCGCATTGCTCTCGCGCGCCAAAGTCTACATGCTCTCGGCACTTTCCACCGACGAGGTGCAGACGCTTCTCCGCCGCGCCCTCAACGATGAACAGCGCGGCATGGGCGCCCAGCATGTCGAGATTACTGATGACCTTCTGCGGCAAATCGCGGTGTTCTCCAACGGTGACGCTCGCGCCGCCTACAACACGCTGGAAACCGCTGTGGCCGCTGCCGCGCGCGATGCCGAAGGCCGCGCCACCATCACCGAAACCCTGATCGAAGACGCCATCCAGCGGAAAATGCTGCTCTACGACAAGTCCGGCGAAGAGCACTACAACCTGATATCCGCCCTGCACAAGTCCGTGCGCAACTCCGATCCCAGCGCCGCTCTTTACTGGCTGGGCCGCATGTTGGAGGCGGGAGAAGATCCCCTCTACATTGCGCGCCGCGTGATTCGCATGGCGTCGGAGGACATCGGCATGGCTGATCACCATGCTTTGGCCGTGACAGTGGCAGCGATGCAGGCCGTGCATTTTCTGGGGATGCCGGAAGGAAACCTGGCGCTCGCGGAAGCTGTGGTCTACCTTGCGCTCGCGCCCAAATCCAATGCGCTCTACGTCGGGTATGGCGAAGTCGCCCGCGACGCGCAGGAAACCATGGCAGAGCCGGTCCCATTGCACCTGCGCAACGCGGTGACGGGAATGATGGCAAACTTTGGCTATGGCAGGGGGTATCAGTACGCGCACAAAGCGGAAGAAAAGCTGACCGACATGCAGTGTCTTCCCGACAACCTGAAGGACCGGCAATACTTTCGCCCCACCGATCAGGGCTTTGAAAAAAGGTTGAAGGAGCGAATGCAAGCCATTGAGGAGTGGAAGAAAAAAAGGTCGGGCGAGAAGTGAGGGGGGGGCGAAATTCAAAATTCAAGATTCAAAATTCAAGACGGAGAATTCAAGATTCTGATTTCACAATTTCAAATCAGACAATCCGAATGAGTTTTGAATTTCAAAAGTGCTGTCTTGAATCTTGAATTTCGAAAGTGGTGTCTTGAATTTTGAATCTTGAATTTTGAAT
>CAYTMD010000482.1:2718-5145 GCA_964438685.1 uncultured Acidobacteriota bacterium
TTGAATCTTGAATTTCGAAAGTGGTGTCTTGAATTTTGAATCTTGAATTTTGAATCGACTTTTGAATCTTGAATTTTGAATTCGCCCCGCTGTGCCAGGGGAAATACTGTCAAAGTAATGAAAACTAGTAGCAGCCATGCGCCAGCTGGCCCGAAACCCCGGGAAGCTGGCTGAATCCGCTTCCCAAATCACCCCGGAAGACGGAGCTTTGCCTCAGTGACCGCCTCATCAATCAACCGCAAGGTATAAGGTAGGGCAGGGGTTGCCTTGCCCTTGGAGCAAGAAACTTGAAGCAAAATGCCTTGCCTTTTCCCAATTCAGGATGTATACACCGCGACATTAAAGGCCTGATTTTGAGCACCGCGCAGGCTTCGTGGCCGGAGAAGGCAGAGTGGTGTCAGAAGAGTCGAACATTAGGGGGGAAGCGTGAAGACGAGAATAATCGTAACTTGGCTGATGATGCTTACCATAGGTCTCTGCGGGGCGGCCCAGAATTCCTCTGCACGGGGTCCGTCAACGCCCGAAGAGCGGGCACGAGCGGTGGCAATCGCTCACAAACTGGAAGCCGCACCTCTTGATGACAGCCTGACGTCCGAACGCGAATGGGCGCTCAAGTGGCTTATCGAGGTTCCGGACCTGACCGTTAGCCTCTGCACGGACATCTTGGGAAAAGATTTTTTCAAGACCAAGTACAAATACAGATCAAATCTCGTGGTTCAGCTCACGTTATCAAGCGCCGCCTTCATTATTGAGCATCCGGATCAAGCCGGTGACAAAGTTGCCGTATATACCGCTGGGGCTGACGGTGCTTTGAAGGCTTATGCGGCAATCGTGAAAGACAATCCCAAGGCAACGTGGAAGACCCTCGACGAACCAATGGAAAAGAAGGGGCAGGGCCAACTGGCCGACTTCGTGCGTGAGAATAGCCGAAGCTGCCAATAATCCTGCCTTCCCCAAGAATGGGATGGGGAAGGGGCGCTTGCGTGTCACCCAATGGTGGCCCCAACTTTGCCTTTTGTGTCGGCAACCCTTAAGCCAAGGCAAGCCAGGGTTAGGATGCGTGGACAGAAATAATGCGCGTATTGCCGGAGCGCCCCGTTGAATTGGGGCGCCACCCACGTGGTCAAACTACTGCTTCAGAGTGCGCACAAAGGCAATCACGGCGTCAACGGATTGTGGGGGGAGACGATGTCGGAACCCGGATTCATCGATCTCGACGGGAGCCATCGCGCGGCTGCCCTGGGTGATGATCTCTTTCAACTCCGTATCCGACTTGCTTTGCACCTCAGTTGAGCTGAGCCGCGGAATCGCGACATTAAAGAATTTGTCCGCATTCTTGTCACCCTTGCCGGTCGGGCCATGACATCTCATGCAGGTCTGTTCGTAGGCCACCTTACCGGAAACGTTGCGGTTCTGGTTCATCCCATCAGACAATAAGATGACCTCGTGAGGGTGGCTTTTCGGGGTGCTATGCAAAAGAATTCCGTCCGACCCCGCCATCCAGACTTCGGAGAGGATGTGTGCTCCCCCCGTCTTATCGAATACCAGGGAGCCGCCGCGAAGGAATTCGGTCGGCCCACCCAGCCGGGTGATGATTGACGCGCGATACACCGCTCCGGTAGCGGCCGATTGCGCCTGGAACCCAAATTGGGTCACCGTTAAAGTGTATGCACCGGCTGGCAGCACCTTCGAAGCGAGGGTGAACTCATAGGGGATTTCGACCCGCACGGCCTCCACTGACTGCCCGAACGCCGGACCAACCGCAAGGAATGTGACGAGTACAAAAGCCATGAGCCATCTTGCCATAGCACCTTGAGTTTTCATTTTCTGCATGATTGTTCCCCTCCTCCTTTTCTCTGTCAGCCGCGAATGGAATGCCGGTTCCCTGGCGCCACTCGTACAGATCCCTGCGGCGCGTTCAGGTCACGGCTGTTCCCTCAGATCCTGGCGGCAACTCCCCAGCCACACACCGCTGGACTTGCACCACACCTTCCCTTCCACCCCCTGCGAGGAATAGGCAAGAGTGTGCGAGTTCTAATGGTGGCGCCGCCCCTTACTCGAACCCTTCAACATTTATGCTCGTGTGAAGGAAAGACAACTTGGGTCAGGACATTTTTCTGTAGCGAAACAAACCGGCCTGTGGCCCTCGTAGAAGGGGGGCAGGAACTCTCCGTGAGTTATTGCCGAGATCGGTTGTAATTGCTGGTGATTCGCCCAAGCGAAGCAAAGCTACATGCAGTCAACAAGTTTGTCAACATGTTTCTACCTAATCACATATATCAATTTGATATATATCAATATTTTAAAGATTCTTTGAGAGGCAACAAAACAAGTCAGGGGCGAATTGCCTGTCTGCGATCCCTGTTCTAAGGTGATTCCGGTATTTTGAATTGGCCCAGTTCGGCGGTTTAAATTGGCCCACCTTGA
>CAYTMD010000483.1:0-5143 GCA_964438685.1 uncultured Acidobacteriota bacterium
AACTTGACGCCCACGACACCGGGTTTGAACTCCTCGGCAGCGTGGCGGAATTGCTCCGCCCACGCTTGACCCAATCGGAGGCGGATGCTTACCGCCAGATTTTGGAAGAGGAAATCCATCACGGAGTGCGCGGTGAAATTGACGAAGAAGCGCTGAACGCGAAGCAGTCCTACCTGTCTTCCCGCCCCGGACGCCAATTCCGCGCCCAATTTGAGCGTTACCGCGAGATTTCCTTTGTCAGCACCGCCGCGGAGTATATCCACGGACTGTGGCACGACGTGCAAATCCGCATCGGCCCCGACCACCTTCCCGTCGCACAATTGCGCCGCCGCATGGATCTGATGGCCGAGCTATTCCCGCCCAACGAAGGGTATCGCGTGTTTGATGAGGCTATGGAAAAGACGGAGTAGTTGATTCGGCCAGCCCCCCCAGCGCACAATTTCCGCTCAATATTATGATGAGTAATTCCCTGTGAACTTTAGAAGGCAGGCGATGGGCCTGGTAGCGGCAGGATTTCGTAACCGGCATTGAACCCAACCAAGGGGCTCTTAATTCACCACAGCGATAGCCGGCTTGGAAGCGTCTTCTTGCAAATGAAAGATGGTTCGAACCACGCCGATGAATTCTGAACGATCTGGCCGCATGGCGGCATGCTTCAGTTCAGTGAAAGGCGTGTGGAGAATCTTGTTCACCAGGCTGTGCGTCAAGGCTTCCAGGGCCTGTTCCTGTTCGGGGGAAAGCTCGCCGAACATGCGCCGCATGCGCTTCATTTCCGCCTGGCGGATTTCCTCCACGCGCCGCCGTAAGGAGACAATAGTGGGCACTACGTTAAGCTGCTGTTGGCGCTCACGGAACAGTTCAATCTCTTCGTCCAGAATCTGATCCGCTGCTTCCGTGGCCTTTTGCCGTGCGCACAGATTGTGCTGGGTCACCTCTTCCAGACCGTCGATGTTGACCAGAGTACAGCCGGCCACTTCGCGCACCGCCGGATCAACATCGCGGGGCACCGCAATATCAATTACAAAAAGCGGGCGGCCATTGCGCTGCGGCATCAGGCGCTGCATATCGTCGCGAGTGATGATGAAGTGCGGGCAACCGGTGGAACTAATCACGATGTCGGCGTCGCGCATGGCCTGCCAAATCTCGCTGAAGTGAATCGCCAACCCGTGCAATTCCTGTGCCAGGGCGATGGCATGATCGTGGGTGCGATTGCTCACCAGCACGGTGGCGGCGCCTTTTGCCACCAGGTGACGCGCTGCCAGTTCGCCCATCTGCCCGGCGCCGATAATCATCACCGTCTTATCCTGCAAACCACCAAATGCTTTTTCCGCCATCTCGACAGCGGCGGAACTTATGGAGACCGGCGCTTCCGCCACATGCGTTTCCGTCCGCACACGTTTGGCGGTGTTGAACACGCGATGGAAGACCGACTCCAGCGCATTGCCGCACGTCTCCGCTTCCTTCGCCAGAAAGTACGCTTGCTTCACCTGGCCCAGAACCTGGGGCTCGCCCACAATCAAGGAATCGAGTCCGGCGGCCACGCGGAACAAGTGGCGCATCGCCTCCTCGTCGTGATGTACATAGAAGCAGTCCGCATACTCATCAAAGCGAATGCCGTAAAAGGATTCGGCGAATCGGCGGAAGCCCGCCATACCATCCTGTTTCTCAAAAGCCGCCAGGATGAATTCCACGCGATTGCAAGTAGAGACGATAACCGCTTCTTCGATCTCCGGTTCGCTTTGGAGTCGGTGCAGCACTTCCGGGATGATCCGCTCATTGAGTGCAAAGCGTTCGCGAAGCTCAAGCGGTGCTTTTTTGTGACTGATTCCCACCACAATCAAATTCATGAGTCCGTTTCCTTGACAACGCCCGATTAGGTCCTTGTAGAGCCTGATAACTTTTGCCAAGCATCTTTCGCCTTGCCAAAAGGGCAAGCACGATGCCAATCTGGAAATCGGAAGGTGATTAATTTTTCAACAACAAGTATGAACGATTCATCCTTTGTGTTCATATAGATAAATGGACTAACCCAGTCCAAGACTGATTGTCCGATATAGACAAAGCACCATCCGACCTGAGTAATTTCCCGCAAAAGTGTCAGAGTTTTCGCGCAAACTGTTTGCTTGCAATCAGCTACATCTGTATCATGGCCGCTAAGTTTTGCAATATCCTAACTGTACAAAAAATTTACACTGACTTCCTGGTGGTATTCAGAATGCTCCAATGTAATATGGACGTGTCCGGCGAGAGCCTTTATGTCTGTTTACGCCGCTCACTTCACTTGAGGAGGTCCTAATCCAATGAAGTTAATTAAGACTGTATTGCTGGTAGCTTTCGCCGTGACCATGGCACTGCCGTTCGGAATGGGCAAAGCCGAGTATGCCAAGAAAGAGGGCAAAGCTTGCACATTCTGCCATCCGCCGGGGAAATTCAAGGAGCTTACGACCGCGGGACAGTATTACAAGGATCACAACCACTCCCTGGAAGGTTACAAGGAAGCTGCCAAGTAGTTCGAGTGGGTCGGTCGCGAGGGGGGATAACAATCTCCAAGTCCCGCCCTCGCGGACCGAAGTTCGGGTGAGGTGGTCAAGGTACTCGCCATACGCAATCAAAAGTGTACCGTTCGGGGTTTTCCCAGATGATACAATACGCGCTAATTTTACATCCTGTGTTTACACGGGCAGGAAAGGACTGTGGCTTTGCCGGAACCCATCAAGCGTAATGCGCAGGACGTTCTCAACAGGTTGCGCGGCATCGTGCGGCCTGCGGTGTATCTCAGCCAGAATCTGATCAGCCGCATCGGTGTGGTTTTGACCACGACGGCGGGCATTACTCTCGTCTTTGCGTTTGGATTGCTCATCTTCGGTTTTCAACCCAATCCTTACGCGGGAATTATGGTGTTCTTCATTCTGCCCGCCATTTTTGCCGTGGGACTGATCTTGATTCCCATTGGCATTGTCCGCGATCTCCACAAGTTCCGGCGTCTGGGCACTCTTCCGGTGGCTTACCCTTCGGTTGACTTTTCCCATCGGGGTGTGCGGAGGACGCTGCTGTTTATCGTCATCATGACGGCCATCAACGTTCCCATTTTCGGCTTTGCCACCTACCGGGGAACAGTCTTCATGGAGTCCACCCAGTTCTGCGGCCAGACCTGCCACAAGGTGATGGACCCGGAATACACTGCCTACCAGCGCTCTCCGCACGCGCGGGTGGCCTGCGTGGAGTGCCACATTGGCCCGGGTGCGCCGTGGTTTGTGCGCTCCAAGCTTTCCGGCAGCTACCAGGTCCTGGCCGTAACCTTCAACCTCTACCCCCGGCCCATTACCACGCCCATTCACAATCTGCGCCCGGCGCGCGAAACCTGTGAGCAGTGCCATTGGCCGGAGCGCTTTTCCGGCGACAAGCTGGTCATCAAAACGAAGTATGCCGACGACGAAAAGAATTCCGCCACCAAGACCGTGCTGCTGGTGCATATCGGTGGACGCAACCCTGACAGCCTGCTGGTGGGAATCCATGGCCGTCATCTGGGCCTGGTGTCGTACCGCCCGGGAGACGCCAAGCGGCAGGAGATTCCCTGGGTAAGTTATCGCGCCGCCGACGGCACGGTGACCGAATATGCCTCCACGGAAACTCCCCCCAAGCCCGACTTGCTGGCACACGGTGAGCTCCGCACCATGGATTGCATGGACTGCCACAACCGGCCCACCCACACCTTCGACATGCCGGAAAACGCCGTGAACCGGGAAATGGCGGCGGGCCGCATCAGTCCGGCTCTCCCTTTTATTCATAAAGAGGCCATTGAGCTTCTAAAAGTGAATTACCGCAGCCGCCTGGCAGCGGAGACTGAGTTACCCGACGCTTTGCGGGAATACTACCGCAAGAATTACTTCGCCATTTACAATTCCCAGCGCGCCGAGATTGAGCAGGCTGCCAAGGGGATTCTGTACATTTATCAGGGAAACGTTTTCCCCGAAATGAACATCACCTGGGGGACCTATCCCAACAATCTTGGCCACAATGATTTTCCCGGCTGTTTCCGCTGCCACGATGGCAATCACAAGTCGAAGGACGGGAAGGAAATCACGCAGGATTGCAACGCCTGCCATTCCCTGCTGGCCATGGACGAACCCGATCCGAAGATTCTTCACGAACTGGCGGGCGGAAATTAGAAGCCGCGTAGCGGCGAGTTTATCCCACCCTTGCAATTAGTGATAAACTGTCAGAGTTTTTCATTGGGCTTTTTGCTAAATGCGAGTTGAATAATCTGCTTCCCGAGGAGGATTCCATGAAGTTACTTCAAGTCCTGATCGCGCTTGCTATTCTCAGTGGCTCCATGATTTCGATTTCCACCGCCAAGCCGGCCTATGCGAAGAAAGAAGGCAAGAAGTGCACGTATTGCCATGTCGCTGCCGGCAAGCCGGATCTGAACGATACGGGCAAGTGCTACAAAGCCAACGATCATTCGCTGGCCAAGTGCACCGCTCCCGCCAGCAACTAAGGTAGTCCGCTACCAACCGCGTTGCCTTTGGTTTATCCGTCGTAGCGCCGGGCTTTACACGCTGCGGAATAACGCGTTGCTGCTCTGCTGATCAGCATCACCGATTCAGACCACCCCGTCGCTCAGCGCGCCACCCCTCCTCATCTGAGGAGGGGAGTTTTGCTGTTGAGGCTCCCCGCCTGATTCAGGAGGGGCCGGAGCGCAAGCGACGGGGGTGGTTAACTGTGCGCGCCAGGGAAGTACTGACACGCCTTTAATATCCGCCACTAAACGCCTGGCGCGACAACGACATCTTCAATTTCCCCAGCGCCGCCGGCTTTTGTGGGTGCCTGATCAGCAACGGATTCCCTGCTCAGCACGACGGTTTCCTGTTCAGCACCACCTTGGTTCTCTTGTTCAGCACCACCTTGGTTCTCTTGTTCAGCACCACCTTGGTTCTCTTGTTCAGCACCACCCCCGTCGCTACCGCGCCGCCCCTCCTCATCTGAGGAGGGGAGTTTTGCTGTTGAGGCTCCCCGCCTGATTCAGGAGGGGCCGGAGCGCAAGCGACGGGGGTGGTTACCTGTGCGCGCCAGGGAAGTACTGATACGCCTTTATTGACCCGGCCCTGAAGGAATGCTACGCGGCGGCATAGCTCACATCCTT
>CAYTMD010000484.1:0-5135 GCA_964438685.1 uncultured Acidobacteriota bacterium
ATCGGCTCTTTCGTACCCCACGCGCCGGTAAAAACCTTGGTAATGGATACCGGCACGGGATCGGCGGCGCTGGCGTAGAGTTCGTGGACAATTGCCTTGGTCCGGCGCTGCTCAGCGAATTCCTTGACCTTGATCAAGAGATGCCGCAACTGGTCAATTACGCCGGCAGGAAATTTGCCTACAGTGAGGACCCCTCCCGCGGCGCTCAGTTTGATGTGCACGGTCCGTCCACCCCGTTGAGCGGGGCAAATGCGCAGGAAGGAAGGCTCGGAAATAACTGCGGCATCGGCGTTGAAGCCCTTTAGGCGTCCCGCCAGCGTGCCGTTGACGCCCCCAAACTCCTCGTCTACGACGGTCTCAAACACCAAATCGCCGCGCAATTCGATTCCCAGAGCGCGCAGCGCCTCGACGATGAAAAGGTTCGTGCCGACTCCCCCTTTCATGTCATTCGAGCCGCGCCCGTAAAGGCGGTTGCCATCCACCTCGCCGCCAAAGGGATCGCGGGTCCAGGGCTGCGATCCGCGTGGGACGGTATCGATATGCCCCGAGTGCACCAGCGAGCGCCCGCCGCCCCTTCCCTTCTTCCGTGCGCCGACATTGGGCCGATGCTCATAGTTGCGTCCCGATCCATACAGGTGATGCTCCTTTAAGCCTGGAACCTCGCTGAGCGCATAGAGAGTTGGGGCCAGTTCCTGTTCGCGCAGGAATTCGGCAACGTACTGCTGGCAAGCTTCTTCAGCCCCAACAGGCGGAGTGTTCTCCGAAGGAATGCGCACGAGGTCCCGAACAATCTCGAGCAAACGGTCGCGGTGCGTTTCCACGTAACCGGTGAGCTTTCTTTCGAGTGTCGAATCCAGAGGCATAGAGGAAATCCCTCCTGTTTCAGATTTTCATCGTGCGAGGAGGATTGCGAAATCCCCGGGTAAGGCCGGCCAGATAGATCACTCCGAGTCCCAGCCAAACGAATCCCACATATTTCGCCTTGGTGGAAAGATTGATCCAGAGGTACACGCAAGTAATGGTTCCAAATAAGGGGAAGATCAAATTGGTGAACACGGCAAAACCTGAGCGCAACTTCCGTCGAAAGTAGTAGTGCCGGATAACGCTGAGATTGACCAGGATGAATCCCACAAAGGCTCCAAAGTTCAGCAATTCCACGGCAAGCTCGAAATGAATCAGCAATGAACCCAGCAACGTCACCGCGGCCATAAGGTAAATCGCGCGAGTGGGTGTGGAGTAGCGCGGGCTGACATAGGCAAAGATGGAACGCGAAATAACACCATCGCGGCCCATGCCAAAAAGCAATCGAGATGCCCCCGCTTGGCCGGTTAGTGCGCTTGCCAGCCCGGCGACCAGGAGCACAAAGGTGATGAACCCGAACATCCACGCGCCGCCAAGTAGCCGGCTGATATCGAGAATGGCGGTTTCATCTTGGGGAAAGGAGTTGTAATTCGGCCAGACGAGCGCCGCCAGATAAACCGTAGCGAAGCAGAAAACCGTTTGGATCAGACAAACCGATACGGTGGCGATGGCAATGTTCCGCTCCGGATTCTGCGTGTCTTCCGCCAGCGTCGAAACAGCGTCAAAGCCGATGTAGGAAAGTGCTGCTACGCCCGCACCGAGCATCAGTGGGCGCATGATGAACGTACCCCGGTTGAAAACGGCAGTCCCCACGAACAATCCGCCCCAACCGTGTTGCTGCACCACATAAAATGCCGCCAGCACGACAAACAGCACCGCCGAGAAAGTCATGATAATCATCATCCAGCGGCTGGCATGCGCGGTCATTTGGATACCGCGAACATTGATGACGGTGATGGAAACGGTGAAAAGCACCGCCCACACCGAGTACGGAACCACGGGAAGCAGCCGGGCCGCGGTGAGACCAGCGTAAACCACGCTGAGGAGGGGGATCAGGAAATAATCGAGAATCATCGCCCAGCCCGCCAGGAATCCGACATGTTCATTCAGAGAACGTTGTGCGTAAGTGTAAGTCGAGCCTGCGGCGGGAAAGGCTCCCGCCATTTTTCCGTAGCTTGCCGCCGTAAATAGCATCGCGACCATGGCCACGAGATAAGCCAAGGCGGCATGACCGTGGGAAATCTTCTGGACGATCCCGTAAACAGGGTACGGCGCCGTAGGGGTGAGGATGACCAACCCGTAAAGAATGAGGTCGCGCAGTGATAGGACACGTTTAAACTCCGGTTTGTATCCCAGCGCTTCGAGTGTTGCGTCGCCAACCTGATCAGCCATGAAGATGAATCCAACCTTTTCGGGGTAATCCCCTTTGCCTCACCGTCGCGGTCACGGCATCGTCGGTGGAACCTGCGTTACCTTCCATTCGAGCCGACCCTTCCGCTGCGGCATCTTGTGGTCCGCGGCATAACGGTTCCGGACCGTCGTCACCCGCTGCGCCCAATCGTCCAGCGGATACAGCAGTTCGCGATAAATCAAGTAAGTCATATCTACGGTGCGGACGGGCTGATGGTCTTTAACGTCGTCAACCTGGTTTAAGTAACGCCGCCCGTTGGCTTCCTCGACGCGCGGAAACCAGCCCTGGTACCAAGTGGACGCAATCTCATCAAGCGTTCGGTTGCGCTGAAGCCGGATGGTTTCAGCGAGGTCAAGCGCCCGGTCGAGAGCTTGTACCGATGCGATGGCATCCGATGTGTGGGCAGCAGCTTCCGCCGATTTCAGTTCCTCATCGATCTTCGCGAGATCCTGGAGCATCTGGAGATTGTGCCGACAGAGCGAGGCAACGGAGAGAAACACTTCCAAGTTGTACCGGTTAAATTCTGCGCGCTGAATATTCTCGTGCAGCAAATCCAGCAACTGATCGTTTTGCGCCAAGTACTCACCCGTCAGTTCCAGGCGACGGCGATTTTCCAGCCGCCAGTCAGATCTCAAATGCAGAGTTTCCGGTGAGGGCACAGGCAGCGGTGGCAAGTGCTGATCGAGCGCGGGGCGGCCGGGATGGAAGACTCGATCGGAATCGCCAAAGATGGGGGTTCGCGCGCTTGATGGTCCGGTCTCCCAACTATCGTCCCAGAACTGCGCTTGTTCGCTCATGAGCTGATACACGCGGCCCATGTTCACGACTCGTGGACCATAAAAGAGTTGGCAAAGAGTATTTATCAACTCCGGTGCGGAAATGGGATTGTGATTCCAAGCCGCCGCCGACCCCGTGGCGTAACCCAGCCAGAAAGTTTCCGGATGCAAACCCGCGTCAGCCCATCCGGCAACAAACGCACCCATCAGAGCTGCCCCCGGAGATTTAGGATAGTTGGCAAATTTTGGCGAAAGGGCGCCAATCGCCGAGCGGTCAATTTGCCCGACCATGCCCTCCACTCTTCCCTCATTCTCCAGTTGCGGGTGGAGTCGCTGGGACGAAGGCAATAAGTAGTAATCGGGAAACCAGCGTTCTTCGCCCTGCGTGGACGTATAGATCATTTGGCGAATTCCGTGGGCGCGAAAAACCGGGTCGAAGTCCGGCCCGTAGACTTCCCCATTCACAACGTATGGCGGCAGCGCCTGGATGTCCTCCGGCTTAAGAGGATATTCGCCCCAGAAGATCACCGTGCGCCCACGATCGTGAAGATAGGCCGCCGTTTTGGTCACAAACTCTGCCAGCAACTTACCGACACTTCCCAACTGCTTCGCGCGATCCGCTTCATCGCATTGGGCGTTCTTGGCCAATCCCACGTAATAGGGCTCATCGGTTGAGAGCACAAAATACTTACTGCCCTTATTGGCTTCCAGCAGGTCGTCGAACATGCCATAAAATAGTTTGTAGGTATCCGGGTTGGTGGCGCAGAACTCATAATTGCTTTCGGGATATTCCCGTAGAGCCGAGTACTCCGGATGTTTCAGGATGAATGCGTCATGCGCCGGGCCGTCAAGATAAGGGATCACCTGAACGTAATAACGCCGGCCGAAGTCCGTCAACTCCTGCAATTCAGCGGGAGAGAGGGCATAAGGTTCGACGATGGAGGCCGCGCTCTTGTATTGGAAATGTCCTTCCAGTTTGATCGAAAACCCGTTGATCTTGTAAAACGCGGCTTGGCGGATGGCCGCTTTGAGCACGTCCATGTGCTCCAAGTGGTGGGCGTCATCCCAGTAAATGACGCGCAATTGCAGGTTGGGCCAATCGGTGATGTCCGCGGCCGGCAGACGGAATCCCCCATCCTGGAAATGAATTAATTGGATGAGCGTTTCGACGCCATAGAGGAGCCCGGGGGAAGCGTTCGCGCATATTTTAATGCCCTGTGGCTTGAGGTTCAGAACGTAGGCTTGCTCGGATAGGGCAGCACGGTCGCGGTCGGTCGAGGCACCGATGGCGGCGCAACCGGGAGCAATGACAAGTTGTATTTCTCCCGGAGCAGTACCGGGCACCGTGGCGTCTGCCAACTTAATCCCGTAGCGGCTGGCAAGATCCTCCCGCAAAGTCGCTACCGCCACGTCGTCAGCATTAACCCCTGTGAGATTCAACTTCCAGCCACTCGTTAGGAGAAAATCTGTCCCTGAAAAGGTTACGCTTTGCGGCATCGGCAGAACCGTGTAACCTCGGGCAAAAAGTGGGGTAACGGCCAAGGCGCGGGGAGCGGTCGCCATGACCAGCAGGAAGAAAATGGACATGACCGCGCGCCCGAGCTTACGTGCATTCAGGCTGGGGGGGAACATGGCTCCATCCTTTTGAGGAGAAACGCTCATTCGTGGCGCTGCGGCGGAACTGATGGTGGGCAAAATAACCGCGGCGCACCGGGGTCAGCCCAGGACTTCTCGAAGCTAAAGGACCCACGAGGAAGTGGGAAGGTTCCGCCCTTTTGCTTTTTATGCGATGTGCGAAAGGTTGTCAAGTGGTTCTTTGACTTCTTTCGAATTATTTCGTTTTACTACGGGCGTAAGGCCAGAGAACGTTGTTGGGGGATTTTAGAGTTCTTCTTCTCTCGCCCCGTGGGGGAGAGGTGCCGGGTGCATAGGCGTTAAAATAACGGTTTGCGGCGTTCCAAAGCCCGCAAAGCGGGCGTGCTCATTTCACTCGTGTCCAAAACAGATCGTGTCAGGTTGGGAATGAGGTGCTGCACGAGCGCTCGCTATGCGGGGAAGGTAGGGCTCTTTCTCACACTGGCGGTCAA
>CAYTMD010000485.1:0-5133 GCA_964438685.1 uncultured Acidobacteriota bacterium
CGGAACGCCGGAGGCTTCCACGCGTATAACTTTACCTCGCTGACCAACCAGCGCGGGACAATGCCCGGCGTTGCACAACTCAATTCCACCCGATGAATCTGCCCGCCCACAGATGAGAGTGGCAAAAAAGGTAGACATCGTCGTCTCACAGAAAATGTGGCTGGCACGCTCGACGAGCGCGTGGGCAGGAAGGTCCGTGGTCGCCAGGGTCCGAAAAATGGCGTGGAGCTGTGACATCAGCATGGAAGCGGCAACCCCTTTCCCCGATACGTCCCCGAGGGCGAAGAAGAGGTCCGTTGATCCATTCTCGCGCGCCACCAAGTCACAGTAATCGCCACTCACCAGGCCCAGCGGGCGATAGTGATAGGAGACGGTCCAGCCGCCGAATTGCAAATTTGCCTGCGGCAGCAACCCTCGCTGAAGCTGACCCGCAAGCTCAAGGTCCTGCTCCAGCGCGCGCCGTTGACCTTCACTCAGATGGTCGAGACACAACCTAACCAAGGGGTCGGCAAGGAGGCGGTCTTTTTCGATGGTGTCATGGCAGGACTCGCAAAGACCGTAGGTCCCGGTTTCAATTCGCGCCAAGGCGGCGTCAACTTCGCTCAGAAGTTCGGCGATACCGCCCGCAAGGCCAACGACCCTAGCAGAGGATTCCAACCTCTGGCGTCGCTCCACCAACTGGTCGCGCAGGAATGACTCGGTTGTATCTGGCATTGTCGTCCTCCGGCAAAACATTGGCCCCACGGGGAGTCTCGTCCCGGAGGCGCCCTATTGGCCATTTGGGATTAGATTCGTCTGGCATTCATTTTGGCACAAGAAAAACAGCGGAGGAAACCCGGTTCTTGCGTTTTCTGGGAGTGGGAAAGCCAGAGGTTGTAGCGCGGACCTGCTTTGTAGGTCCGCGGCTCGTCCCCTCTCTCGGGCAAGGAAAAACCGCGGACCCACAAAACGGGTCCGCGCTACCACTGCTCGCTCTGGTGTGAGAAATCCTGATTATGCTTGTTCGAAAGCTGCAAGGAATTCGTCTCGGGGGATGCACGCCTGCATGCATATAGTTCTGAGTGTGGAACCCTTCAAATAGGGATGATTGGGCATTGTCAATGGCGTGGTTGTGCCATCCGGGTTCACACGAACCATTGATATGTGTTCTTTCTCCCGTACGATCTGAAATCCCAATACGTTGAGGGCCTTTAAGACTCTTTGCTTTGGGGCATCTACCGGAAACTTGGCCACTAAATCTCCACAGGGGCTTCTGTAAGGAAGGCTTCGAGGACAGACGGCTGGGCTTCTAGAACATCATCGCCGAAGGTTTCTACGTGGAATTTGAGGGCAGATCGCACGTCAGCAAAGGCTTCCTCATAGGTGTCGCCTTCACCGACAACCACTCCCTTTACGCCTAGAGGGTAGGCGACAAATCCGTCAGAGTGTTTCTCGATGACAAACTTAATGCTACGCATGACCACTCCTCAACTGGCAACTATAGCACTTCTGAACCCTGCTTTGGTGGGAACTTGAGTATGATGCGGCTTTGTTTGCGCCCGACCTTGAAGACGACTTCGATGCGACTATTCCCGCTTGAATAGGCCCAGGGATCAAACTCCGCCGTGGGTTGGGCGATTTTTTCCCAAGCGGGATTATCCAGGTCTCCGGTGGCCAGTTGCACGGCTCCTGCCTTGATTTGCCGTTGGGCGTCGCTCTTGGATTTGCAAAGCTGCAAAGTCGTGAGCCATTCATCAAGCCGTTTTCCCAATTTGACGCCTGCCAACTCCGGCGCTTCAAGGCCTTTGGGCGGGACGGATATTTCCTGTGTCTCGCCGCTTAGGTCCACGCCCTTGCTGTGGAACTGCGCCTCGAAGCCTCTCTGTGCCTCTGTGGCGGCGTCAGCGCTATGAAAGTCCGTAATGATGCGCCGTGCCAGGGCTTTCTTTACCGCCAGCGGATGATCTTTTCCGGACGCCACCGAAGCCTTGAGCGCTTCAATTTCCGGCGGAAGCATGTCAGTAAGCAGCAGGTAATACCGCCACATCATCTCATCGGAAATCGACATGAGCTTGCCGAACATTTCCCCGGGCGGCTCATTGATCCCCACGTAATTGCCCAATGACTTCGACATCTTCTGCACGCCGTCGAGCCCTTCGAGAAGCGGCGTGGTCATGATGATCTGCGGTTCCTGCCCATACTCCGGCTGAATGGCACGGCCGACGAGCAGGTTGAATTTCTGGTCGGTGCCGCCCAGCTCCACGTCGGCTTCAAGCGCCACGGAATCGTAGGCTTGCGAGAGCGGGTAGAGCAGTTCGTGCATGGAGATGGGCCGCTGCTCTTTCATGCGTTTGGCAAAGTCGTCGCGCTCCAACATCCGCGCCACCGTGTAATGCGAGCAGAGCTTCACCCATTCGGCGCTGGAGAGCTTGCCGAGCCAGCGATTGTTGAAGTCCACGACGGTCTTTTGCGGATCGAGAATCTTAAAGACCTGTTTCTTGTAGGTTTCCGCGTTCGCGGCGATCTCCTCCGGTGTCAAAGGCGGACGCGTGATGTTCCGTCCGGTAGGGTCACCGATGAGCCCGGTGAAATCGCCAATAGTGAAAATCACCGTGTGGCCGAGATCCTGAAAATGCTTGAGCTTGCGGATCAGCACGGTGTGGCCCAGGTGGAGATCAGGCGCGGTGGGGTCAAACCCTGCTTTCACGCGCAAGGGCTTGCCCGTCTTGGCCGAGCGCTCGAGCCTGGCCTTCAGTTCTTCCACGCGGATGGTCTCTTCCGCGCCTTTGGTGAGATATGCGAGTTGTTCGTCGATGGTCATAGATGGTCCTTGATTTAGTCCGGCAAGCGCAACTCGCACAATGATGTGACATTCACATGAGACTCGACTTTGCGCAAAAACGCTTCATCCGCCGTCACCAAAAGACCGTCCACTTCGATGGCAACAGCGAGAAAGTACGAATCGTAAACCGTAACTCTGTAAGTTGATGCCAGCTCAATTGCCCTCGCGAGAGTAGGCAATTGAACCTCGAATAAGTGTAGCCCAATCTTCGAAATTATTGTGATCGCTTCTGTGACCTGATTGGGACTTGCCCGGTGTCCGGCAGTCAGGGCATTTGCGACTTCCATCAGCAAAAGATCCGGAGAGCCAAGCAGACACCTGCGGCTGAGAAAAGCGTCGCGAAGATTCCGCGCTGCGGCGACATCCGCTTCGCCTTTCTCCAGAAACCATTTAAGGACGACAGAAGTGTCGAGGACCAGAAGAGGACTTGCGGGCGGGTTCGCCATTAAGCCTTCTTTGGCGGTTGCCAGCGGTCTCTCGCCGCGCGCAGGATTTTCTCCGCGGGCCAGTCTCCGAATTTATGGGCCAGCCGATCCATCGCCTTGGCAGCACTGAGTTGAGAGTCACGGAGCGCCCGTTCGGCAATTTGATTTGCCTGGTTCTCAGCCAACGCGTGAACTCCTTCCCGCAGGACCGCGCTGCGTGAGATTTTGCGGGCGCGCGCCAGTCGATCGGCGAGACGGAGTGTCTGAGAATCCACCGTGATGTTCACTCTGGTTTTTGCGGCCATCGTTTTATCCAAGAGATCGTTTCGCCTTGGGGATGGACTTGGGCCCTCGTCGGCGTCCATCCTCCTCCGGCAAGGCAGCTTTTTTGACCTCGGCGCGGACAGCAGCGCGGATAAATTCGTTTCGCGAGGTTTTGAGGCGGCAAGCCTCGCGATCCGCCAAACGTAAGGTTTCCGCGTCAACCGTAATACAGATTCTCTTTGAAGGAACCATATTATACACATCCTAGTGTATCACATGACGTTCACGGGCCAAGGTTCAGTCTTTCCGCAACACCCTGCGTCCCTCGAAGCGCAACTTGTCTTCGAGCAGCAGGCAAATCGCTTCGGAATAGATGCGGTGCTCTTCCTCCAGAATCCTTGCCGCGAGCGTCTCTGCCGTGTCATCGTCATGAATCGGCACGACTGCCTGGCACACGATAGGCCCGGTGTCCATGCCTTCGTTGACGATATGCACCGTGCACCCGGTAAATTTCGCCCCATATTCCAGCGCCTGCCGCTGCGCGTCCTCGCCGGGAAAAGAAGGGAGCAATGCGGGATGGATATTCAGGATCCGGTTGGGAAATTCCCACACAAAGTAAGGGCTCAAAATACGCATGAAACCCGCCAGGCAAACCAGGTCAACCTGGAACTCCCTTAACACTGCCACCACTTCGCGGTCGAAGGCCTCGCGCTCTTTGCCTTTCGAAGGGATGAAGCGGGCTTCGAGGCCCAATTCCCGGGCGCGCGCAAGCCCCGGCGCATCCTGTTTGTTGCTGATTACCACGGCGATTTCCGCCGGGATCTTGCCCTTTTGCACGTTTTGCGCAATGGCCTCAAAGTTCGAGCCACGGCCGGAAAGAAGGATTCCCAACTTTTTCATTGGAGTCACTCACCACGAGATTCATGCACCAATACCGCAAGGGTGCTTGCTGGCAAATCGGAGATGCGTCAATCAGTATATCGGGTCCAACTTTTCCCGGGCGACAATTCTTGCCGGAAAACCCCGATGGTTCCAACCTGCTGTCCTTCCGGGTGTTTGATATAATACCGCGATGCGCACAACACCCTTGAGAGCCTCCCTACTGGCGGCGGTGGCGCTGACGTTTTCAGTCCCCGCCCTGCCGGCCCAAATCGACGCTGGAACTCGGCAATTATCGCACGACATTTTCAAGCAACTCATCGAGATCAACACCACGGATTCCGTGGGCAGTACCACTGTGGCCGCGGAGGCCATGGCGCAGCGACTGCGCGACGCCGGTTTCCCCGCGAGCGATATTGTGGTGCTGGGCCCCAACGCTCGCAAGGGCAACATGGTGGCGCGTCTGCACGGCACGGGAGCGCACAAACCTGTGCTGCTGATCGGCCACCTCGATGTCGTGGAGGCGCGCCGCTCCGATTGGACCATCGATCCCTTTCAGTTTGTCGAGAAGGACGGATACTTTTACGGACGCGGCACGCAGGACATGAAGAGTGATAACGCCATCTGGGTCACGGAGTTCATTCGCCTTAAGCAGGAAGGGTTCAAACCCGACCGCGACCTTATCCTGGCGCTGACCGCCGACGAAGAGGGTGGCTTGTCTAACGGCGTGGACTGGCTCCTGAA
>CAYTMD010000486.1:0-5131 GCA_964438685.1 uncultured Acidobacteriota bacterium
AGAATCCCAAATCACATTTTTCATTGTTTCGAGGATCTTTTTGGGCATCAGCCGCAATTGCGCAATCCCTTTAGCCTTACTGTCTTAAACCCGTGGTGAAGATTTCGGGCTGACACCTGGCACCTGGCACCCGACACCTTCCTCTCAGCTTCCCCCCTGCGGCAAAATCTGGTCCAGCATTTCCGGCAGACCCGAGACATCGAGTTGCAGCCGGGCGCCGTCGCGTTGGACCTGAAGATTTTGAAGTACCGGGGGAAGAGCCGTGCCGCCTGCCGGGGCGGGTTGCCTGGCGGCTTGTTGCAGAAGTCCCAAAAGGGTGGCAAATCCCGCCGCGCTTTCCGGCGTGTCGCACACCATGGTGATTTGAGCGGTAAATCCGCTGTCCCACTGCACGCGGTAAAGAAGGGCGCGCACGGTGCGTCCCAGTGAACTCAAGTCCACATTCTTCTGACCGCTGGGAGCCAGCCACAATCCCGCCAGATTGCTGGCGGACTTTCCATTTAGAATGCCCCATTGAGGGGCGGTGCCATCGAGTTCGCCTTGCCAATTCACAAAGTCCGCATTCGCGTTCAAGGCATTGATCGAACCTTGCCGCGCGTCGAGCATGGCTTTTACGTCGGACAGGCGCCCAAAGGCTGCAAGCGAATTATCGAAGAAGGTGAAAAAGAGATCGTTGGGATCGCTTCCCGAGCCAAACGCGTAAAGGTCGGCACCATCGTATTGCCGCACCGGCAAGCTGGTCTTTTCAAAGTATTGCTGAATCAGCGTGGGCTGGAAGCGCCCCGACGCCAATCCCAGAAAACCCGCCGGCCCCACCATCTCGCCGCGCCATCCCAGCATGACCTCATCAATGTCTTTCTCCGGCTCAATCCCCATCGGTTTAAGGAAATCCTCAAACGCGTGCAACTGGCGGTTCAGAATCCGCTGGCGGATTTGCGGGTAGATGGCAAGTGAACGCAGGGTGGCGAGATTCGTAAAAGCAACCTGAAGGGTGTCGGCTGGAAAAGTATTGAGCGCCTCCCCAGGCAATTGATCCGCCGCGAGGGGGGCAGGGAAGAGAATCATCCCGAGTCCGCCAAGCAGCGCGGCTGCCAGAGCAAGGGTTCGAACTGTGCGAGCCTTAATCATCGTCAGAGCCCAGGGATATGCTTACCACTACAGAAATTGGCGAATTTGCCCAACTCGCTATTTTACAACGAACCGTAGGATGCGCGCAGACCTATTGAGGATGCTACATCGGGCCTGCGCAGGCCGCGAAGTCCACAAAGCATGTGCCTGTAGTGATTAACCCACAAGGGGCGAAAAGGTTGCGTATAGCAGAGTAACGAGTTCCCCTAATGCCGGCGAAGCCGACCTTGGAGTGCGGCCGCGAAGCTGCCGCCTTTCCATGAACTTGATCTGAGTTCGCGATATGTGGGCGGTCGCTGGCACTGGCAGATTCTGCTGTAGTGGTTGCCACCGAATTCCAAGGCGGGAGCTCCTGCTCCTGCACTCAATCAAGGCGCTACTCGCAGCCTGAAACCATGCATCACCCAAAGATTTTGGTATCGCCGTACAACTGAAATCCCAGCTTCGGTGGCAAGTCTTCCATAGGCCCCATCCACTGCAATTCCCGATCGATGTCAGGGTGCAGGCGATACTTCTTGCGAACTGCTTCCAGTGCGGCGCCGCGAATGTGAATCTTGCTCAGATCGTAGTTTCCCAATCCCACCTGCCCGCAGTACACCAGGTACCCCACCCACGATGGGTCAATGCTCATGGTCTCGATGCCCACGCGATCGGCCGCGATGTAGTCGGTTGAGGCAATCGCGATGCGTGACGCCACGGGATTGCCGGAGTTGGGCCCATCGCCCTCCATGCCTTCGTAGCCATCGATTACCGTCGCGCCCCAGTTCGGCTGAAGCTTCTGCGCGGTCAACAGCATGTTGTAGTGGTTCTGCCGAACGCCAACGTGGTACTTGCGCTTGTCATTCCATGATTTCTCATCCGGCGGATTGTGCAGCGGCGCGCCCAGCACCATGTTCTTCACCGAAAGCGTGGCGACCACGGCATTGTGAGTCTTCATGATGGCGGAGCAAATCACAAAGGCGTCAGGATCGAGCAGTCGCGCCGCCAATCGCACCGGCGTCACGTGAAGGTCAAAATCAATCAGCGGAATGGTTTGAAACGTTCCCTCGCGGTTCAGGTCCACCAGGCTGATCTTCTGATCACGATGATCCGCCTGCACGCGCGCGTAACGGAAACTTTCATAACCTTCCAGTGTGTCGCCAGCCGACGATTCGGCAATAACGATGGGCCCGCGAAAACGCGGCGCGAGATATTCCACAATCCCGCGCAACGAATCGGCGTGGGTGGAGGCCAGTTGATTCACCGTATTCACAATGTTCGGCTTGATGACGACGTATTTCTTCTGGCGCAACGTCGGCATGATCTGGTCGTCAATGGCCGTGAGCGCCGCGCAAACATTCTTGCAACGGTCATCACCCTGCACGATTGAAACCTGTGAGATAGCTGGCAAAACCTTGCCAAGCGGCGCGACAGAGTGCACTGGCGGTGCCTGTGAGCTCAACCGGACAGCGGGCGAGATGAGCAAACCGGCACTGGTGGCAGTCAGGAACTTGCGGCGTGAGAAAAGCACTGGATTAATACCTCCACGGGTCCTATGATATCACTGCTTGAAAGATATGACAGACGTCAATGCTCATAGGAAGGATATAGACAAAATGTCCACTCGTCGAGACTTCTTATCCGCAGGGCTTCTTACCTCCGTGGCGGGCATTGCCTCCACTTCCAATGCCTGGGCGCAGGCGGAACCTCATTCCACCAAAGGCCTCAGCTATGACGTGTTGGGGAAAACCGGCTTCAAAGTGACCCGGGTGGGATTTGGATGCATGATCACCTCTGACGCCAGCGTAATCGCGCGCGCGGCGGACATTGGCATCAACTATTTTGACACCTCGCGCGGCTACCAGCACGGAAACAACGAGCGCCTAGTGGCCACAGGCCTCAAGGGCAAGCGTCAGAATATCTATCTTTCCAGTAAGACGGATGGAACCACCAAGCAGGCGGCGCTGCAGGAGCTTGACACCTCGCTCAGCGAACTGGGCACCGACCACCTGGACATCTGGTATTTGCACCTGAAGAACAGTCCCAGCGAGTTACCCGACGAACTTTTCGAGGCGCAGCAGATCGCGCGTCAGCAGGGCAAGATTCGTTTTGCCGGCGTGAGCACCCACAAGGCCAAGGACATGGTTCCGTACCTGGTGCAGAAGGGCGCCACGGACGTTGTGCTTGCAACATTCAACTTCACCATGGAAAAGGATGTTGCGGCAGCCCTGGCGCAGGCCAATGCGGCGGGAATGGGTGTGGTAGCGATGAAAGTGATGGCAGGCGGTGCGCGCCGAAACAAGCCCGACGATCCCAATGGCATCAAGTTGAGGCGCGACGGAGCCATGTTGGCGGCGCTGAAGTGGGTGCTGAAGGATACCCACGTGCATACCACCATTCCGGGCACCACCGACATGGACCAGCTTGAGGAAAACATCAAGGCGATGGTCGAGCCCTATTCGTCCCACGAAGAACAGCTCCTGGCCGAACATCTGAATTCCATTTCGCCGTCCTACTGCCGCATGTGCGGGGAGTGCGACGGCCATTGCGCCAAGGGTCTGCCAGTCGAAGACGTTTTGCGTTACGTGATGTACGCCGAGAACTATGGCCAGTTCGAACTGGGTCGCGACCACTTTAAGCACTTGCCGGCGGAATTTGCCTCCGTGCGCTGCGGTGACTGCCCCACGTGTACTGTGAAGTGCCGGTTTGGCGTGAAGGTGCCCGAGCGTCTCACCCGCGCGCAGGAGATGTTTGCTTAATGAACTTCTACCGCAGAGGCGAAGAGACGCAGAGGTAAGAAAAGCAGACTGGAAAGAAAACTTCCAATAAATTGGGTACACGTCCGCTCTAATATAGCTTCCTCTCCATGCCTTGCTTTCTCTGCGCCTCAGCGCCTCTGCGGTAAATTCACCCTCTTGGGTTCCAGCCATGAGAATTCCTATGAATCGTCTTCGCTTCGCAATTTTATTATTTGTATGCGCCGTGGTCGCAGCCCCCGGCGCCCCAGCGGCCGGGGCGCCCGATTGTTCGCTTGTCCCGGGTTGGTCGCAGGCAGGCGCGGTGCGTCACTTCACCGCTGACAACCTCTACGAGTACATGGACGGTAATTCGGAGAGTTATTTCGCCTACGGCTTCCTCCAGATGCAGGGGGTTACTTGTAAGTCCGGGGAGAATACGCTGGTCATCGACATATCGGAGATGCTTGATGCTGACGCGGCCTACGGGATTTTCAGCGCCAACCGCGATCCCGGCCATCCCCTGGCGAAGATTGGCATGGGAGGGCAGATCATGCCGCGCCGGGGCACTTTTGCCAAGGGCAAATACTACGTCGAAATCTCCGCTACCCCCGACATCGATCACAGCGCCGCCCTAACGGCCTTCACCGCTGCCATGGAAAAGCGCCTGGAGGGAAGCAGCACGCCACCAGATGCGCTGGGCTGGTTTCCGAAGGAAAAGCTGGTGAGTGTTCGCCTGATTCCGGAAAGCGTGATTGGCGTTCGTCTCCTCAAGCGGGGTTACGTTGCGCAGTACGACACGGGCAAGGCCTTTCTGATTCTGGAAACATCGCCCCAGTCCGCCGCGGCCGTCATGGTTAAGCTCCGGGTGCGCTATCCGACCGCTCAGGCTGCGCACGTGGCCGATGAAGCCATCGAGGTGCAGGACAAGTATCTGGGCGGGGTTTGCTTTTTCCGCAAAGGGAAGTACATCGGTGGTTACGCGAATATGCCAGACGGCGCCACCGCCACTGCCGCGGCCGTGAACCTGGCGGCAAGAGTGCCGTGAGTTCCGCCCCATTCCTTCATCGTATCCAGCAAGGTAGCGCGGACCACCGCTTTTGAGGTCCGCGGTCCCTCAGACGACACGAGCTCAACCCCTGAGTCATCGTCATCAAGATAGGTCGCATCTGCATGGGAAGAACCGCGGACCCCAAGAACGCGGGTCCGCGCTACACGCTTTCAATGTGATTTTTCATCTTTGCCAACCATGCCATCCCGGTTAAACTGCACAAGTGTTCTGCACCAGA
>CAYTMD010000487.1:0-5109 GCA_964438685.1 uncultured Acidobacteriota bacterium
CAACCTGCCGACTACTATTTGGCTGTTGACACGATTCACGACGGGGCCGTTTGCCCCCTGCTGCTGCTGTTCTCGACGGGACCAACAGCTTCTGCCCCCCGATTCACCAATCCTTTGCAGGAAGAGAAGTTGCATTTGCCCGAGGGCCGGGAAGTGAGTATTAAGGCCTATGCGTTTGCGTCGAGCGACCACGATGCCATCAGTACCTTCGCGCGGGAGGTGGCGCCGGTCTTTCTGCCGCGTCCGCAGCGGGCGCTGCCTGCCATCGCCACGGGCAATCGCCACCCGGAAATCAGTTTGCCCGCTGCATTCACGGCCTTCGGGACGGTCCTGGAGAAATTTGGAGCCAACTGGGCCTCGACGGTACAACTCTCCGCCACGCGCGAGATGACTACGGACGATGCCATTGCCGCTCGCAGCGGGGATGATCCGGTGGCCACCGGGCACACCCGCGTTTCCATCCGTCACCTGTACCATGCGGGGCTCTGGGCCGCCATTCGCGCGGGTTGGCGCGCCGGCTACACGGCGGAAGCGGACCACTTCATTGTTTCCGGCTCGACGGACGCGGAGATCGCGCGCTCGGTGGAAATGGTGAAGGAAGCGATTCGCCACGCCGCGGGGTACACCAAGTTCACCACCGATACATCCCGCCTGTTCGAGCTGGAGAGCGATCTGCGTCATCCCCAGGCATGGAGCGCCTCCGCGGTTGAAGAACGGTTCCACCAGATCTTTTCAGCGGAGGAAGCGCGCTGGGTGATGGCGGAGTTCTCACAGCAATTCCATATCGATTCCACCACGTACGCTTTCTCGCAGGAAGAAATTCTGCGCCTTGCCGTGAAGTTCGGCCGCAGTATCAAGCTTAACGAGGAGCTTTTCGATTCCATTCGCGCCGCCAAGGCCGCCTTGGGAACGGGCACGGACTTTGACTTTGAGCCCTCGCTGGACGAGGCCGAGACGCTGACTACGACGAAAGAACTTCTCTTCTACATGCACTGGCTGAAGGCGCACGGACGTCCGGCCCAGTTGGTGCCTCCCAATCTTGGCTTCAAGAAACGCCAGGCCTATCCGGTGAAAATGGAAACCACGGTGGAGCATGGGAAGGGTCTGGAAGAGTATTCCCATCACAAAATGTGGCCTGAACTTGTGCCCAATGTGGTCAAGAATTTTGCGTCGCAGCCGCTGGCCGAGCTCGCCTCCCGCGTGGCCGAACTCGCTGCGGTGGCGCGATACTTTGATGGCACGTTGAGCATTCACTCCGGCAGCGGCAAGCAGGCGGAGGTTCTGGAAGCGATTGGCCGCTCGACGCGCGGACGCGTGAATTACAAGATCTCTGGTGAACTCCAGCTTCAACTCTTCGATGTGCTCTCCGAGCAGCCCGCGGGCTCGCCCTGGCGCCTGCTCTTCGAACGTATGGTCAACCGGGCCCGGCATTTTGCCGAAAAGGGGGCGTTCGGGGTGGAAAGCGAACTGGCCGACTATTACGTGAAAATGGGCCGCGAGTTCTACCTTGGAAATGCGGCTCGTGGGCGAGTGGATGGAAACCTGTTCCAGGTGTTCTGGCTGGGCAACGTGGTGGGCAGCCGCGACACGCAGGCTCCCGACGGCGATCCCCGCTTCTTTAAAGAGAAGCTCGATGAATTGCCGGATGACCTGCTGGCGGAAGTGCGACGGCGAAACTCTGCGTATGTCGTCTGGCTGGTGGAACATCTTCGCGGGTGATTTGCAGAATTACTTGACTTTCGCTTTTTGTTCTCCTATTATCCCTTCCTGTTGACCCGGACAATTGCAAGCATGGGGCGGGTTACAAATCTAAATTTGCGGAGGAAACCATGGCGATGAATGAAGCCTTGCTGATGGAGTTCGACAAAGAGATGGCTGGCACGCGCAAGAGCCTTGAGCGGGTACCCGACGATAAGTTTGATTGGAAACCCCACAACAAATCGATGACGATCCGGCAGTTGACGACTCACCTGGCTTTAATGCCAAGTTGGATGAAGGAGACTCTGGAAAAGACCTCGTTTGACTACGCACCCATCGGAGGCGAGCCGTTTAAGCCCCCCGTCATGAACTCGCACAAAGACCTTTTGGAGGTATTTGATCGCGATGTCGCCAAGGCGCGTGCAGCCCTGAAATCGGCGAGCGATGCTGCGCTGATGGAGACCTGGACCTTGCTCGCGGGTGGAAAGACGATCTTCGCCATGCCGAGGATTGCGGTACTTCGCAGCATGGTGATGAATCACCTCATTCACCATCGTGCCCAATTGGGAGTCTACCTGCGGCTCAATGATATTCCGGTGCCCGCTCTCTATGGTCCTTCGGCGGACGAGCAAGGGTAAGCGCCGAGGTTTGGGTTCGCAGCTCTCGCCTTGCGGGGGGGAGTGGAGGGTTTTGACCCCCTCACCCGGCCCGCCCCGGCTGATGAAGGCGCCGGTTGCGGTCCACCCTCTCCCCCAAGGGGGCGAGGGCTGCGGCCTTATTTGATCTTGGCCGATAGCATCCATCCATTTTCTTAGGACTTCGGATTCTGGACCTCGGACTCGTCTTTGACGCGGTAGAGCATTTCGCCGGCGCGTGGGACCACCAGGATGCCTTCATCCTCGTGGCCTTCCCACTCCTTGCGTTTGATGCTGGAGGGGTTAAGGTAACCCAGATTGATGTGCCGGCAACGTTCTTCCGGAATGGCCGTGGCCAGGGTCACTTGGATGCGCGGGGTTTCGGTTTTGGTGACCGCATCGTACTCGCCCAGTCCTTTGACGTGGGACGAGTGGGCCAGGATTCCGCCGGGGTAGTCTTTGAATTTGTCCCACTGCTTCAGGAAATAATCGCGGCAGTGGTAGCCGATTTCTTCGATCAGCGCGCCGTGCGTGTAGCTGACTTCATCAATTTGCGGGGCAAAGATAACCACCTCACCGCCATCGGCCACGGCCGGTTCCATCTTGTACATGCCTTTGCCCGCCGTCCAGATATCATCGTAGAGGCTGGGCATTATGGAGAGCACGCGCTTATAAGGCTTCTTCACATAGATGATGTGCTTTTTGGCGGAAAGCGCCGAAGCGGAATTCCATGCCTCTTGCGGCGTGCCGAAGAATATCCCTGCCAGCCCTTCATGCGTCACCACCAGCGCGAAGCAGGATGCGGGAGTGTCAATCATGCCCGCCGCGCGGTCAATGATGGCGCGGATGGGTGTGTAGCCGGAGCCGATGACCTTGAAGTTGGTTATCAGTGCGCCAAACCAGTGCGTGAGGTTGATGATCTCTCCCCCGGCGATCCCGGGGAAGAAGTACTTGGTGCCGCCGGAGAATCCCGCCACTTCATGCGGGAAGACCGGTCCGCAAATGATGATGTGGTCGTAGTCGTGGATCAACTTATTAAGACGCACGGGAACTTCCTTGGCTAGCAATCCGCCGGTCAGTTCACCGATTTCAGCGGCAGGGATTATGCCCAGGGTCACAAAGTTATTGGGATCTTCCCAATGGTGATTGAAGATGTGGCTCTTGCCGCATTGTCCATTCGTAACCGGCCGCCCCACCAATTTGCTGAGATGCTCGTCGTTCATGATCGGGTGCGTGCCAAGCGCCACCAGATAATCCAGCGCGGCCACGCGTGGAGCAAGGTGTGCCTCGAACAGGTCATACATCATTGGCATCGGCATGGTGCGCGTGCCGTCGGGAATGATCACCAGCACACGCTTGCCATCCACGGCGAGCGCGGCCAGACCCTGCTGCACCACCTGGCTGGTTTCTTCGTGGGTCAGAAAACGATCGGTGAACCCTTTTCCTACAGTCATCGGTGTGGTACCTCCCAAACTTCAGTGACAAGTGACGAGTGACAAGTGACAAGCAAGAGCAACGAACTGGCCATTTTGTTCGCCACTGGTTATTGGTAACAATTGAAGAATGAGAAGCGAGAACAATGAACTAGCCTTCCTGCTCGTCACTCGTCACTTGTCACTCGCCACTGCTTCTTAGACTCCTGCAAACGCCGAAAATCCGCCATCCACCGGCAGCACAATTCCGGTTACAAAGGCCGAGGCAGGCGAAAGGAGCCACAGAACAGCTCCGAACAGATCCTCCGGAATGCCGAACCGCGCCATCGGGGTGTGAGCGATGATGGCCTTGCCGCGCGCGGTAAGGTTCCCCGTCTTTTCCTCGGTGAGGAGAAACTTGTTCTGATTGGTTAAGAAGAAGCCGGGGGCAACGGCGTTCACGCGGATCCGCGGCGAGTACTCCTGCGCGATGTGAACTGCCAGCCACTGGGTAAAGTTGCTTACGGCGGCTTTGGCGGCAGAGTATGCCACGACGCGGGTAAGGGGACGAATGGCGCTCATGGATGAGATGTTGAGAATGACCCCTTCACCTTTATCCGCCATCATTTTTCCGAACACCTGCGAGGGCAGAATGGTTCCCATGAGGTTCAGGTCAAAGACCCAGCGCAAAACGTCCGGAGGAAGATCGAAAAACTTGAGATCGCCGAAGGTGGTGGCCTGGGGTTTGTTGCCGCCCGCCGCGTTCAACAGGCAATCGACTTTGCCGAATTTCTGCCGGACGGTTTCCGCGGCCTTTTGCAGGCTCTCCGGTTCCAGGACGTTGGCGCTGATCGCCACGGCTTGATTCCCGCGCGGTTCCATCAGTTCCCGGATGTGTTCAAACGGGTCCAGGTTGCGGTCCAGCATTGCCACATTGGCCCCGCAGCCCACCAACGCGCAGGCGATCTCTCCCCCCAGGATTCCCGTTCCTCCGGTAATAACCACCGTCTTCCCTGTGAAATCATAAAGTTGGTTCAGTTGTGATGAGTCCATTTAGGAATAACCCTCCTCGAAAAGTATCCGCTGCCCGCAGACGACTGCCATGTGGATGTGAATCATGAGCCAGCATTCTAGTGAGGCACAACGCCGACTTTCTCGTTCCAGGTAGGCCATCGTGTCGACGGCGATTTATCCGGATAGGCTCACTCCGCAGTGAGGACCATGCAAGGCATGGTTGTGGGAATGGGTGGCGGGGCCGAGGGGAAGTCAAAAGGCAAAGTGCAAAAGGCGCGCACTACTGTCCGAATTAGCAGACGCGCCGCATGACGAGCCCGCATAACAGAGCCAAGTGTCACCCTATCAGA
>CAYTMD010000488.1:0-5101 GCA_964438685.1 uncultured Acidobacteriota bacterium
TCGGCTGCTACGCCGAAGCGAGTTTCGGCGGGTTTACGACGAAGGGCAGCGCCGCAGCGCATCACTATGCACGGTCTTTTGCCGGCCCAACGGATTGCCACACTCACGCTTGGGCATCACCACGCCGGTCCGTCTGGGCAAAGCGGTGAGGCGCAATCGTCTGCGACGCCGCGTCCGCGAAGTATTTCGCCTGAATCGAGCGGAACTCCCGGGCGGCTGGGACATCCTGGTGAATCCGCGCGAGGCCGTGGGGAAGGTTTCCTTCACAACGCTCCAGCGGGAACTGCTGCGGTTGTTTCCGCAGCAGCCACCGGCATAGGGGACAGGGGACAGGGGACAGGGGACAGGGAAAAAGAGAACACCATGCAGTGCCCTGTACCAATTAACCAGTCCCCGGTAACTTCCGGCAGTTCTGTAACCTGTCACCTGTCACCTATAACCTCTCTCGTTTTGTTGCTGATTCGCTTTTACCAAGCGTGCCTTTCGCCCGTACTACCCTCCAATTGCCGATTCTACCCTTCCTGCTCATCTTATGCCTTCGAAGCAGTTGAAAAGTGGGGAGTATGGCACGGCGGGCGCCTGGCTTTGGGACGATTGCTTCGCTGCCGACCGTGGGGCAGGTATGGCTATGACCCGGTACCTGAAAAATAGGTGTCAGGTGTCAGGTGCCTGGTGTCAGGGAGAAAGAAAGTGAAGTGTAAAGAATAAAGGATACTCCTTTTTGCCCTTTATACTTTACCCTTCAAAATTCGTCCAGCACCCAAAACCGAGAACCTGACACCTGATACCTGGCACCTGACACCTGGAATTTGAAACCTGAAACTTGGGAACCCAACGTGAAACTTGACCAAGAAAAACGCGTAATGCTCGCCTTCGGGCTCTCCATCGTGATGCTGGTTCTGTATAAGATCTACTTCATCAAGGAGCCGCCCCCCGAGCCGAAGAAAACTCCGACTGTAGCCACGGCCACCCACCCCAACCAGCCTAGTGCGCCTGTTGCTGCCACGGCATCTACCCCCACGCCACTGCCAGCCGCCGCGGCAATCCCGGTCTTGCAAGGGACCAAGGCGGAAGACATTGTGGTGGAAAGCAAGCTCTACCGCGTGACGTTTTCCACGCAGGGAGCCCTGGTCAAGAGTTGGGTGCTGAAAAGTTATTTCGACGCGAAGGATCAACCCCTCGACACTGTCAACGCCGCGGCCTGCGAAACGCTTGGCTATCCCATGAGCCTTAACATGGCGAATTCCACGCTCAAGGCGCAGGTTAACCAGGGGATCTATGTCGCGAAGGCCGATTATGGCAAGACGCCTGCCTCGGGAAAGGAATTTGAGGCACACTCAGGAAATACTCTCTACCCTCCTGTCCATCTGACTTTCACTTACAGCGACGGCAAGGTGCAGGTTAAGAAGCAATTCTCCTTCGGCCCCGAGTATGTGTCCAAGGTTGCCGTCAGCGTTTTCGACGGCCAAAGCAATCTGCCGGTTGAGGTCACCTGGCCCGGAGGTTTCGGCGACCACTCGCTGGCCCCCGCTGCCATTGAGAGCTACCGCCAGGGGGTTTATGGTTCGGTGGGCGACCTCACCACCGTTGCCCAAGGCAAAGTGAAGGAGGACCGCACCATCGGCGGTCCATTGCAAGTGGCGGGAGTCGAGGACAAGTTCTTTGCCGCCGTCTTTCTCCCGGACGCGCCCGATCAGGTCTCCTTCAAAATGGCGCGGCAGGAGTGGCTGCCTCCCGATTGGACGGAAAAGGACAAGCCTAAGCCCCTGGCCGCCGCATTGGTGGAAACGCAGCCGAAGGCGCTGGAATTCCGCTTGTTCATCGGCCCCAAGAACCTGGACGTGCTCAAGTCCATCAACCCTCCACTTGACGCCCTGGTGGACTTTGGGTGGTTCAGCATCGTCGCCAAGCCACTATTCATCGCCTTGCGATATATTTACGAACACTGGATTCACAATTATGGCTGGGCCATTGTCTTCCTGACCCTGGCCATCACTACGGCAATGTTCCCGTTGAAGCTCAAGAGTCTTCGTTCCGCGCAGGAAATGCAGAAGGTTGCGCCGATCATCAAAGGCATCCAGGACAAGTACAAGGCCTACAAGTTCAACGATCCGCGCAAGCAGAAGATGAACGAAGAAGTCATGAAAGTTTACAGCGAGCATGGCATCAATCCGCTGGGAGGCTGCCTGCCCATGCTGCTGCAGATGCCATTTCTCTATGGCTTCTACCGTGTTCTGGACCTTGCCATCGAACTTCGCCATGCGCCATGGATCTGGTGGGTCAAAGACCTTTCCGCGCCTGACCGGGTCATGATTATGGGCTTTTCCCTGCCGATCCTGGTGATCTTCATGACCGTCGCTTCCTACATCCTGCAGCGGATGACGCCCATGGCCACCGCGGACCCCGCCCAGCAGCGCATGATGATGTTCATGCCGATCTTTATGGGTGTTATGTTCTACCGTTTTGCCAGCGGCATGGTGCTCTATTGGCTCACTAGTAGCGTGGTGCAAATTCTCCAACAGGTTTTCATCAATCGCCGCATGCCGAAGCCGCCGCTGCTTCCTGTTCCACGCAAGCCCGCCGAGGCCAAGGGGTGACCTATGGATACGGAAAATCCGTCTGCCGCAAACTCCCTCGAACATTACCTGCCTTTGTTGGAGTCTGCGCTCGGCGATATCATTCGCCACAGCCCCTTTAAACTGACTTTTTCAATCAAGAAAAATGCGCCCGACCCGGGAGACCCCGAGGCCCCGGATTACGTCGTAGACTTTTCCGGATACGACGCCGACCTGCTGCTGGAAAAGAACGCCACATTGTTGCACGCTCTTGAATATGTGCTGCTACAGGCCATCCGGCTGGATGAGGGGCATCTCCGCAGCATCGCCTGCGATTGCAAGGACTGGCGGCGATCGCGGATGGAAGAGTTGCGCCTGATGGCGCAGGTGGCGGCCGACAGGGCGATCGATACCGGGAACCCCTTTACGCTGAACCCCATGAACCCGCGCGAACGGCGCATCATCCACCTGGCGTTGAAAGACCGCACCGACGTTCGCACCCAAAGTGAAGGAATGGGGCTCGAACGCAAAGTGGTGATCTATCCGGCCAAATGATTAATCGGGTGATCGGATGATCGGGTGATCGGGTGAACCCTGGATCGGGAGATCCGGTAATCGGGTGATCGGGTGAACAAAAAACATCCACATCCGCTTTTTATCGCGTTCACTTGGACCGCTTGCTGAGCCCCGTGGGACATCGGGTACTGTGAGGATCGGAAGAATCAAGCACTATGTGAGTGGTTTTCCGTTGTTCACCCGATCACCCGATCTCCCGATGAACCGATGACCCGATTCTCCGACGCCACCATTGTCGCCATCTCCACCCCGCCGGGCCGAGGCGGATTGGGCGTAGTCCGGCTGTCGGGCTCCCGCGCCATTGAAATTGCCACACGCCTCATAAAACTGCCCAGGCTTCCTCTCGAAACTCAACACGCTACGCGCGGCGACTTCGTGGAAGCGGAATCGGGACGGGTGCTCGACCAGGTGGTGGTGACCTGCTTCCGCGCGCCGCATTCTTATACTGCCGAAGACGTGGTGGAAATCTCCTGCCACGGCGCCCCCATCATCCTGCGATATCTGGTGGAGTGCTGCCTTGCCCAGGGCGCACGCGCTGCGGAACCGGGTGAGTTTACCCTGCGTGCCTTCCTGAACGGGCGCATTGATCTGACCCAGGCGGAGGCGGTCCGCGACCTGATTGAATCGCAAACCATTTACCAGGCGCGTGTGGCCGCGCAGCAATTGACCGGTTCCGTCTCCGCCCGTTTAAAGCCTCATAAGCAGGTGCTGCTTGAACTCATTGCGCGGCTGGAAGCGGGCATCGACTTTGCCGAAGACGATGTGTCAGTGATCGACTGGCAGGAAATCGTTACGCGCATTGACCGCATCCGCCGCGACCTGGAAACCGTGGTGGCGGGGTATGAGTACGGCCGCATCGTGCGCGAAGGCCTGACGCTGGCCATCGTGGGCCGGCCCAACGTGGGCAAGTCAAGCCTGTTCAACCGCCTGCTGAATGAAGAGCGCGCCATCGTGACCGCCATCCCCGGAACCACCCGCGACTTGGTGGCGGAGACGGCCAACCTGGGCGGAATCCCGCTGCGCTTTGTGGACACGGCGGGCGTTCGCGAAGCCCAGGATGAAGTGGAAAAGATCGGCGTGGAGCGCACCTTTTCCGCCATCGCTGATTCTGATTTGCGGCTTATGGTGGTGGACGCCTCGCAACCCTGGACCCGGGAGGATACGGCGCTGCTGGAGAAGTTGCGCCCGCTGGGCTCGCTGCTGATTGCCCTGAATAAATCGGACTTGCCGCAGCAAGTCACCGATGTAGCGCCGGGCTTTAGCCCGGCACATGCCGACCTCAAGGTCGGCGCTACAATACTGGTTCACACCTCGGCGCTTACGGGCGAAGGAATACACGAACTCAAAGAGAAGATTCTCGCCCTCGCGGTTCCGGCGCGCGATGTCTTGCCGGAAGGCGAATTCATTACCAATCTGCGTCATCAACAGCTTGTTAAGGATTCACTGGCGGGTCTGGCCAAGGCTCATCAGGCTGCCGAACAGCACACCCCGCACGAAATGCTCCTGCTCGACCTCTACGACGCACTGCGGCCGCTCGACCTCATCACCGGAGCCACCTACGCCGACGACGTCCTGGATATCATTTTCAAAACATTTTGCGTGGGAAAATAATCGGATTCACCGCAGCGCGGCGGAGCAACAGTCAAATCATCGCGGGCGGACGAAGAGACCCCTCACCCGCCCCGATGCATCGGGATACCCTCTCCCCTCGGAGAGGGCAGTTTAACAACACCCTTCTCCCAGGGGAGAAGGTGCTGAGGTACGAAGCGGATGAGGGGTCTCTTCCTGCGACCTTCCACTTTCAACATGCACACAAAATTGTTTGCTGGAAAAACGAGAATATACGGTATTGCGATGCGGAGGTGAGCGCAGTGCGCTTTTCTCTGCCGCTCTTCCAATCGAAATCTCGACCTGTTCATTGCCCGGCAATGAGAAAGGGCCGCTGAGGAATTCGGCTCGGAGCCAAATAC
>CAYTMD010000489.1:0-5100 GCA_964438685.1 uncultured Acidobacteriota bacterium
AGAGTCCGCAGTTTTCTGAATTCCCGGGGAAACTCGTAGGTTGTGGCCAGCTTGGCGGCATCAAATTCCTGCGAAAGCAAATTCACGCGCCGATCGGCAAGAGACTCAAAAAGGTTGTCGAATTCCGATGATACCCGGGCGGTTTCCTGCTCAGCATACACACCGGTGGAATAGGCGACCATGGGCAACGTCGCGCCAAAAACCACCGTGGCCTCGTCATTGGTCAAATTGCGAACATAATCGTGAAAGAATTGCAGGCGATCGGCCCGCGTGAAAAGTACATAGACGGGGATGCTGATGCCCAGCAATTGCGAAACTTCGCGCAGGCGCGTCCGTATCCGCTCGCTGCTGGCTGCCAGGGCATCGGAAGCGCCCGGCTTCATGAATGCTTCGCAGTCCACACAGACCAGGGCGGCGCGGGGACAAGGCGTGCCCTTCCCAAATACCGAACCAAGCTGGCGGGGAGCCAACTTCTTTATGAGTTTGGCCCACTTGGGGGGATCTTGCAGAAGCGAACTGCCGGCTTCCGCAAAAATAAACTGCCGGCTGTACCAGAGGTTCGCGGTACGGGTTGGGACCGGGACTCTGTCCTGAACGGTTTGACCCGCAAGTAATTCAGGTTCGAGCCCGGAATGCAGGACGACACTGGTTTTGGCTGAGCCGGCCTCGCCCAGGACAAGGTAGAGAGGCAAGGTCCCGATCCTGGCCCCATGGCCCAACTGGGATGCCTGCAGCCGCATCTCCGCTTCCCGAACCAGGATGTCAATCTCATCACCGCCCACTCCCGTGGGAACCATGGCCGCGCGTTCCTTGTCCTTGACCCGGAACAACCAGATAATGATGATAAATGCGGCCACGCCAATGAGGGCAAGGGCGCCTCGGAGTACCCACAGGCTACTCCCTTGCAGGTGCATCCATGATCCTATAAACCAGGCCAGAAACAGCCAAACTATAAGAGCAACCGCAGCGATCCAATATTTCAATTTGGTGTTCACGAAGACTCCCTAAGGGGGCGTAAGCGGAACAGTCAGATGTAATCCTGATGCCCCGGAAATGAGCGCGAATTTGAACCCCACAAAAAATAGAATCGCAAGAGCCAATACTCCCAGCGTGCTAAAGAGGAGGGCTCGAACCCAGGGATCGGAGGCTTGCTGACGGACGGGATCCGCGGGGGGCGCCCAGTTTGGAGCCAGCGGGCGCAGCCCGCCGCGGAGATGTTGCAACTTCTCCGCCACCGTCGATGCCACGACGCGCACTCCCTCCTGGCCGCTAACACTGTAGCGTCCCCGGTAACCCAGGAGCAGGCAGAGGGCATAAATCTCCAGCACATCCGCGGTTTGCGGTGAATCACTTTTGGCCAGCAGACGATCGATGCAACTGAAGAACATTTCCCCGGCGGTGTGCACGCCGAATAATTCTTCCTGCAAGGGCATCCGCGGCCAGTCCGCGAAGAGAGGATTGTTGGAGTTGAGAATCGATTCATCCAGGAGAGCAACTACCGCGAACGTGGCCAGGCGCACATCGTCCGCGGCGTAGCCGTTTCGTGACGCTTCCGCCTCCGCCGTGCCGATTGCGCCCTTGATCTGATTGCGAAAAGACCCGGCGTCCGCGACCGTCTGCCGGTTCGAGCGAAAACGCGTGATGGCGGTCAGGATCTCCTGGTAAATCAATGCCAGATTCTTGCGCCGGGCGCCTCGTGTCGGCAAAACCCCAGCCTGTTGTCCACCCATGCCTGACCTCTCAGGATTCCAGGATAACGAGCAATTCAATTTCCGGATTGGGGATGTCACCCGGAATGTAGATTCCCACCCGGCGAGTTTGAACGATGTGATCCCAGCACGGCCCGGCGCGGCTGACTGAGAAGTATTGGCTTTCCACCCGCCGGGCCACGGCGGAGGGAGGGACCGGGACATGCGTCAATTCCATGCCGGGCAGCGCCCTCTTGACCAGTTGGGGAACAAATTGCGCGGAGCAGACTTTTACCAGTTGCAGCGTCCGGTTAATGACATCGGCATCACCCAACGCCGAGTGCACGGAAATCATCCAGCGCGCACGGTCCAGACAGCGTTGATCGGTAATGGCTCCTTCATAGAAATAGTCCGCGACGGGCTTCAGCGGAATGGAAAGACAATTCGAAGGCGCCAGAAGATCGAGGTGATCGTGGATGTGCTTCTCCAGCTCCGCGAAGCAGGTATCAAGAGCCATGTGATTGTAAAGGGGAAGATTCCGGGGCTGGGAATCCAGGGAAAAAGTGCAAAGCGCTCCCCCTAGGCGAAGGAGTTCAAGAAAGAGCTCTTCCGGATGCCCGCGCTTGGTAAAGAAGAGATGGCGAAGAGGTCCAAGGCTGGAGTTGATGGCATGCAAGAACCAGAAACGCCCAATCTCCTGCGCCGAGAAGCCGGCTTGAAATTTCCCCTTCCCCCTGTTTTCAAGAGACATTGTCGCGCTCTTCTCCTGAAGAACCTCGATCAACCGGCGCGCCATCAACATCAGTGTTGGGCTGGCGCTGATCTGCGTGCAGGGGGGAATGAAGGCTTCGTCATAAATGTAATTGCCCGACCCATCCCTGCGAATGCGGGCGATGGGCAAGGTTTGCATATCTCCTACATCCTCGGTGTCGAGGAGAATCCGTATGTTCTTTCGCCCCACTTTCAGCGGCTTTTCATCGGTGCCGGTGTTTTCATCAGGGACCATATCGGATTCGGCGATCAGGCGTGTTGCTCCGTTCTTGTCCTGATCGGTCAGAGCACAGTTCGCCGCACCAACCCGAAGTGGAGGGATGGCTATAAGGACGGTCAGGCTTTCTCGCGTCGGCGGAAATAGATCAGCAATACCGCGTGGGGCGGGTAGCGGATCACTCTCGGGCATGTTGAAGGGCAGTCCGTCCGGGAAAATCCCGCGTGCATGAACTACAGACACGGTGCCATTCCGCAATGCCTCCCCATCAAGTTCCAGCCCCACGATACCATAGGGCTCGAACCACAATTTCGAAATCCCGAAGTGGGTAATCTCTTCGAAAAAGCGGCTCTGTACTTGAAAATGATGTGGCCCGAGGTGCATGCCCTCTGACCATACAACTCTTGAAAGTTGCTTCATGGAGTCAGCCCGGTAGTCCTGGGTTCGTCATTACCGGGTAGGTCTTCCTCTCGCCTGTCCGACGGTATTCAGATTCTCGGTCCAGGATCCCACGCCCCCGACTCGCAGTGCCACTCTGTTCAGACCTCTCATTACAAGGCCTACCCCGCAGATGGCAACAGAAGGGCGATTCTTATCTTCGCGAGCTGAGGCCTACCAAACATGGGAGTTAGTTTTCTGCACGAAACGTCGTTAATACTACATCATCTTGGCGCCTGGCAACAGACTTTTACTATGACCGAGCGGTCGAAAGAACAAAAAGTCCAGCAGGCGGTAATCTGGGCCGGAGCCTCTACCCAAATGCATGAACATAGCTTGCGAACCCGATTTATGATGATATAGAATGGCGCCTAGCGATAGACAACTATGAGCTTCCTGGAAAAATACCGAATCGATTCCCTGATCGCAAATGGGGAAACGATGTCTTTTCGAGCGGAAGATACTTCAAATGGCCGGCTAGTCCTGGTCCACCAGTTCTCGCGGGGACTGACTTCTCCCAATCAGCCTGATTTGATGTCCTTGATATACGAGAATCTCCCCGGGACAGGCACCCCGGGAACCGAGCACTTTCTTGATAGTGGAGAAGAGAACGACCGTATCTTCATCGTGACAGCGGATGTTCCGGAGTGTTTGGATCTCCGTGGGTGGCTGCAGTTTATCGCATCTTCAAAAGGAGGCAGCGGGATTTCCGCTGGACCTTCCCCGGTCGCGCCGGGCCCCGCTGAGACGTTTCCACAATCAAGCCCTGATAGTTTTGGCGATCAACCCACCATAATTGGAACGGTGGTTTCTCCCTCGGCTCAATCTGCCCCGGCGCCGTCTGCCGCTCCGGACTTCACGAAAGCACCCGTCATCGCGGATGGACCGCGTCCGGCAAAGCGCCCCCGAGGCCAGATTCCGAGCGGGTTTGAAGTGGTTTTCCAAAGCCGCAAGCCAACCTCACATGGGGGCCCCCCGCAGGAGCCCGCAACGCCAACGATGGTGACCCCTCCACAGGAACCGGCGGCGGTTGCGAGTCCCGATGAATTCGACCAGCTATTTTCGGGAATGGGCAAAAGCGAATCTAAACCGCCGAGTGCGCCTCCTCCGCCTGCCAGGAAAGAGAGCCCCGGTGAGTTCACCCAGATGTTCGCGGGAATTGGCAAAGGCAAAACTGACCAGCCGCCGGCGCAATCGCCTCTGACGCCGGTCAGGCCGCCGAGTGTACCTCCTCCGCCTGCCGTGAAAGAGAGCCCCGGTGAGTTCACTCAGATGTTCGCGGGAATTGGCAAAGGCAAAACTGACCAACCGCCGGCGCCATCGCCACTGACCCCGGGCAGGCCGCCGAGTGTGCCTCCCCCGCCTGCCATGGAAGAGAGCCCCGGTGGTTTCACCGAGATGTTCGCGGGAATTGGCAAAGGCAATGTTGACCAGCCGCCGACACCATCGCCTCTGGCACCGGGCAAGCCACTGAGTGTGCCTCCTCCACCTGCCACGAATAAGTCTCCCGGTGAGTTCACCCAGATGTTCAGCTCACCCATGGCAAAAACTCAGCCGCCCGTGGCCTCGCATCCTTCAGCTGAGGTAACCAAGCCCTCGGTGCCCGCGACGCCACCGCCTGCTTCCCCGGCGACGAAGGGGGCTAGTGAGTTCACCCTCATGTTTAGTACCAATGCCCGCGCCCCTTCCATGCCCGAGTCGCCGTCACCGGCGACGGGATCGTCATCCCTGGGGTTTGGCCAGGAAACTCCCGCTGTTCCTGCTTCTCGAAGCGATTCACGCGGCCCCGAAGAGTTTCCGCCCTACAAGAGCCCTGGTGACTCGACGCGGGGAATAGGTTCTGCCGGCATTGGCAGCCCCACCAGGACGCCTGCCCCCTTGCCGGGCGCATCAAAGAAAGCTCCTGGTGAGCTAACGATGATGATGCAGGGGTATAAGCCGCCGACAGCAGCCCCGGCGCATGAACCACCCAAACCACCAAGTCCG
>CAYTMD010000490.1:0-5088 GCA_964438685.1 uncultured Acidobacteriota bacterium
CGCCGTTCAGTTCAAGGGGGGAATTGGGGGCGAGGTAAGCGTGCCCTCCCGGCGGTCGTCGGCTGATTCACGATAGGTGATTGGCGAGTGTCGAAGTCAGCAAATGGGTTCATGTTCTCACCTGCCACTGCCGATAGCCGATGTGGGGAAGTGTGTCGCCCTTGGCGATTGGCCGTCGGCGCTGTCCATCTTTCCGCGTTTGGGTTTTGCATTTTCCTGTCACGCATCACTCGTTGCTTTCCCTTGTTCTTAGTGGCTTCAGACTTCGGACTTCAGACTGTGTTTCTCGTCCCTCGCCACTTTCCCCCGGTCAATTCTATTTTCAATAACACCCTTTCTTTTCATCAACATCATGGAAAGAACAGTTTAACTCGTTTGTTTTCATGAATATCATGGAAAGGCAAAAAGTAGACATTTTTTCTACATGTGTTTTCAACAACTTAACGCAGCTTACTCTCATTTTTTGCCCTTTTTTTTCCAGCACCCTGTCCACGGCAGAATCAGCTAACTATTTTATTTTAAACAATATAGATATTTGGAAGATTTTTGCCATTCATTGCTAACCCCTTTTGTTTCTGATACATCTTGGAAAGCCGTGCCCTTATTTTTCTCCCCAGATCCCATATTTCAAGCTAACTATTTTTATTTGAATGAGATAAAGCGTTCAGACATCTTTACCATAAACGACTAACTCCTTTCGTTTCTTATACATCTTGGAAAACCGCAGTTTCTCCTAAAGCTTCCATTGAATGTTCATAGCATTTCATGCTTGGATTCGCGGCCACTTTTTTCTCCGTCATTTCTGGTTTTTTGACGAATGAAAACCTCCGTGGATGGTGGGCAGCCGCTTGGGGTCAGTCAGCGCGCTGGAGTCAGGGGTCAGCAAGGCTGCCTGCAGTTCTATGGATTGCGCCAACCCCTTGAATAGGTCCGCGGTCTTGCCCCTCCGCCAGTTTTGACTGGCCTCGTAATCTAGCATATCATGGCGATTGAGCTAGTCAACACGAAAGTACCGTATGCGTTGATACCTATAAATTAAGACAAAACGTCAGGCATTCATTCTGCCGGAAGGGGGAAATCTTCTGGGAGTGTGTCTCATGATGCGACATTGTTCCTACGTACAGGCAAAAGTAGCGCGTGATCGGTGATTATTGCAGGGTCGGTTCGCGAACCGACCCCCATAGCCCGCAAAGCGGGCGAAAGACCGTAGCCCATGGCGCCAGCCGTGGGAAAATCGGCCCCCACCCCCGCCCGAGCCCCTTTAGGGGCGAAGGAAATCGCGACCAACGTAGTTGTAATCCCGACCCGCTTTTTTCCGGAAAGCCGTCCATGCTTTCCCTTGCTGTTGCATACGGCAATGAACCATTGCCCTAACCGTTTAAATGTGGTAACTATTTCTACCGGTTCGACTACTTGCAATGACACCTACTGAAATCTACCTCCGCGAACTTAGAGACATTCGTTCCTCTGGCGCCGGCGTCAAGGAAACTTCCAATTATCCCGCCCTCTCGAACCTTTTGAACGAAGTTGGGAAGCGCCTCAAGCCTCGTGTTCGTTGCATCATCCACCTTGCCAACCGTGGCGCGGGGATTCCGGACGGAGGCTTATTCACCGCCGAGCAATTCCAGAAAGCCTCCGAAGCTGAGCCTCTTCCCGGTCAGCTACCCGCCCGCGGCGTTGTTGAGGTCAAGTCCACCAAGGACGATGCCTGGATAACCGCTGAAGGCGAACAGGTTTCCCGCTACTGGGGCAAATACCGGCAAGTGCTGGTAACGAATTACCGCGACTTCGTTTTGGTTGGACAGGACGCGGAGGGCAAGTTCGCCAAACTGGAATCCTTTCACCTTGCCGACAGCGAGAAAGCGTTCTGGGCAGCAGCGGCGCATCCGGGCAGTCTGGCTAATAAAATCGAAGCACGGTTTGAGGAATATCTGCTGCGCGTCATGCGGCACGCCGCCCAGATCGCCGCGCCGGAAGATGTGGCGTGGTTTCTGGCTTCTTACGCGCGGGATGCCAGCGCCCGCATTGCGGGAGTTGAACTTGCGGCGTTGGCAACGGTGCGCTCGGCGTTTGAGGAAGCCCTGGGCTTGAAATTCGAGGGCGAGAAGGGAGAGCACTTCTTCCGTTCCAGCCTGGTTCAAACCCTCTTTTATGGAGTCTTTTCCGCCTGGGTATTGTGGGCCAAGCAAAACCCGCCAAACTCCAAGGCGCGCTTCGACTGGGGCCTCACCGCTCGCTTTCTGCGCGTGCCGATGATCTCCAAGCTTTTCTACTTGGTGAGCGATCCGCAAGAACTCGAAGCCCTGAAGCTCACGGAAGTATTGGACTGGGCGGCGTTGGTTTTGAACCGTGTTGACCGCCGCTCATTTTTTGACAAGTTTCAGGAATCGCACGCGGTGCAGTATTTCTACGAGCCATTCCTGGAAGCTTTTGACCCGGAACTGCGCAAGGAACTGGGCGTCTGGTACACCCCGCCGGAAATTGTGAAATACATGGTGGAGCGCGTAGACACAGTTCTGCGTGAGGAATTAGACCTTCCGGACGGGCTGGCCAACAAGAATGTTTATGTGCTTGATCCCTGCTGCGGTACAGGTTCTTACCTTGTGGAAGTTCTCGACCGAATTCACCGCACGCTCAAAGAGCGGGGTGAGGATGCGCTGACCGCGAGCGACCTCAAGGAAGCGGCTCAAAAACGAGTTTTCGGATTTGAGATTCTGCCCGCACCCTTCGTCGTCTCACACTTGCAACTCGGCTTACTCTTGCAGAACCTCGGCGCACCGCTCTCCGAGAAGTCGAAGGAACGGGTCGGAGTCTATCTCACCAACGCGCTCACTGGCTGGGAACCACCCAAAGGGCCAAAGGCAAAGTTACTGTTTTCCGAGTTGGAAGAAGAACGCGACGCCGCCGAACACGTTAAGCGTGATGTACCCATCCTGGTAATCCTCGGCAATCCGCCTTACAACAGCTTCGCGGGAATTTCCAAGATGGAGGAAGAGCGCGACCTTTCCGAAGCCTATCGGACCACCAAACAAGCGGCCGCTCCGCAGGGCCAGGGCTTGAACGATCTTTACGTGCGCTTCTTTCGCATGGCGGAGAGGCGCATTGTGCAACAGACCGGCAGGGGAGTGGTGTGCCTGATTTCCAATTACTCGTGGCTCGACGGCCTTTCCTTTACCGGCATGAGGGAGCGGTATCTGGAAGCGTTTGACCGCATCTGGATTGATTGCCTGAATGGAGACAAGTACAAAACCGGCAAGGTGACTCCCGAAGGGGAACCGGACCCCAGCGTTTTTTCGACAGATTTCAATCGCGAAGGCATACAGGTTGGGACAGCCATAACGCTGCTGGTCCGAACCGCCGCCGTCCCGGCTGCGCCCGTGAGCCGGCAAGATGCCAGCGCTACGTCTACCGGCCAGCAAGATGCTGGCCCTGCGGACCGTAACGCTGGCTTCCAGCCGGCACCGGAGCAAGGCCGGCAGGATGCCGGAGTTACGATTGTCGGCTTCCGCCATCTCTGGGGCAAGAGCAAACGACAACAATTGCTCGAAAGCGTCGAGCAAAATAGAAACACTCTGTACCAGGAACTGACCCCGGCCCTTGACCTTGGTTTACCGTTCGCACCTGCGCAGGTGACTTTGGGTTATCTGCAATGGCCGTTGCTGCCGGAGTTGTTTCCAGTTTCGTTTCCGGGAGTCAAAACCAGCCGTGATGACGTGGTCGTGGATATCGACCGCGAACGGTTGATTAAGCGGATGGATCAGTATTTTGACTTGGAGACCAGCCACGAAGAAATGCGGCGCATCTCCCCGAGCGTAATGACGAACACCGGCCGGTTTAAAGCGGAAGCGGTCCGGGATCAGCTTCGCGAGCGGGGATTCTTGCCTAAAAACATTGTCCCTTATTGCTACCGCCCCTTCGATGTGCGCTGGCTCTACTGGGAGCCAGAGACAAAGCTCCTTGATGAAAAACGGTCCGATTATTTCCCGCAAGTGTTTGAGGGAAACCGTTGGCTAAGTGCTGGGCAGCGCAATCGGAAGGAAGACTTTTACCAACCGCAGTATACAACCGTGTTGGCGGACCATCACATCGTCGAATCAAATGTCGGGATGTTTCCCGTCTACCTCCGCGACGAGCCCTCTGGCAAATCCCTTATGCTTGCCCCGGAGCCCAGCGATCCACGCATCCTGCCTTACGGCACACGACTGAACATCAGCGATTCACTCGTCGCCTACCTGACCCAGGCCGCAACGATAGATGACGCTGCGAGCGTCTTCCACCATGCCCTCGCGATTCTCCACTCTCCAACTTACCGCACGGAAAATTCCGGAGGACTCCGCCAGGACTGGCCGCGTATTCCGCTGCCGGGCAGCAAGGAAGCCTTGCTCGCATCGGCGGCGCTGGGCAGGCAGATTGCCGCGTTGCTGGACACGGAAACGCCGTTCGTAGCGCTGGCTTCCAGCCGGCACCCGAGCAATGCCGGCAAGATGCCGGCGCTACAGAGCATCGCCACATTCACCTTGCCACATGGGACGACTCTGGATGAAACGAAGCACTTCGCCGTTACCGCCGGTTGGGGACATGGGGGCCAGGGCGGCGTCACGATGCCGGGGAAGGGAAAGATAATCGCCCGCGATTACACCCTTGCGGAACGTAACGCCGGCTTCCAGCCGGCACCGGAGGAGGGCCGGCAGGATGCCAGCGCTACGGCCGCCAGCCGCCAGGATGCCGGTGATACGCTCGGTGACCGCACCTGCGACGTGTACCTGAATGATTTTGCTTTTTGGTCCAACATTCCGCTGCGGGTTTGGGAATACACCATCGGCGGCTATCAAGTCATGAAGAAGTGGCTCTCCTACCGCGAAGAAAAACTCTTGGGCCGCCCCCTGACAAAAGAGGAAGTCCGCTACGTGCAAGAAATGGCCCGCCGGATCGCTGCCATCCTTCTCCTCGAACCCGCCCTCGATGGGAATTATCAAAGTGTAAAGGCGCAGACCTTCCCGTGGAACGGCTAAGGTACGCCTTCAGAGAGGTAATTGCGATGGTGAAGTTGGTAATCCCTGTAGAGACGTTTATCGTAAATCATCTCTT
>CAYTMD010000491.1:0-5078 GCA_964438685.1 uncultured Acidobacteriota bacterium
CACCCCCCGCCTTGCGGTCCCCCCTCTCCCCCAAGGGGGCGAGGGGAAATGAATCATTAGTTTGGTGTCGTATTCGAGATCGTACACAAGGAGAACCGTGTCTGCCACACGGCGCGTCTGCTAATTTGGACAGTAGTGATTCAATCTTGGCCCCTCCGGGGCGGATGGACCCGTGCCACCCTGGGGTTCACCCCCTCCGTGTCAGCCAAAGATGTGGGACACATTCAGCCCCAAGAGAGAGGGAAAAAATCATCGCGCGCATGGGCGCGCTGAACATCGGGTTTTTCTTCGCTTAGGAGAGTCCGATTTCCCGACCCCGATGGGGCCCATCAGACCCCAGAAATCGGGGAGGGTGGACCGCGCCGCGCGCTCTCACCAGCGGGCCACCGGGGGTTAACGCTCGGTATAGAAATCCTGCGTGATGAAGAGACTACCGTCCGGCACCTGAACAATCCCAATGCCGACCTCGGTGAAGTCTGAGCTCAAGATATTGGCGCGGTGGTTCTTGGCAAAGCGCGGCTCGTTCATAAATGCCGTTTGTGCGCCATGGACGCTATCGTAAACGGCAATGTTTTCGCCCACTGCCTGCCAGGCCATACCGGCTGCCTCCACCCGCGTAGCCACCGACCTTCCCTGCGGGTCCTGGTGGGCAAAATACCCTTGATTCATCATGTCCAGGGAATGCGCACGCGCCACGGCCGCCAGCCTTTCGTTCCACCGAAGGGGCAACGCGCGTCCATTGGTTTCCGCCCGGTTCGCGGGGTCGGCGCGATCGCGGTTGACCAACTCATACATCAGTTGTTCCATCTCGCCGGCGCGGCCCTGCACCACGTTTCGCCGGGCCGGGGATTCTTGAACGGATGGCGGCGCCGCAACGCCATCTCCAAAGTGGCGCCAAACGCCGGATTGGCGGGGTTCAGCAGAGCGCACCTTCTGCCCCTCGCCAAAGTGATGCCAAACACCCGGTTCGGTGGGCTTCTGCACTGGTGGTCGGGGCAACGCAGGAGTTGTGGATTGGGGGGAAGCGGCAAGCGCCCAGGGGCTGAGTGCCTGGCCCCAACTTTGAACCGGAGCAAGGGCGGCCACCGACCCTATCAGGGCAATGGAAGCTACAACTCTACAAGTCCAGCGGGCACGTCGCATCGGCTACCCTTCCACCCTTCGATCCACAAACTTCGTCTCGTCCAGGGATTGGATACCAATTTGACGGAAATGGTTGGGTCAATCTTAATCCACCGCCAAGGTCATTTCGCAAGTATGCCCCGGTGCTGGGCGCATCACCAACTAATTGATGGCGCCCATCGAGTGCATGTGGTGCATCAACCGCAAAAGAGACCGGAAGATTCGGCTCGGTATGTGGATGGTATACCTGAGAATCCGCTTGAGGGCATCCTGCCAGGACACGCGTCCCAACGTTGGGACCTCTGGGCGGGCCGAGAGCAAAGCGACAACCATAAGGGTCGTAATCACCAGAAATTGAACGAAGAAGAACATAAGTGCAATCCGTATCACGACTTCCATGCCACCCTCCCACCAATCCGCGCCCGCGGTGTTCACTGCCTGGCCGCAAAGCACGGCGGTCAATCCTCTAATCGGCTGGAAAGGGGGAAGGCGTTAAGTTTTCTCAATGCTGGGGGAGGAAAGGGCGCCGTCAATAATCAAAGATGTGAGCTGCCGGCAGTCAGGGAATGACCCAAACCCGCAATCAAACACCTTCAGCTTCGGTGTTTTGCAAGCGCAGAGGGCTCCGCCGGAGAATTTGGATCCATTGGACGCGGTCCGACGCCCGGGTCTGAGCTTTACCGCACCGCGCCACAATCCCCCATTGGAATTTTAAACAGTTCATGCTTTGCGGGAATTCGACCGATAGATTGAACGAGGTTTATTAGCGCCCGTATAAAAACGGGCGGGCACGCTCCGGCTGGCCGGGAAGGCAGGGATGGAGGATCGGACATGCTCCTCAGGAAGTGCGATGCGGGGGCCGGCACCTCTCTGCTGATTTGCCTGCTGACGTAAGACGAAGCAGAGATCTGACCGTAGACAAGCGCACAGGAGAGATCGGTTTTGTGCACCAAAACGGTCGGTTGTGCGTCTTCCGCGCTGCGAATCGACTGAAAATACAGGGACTTGGGCGAGCGAACGGGGGTGCTCCACCCCAGCGCGATTCGTCCCTGCCAGGCATACGTCGAACGCGTCCCCGAGGCTGGATTGGTTCACCGCTTGGAGCAGCGGGCACCATCCGCCCCGGGGATGCCACTCGACCCCGGTCAGTAGGGTTCGTCCAGGATAAACAGTTCGCGCTCCGCCGCTTGACGTTTGCGATCCTGAAGGCGGGAATCGTCGGGCTCTTGGTCAGGAAGTCCGAATGGAGCTTGCAGCATAAGCACGTGAGAGGGCTGATGTGATTGAAATAGAACCGCTTCCGATTCCTGAAGTTCATGATTGCGGCACAACGTTTGCCCCGGGTTTCGGACCGGGAAAACGCATCCTTTCACCGAACAACGCAGCGACGGCGTTGGGGCCGGGGAAACTGCGGCCGGTTCTTCCGGCCGGAGAACCACGGAAGAGATGGGAGCCTGGAAAACGGTGGGAACGGGAGCAAGGCAGGGCTGGGTGGCATGGGTACCACAGGGTTGGGACGGAGGGTGGGGAGGAATATTGACAAACGGAGGCATGGAAATCATCAGATTTGACATTTTATGAGTCCTTTTTGGGATCAGGGTTTACGAAATCTTTAACCTGCTGAAATACCTGGGGAACCCCGCTCCGCAGCGCCCCTGACGAGAAAGGTGGCTGCGGCCACTGGGCTACAATACGGTGATTCGCGCCAAGAGAGCTCAATGTTGCCGCCCGGGTCCGGGCGGAGAGGCCGCTGATTTTTTTGTCCAGACCTTGAAATGTGCTCCCCGGTGATTTGTATATCGTGGTATGATAGGCGGCGTTAAATGACAGATTTGGCGAGTACCCTAGCCGAGAAATGATTTGTGGAGAGTAGGCCACGCACACACAAAGCCAACCGAACCTGGGCGGGGGAGCGCAATCAGCGGGAATGACGGCGAAGGCCCCGCTTCCACGGGAATCGCGGCTTCCACCCATCCCCTTTGTTCCACGGGAATCGCGCAGGATGTTTCCCGCAGGCAACGGGGCGGCGGGATAAATATATGAACACGGAGAGTGTCGCCCTTGATGAATTATCCGTTGAGTACCGTACACGTTCAGTAACCTCTCCAAGGACGGCTCCCCAAGACCGACGAGCAAGAGGAAAAGAAAGCTCACCCGGGGATGGGGGTGGGCACCCGCGGGGCCAAGACTTAGCCTAGAAGGATTCCGGGCAAGGCTCCGCGGGCAGACAACTAAATTCTAGGCTAGAATCGGAATTTGTCAAGAACTATTTTGAAAAAGCGAGGAGCGTTTATATGGAAACCATGACGGCAGCAAAAGTTGTTCGCAAGGTTCGAAAGAGGATTGAGGTAAGCCAGGAGGGCCTGGCCAGGTTGCTGAACGCCACCAAGGGGGCGGTGCAGCACTGGGAGAGGGGGCGGAATAATCCCGACCTGGCGCGGCTCAACGCGCTGCGGCAGCTTTGCCCGGCGGGAGCGGAGCGAAAAGAGCTGGACACGCTGATCAAGCAAACCCAGTCCCGGCTTGCTCCCTTGCCGGACCTCAAACCCGGGGATTTAAAGGCGGGTGAATCCGGGGCGGCGGGAACAATAGGAGTCCCGGGCGGAAGCTTTATTTATCTTCGCCGCGAGAACCACAAATTGCAGCGCCAGGTGACGCGTCTGGAATCGTTGCTTCAGCGCCGGACAGAGCAACTGCGGATCCTTGAAGACTTGGCAACCGAGCTACAACGTGAAATGGCCAAGCTCAAGGCATCTTATGATGTTGCCCCGGCAGCAGCGCCAACTGCGGTTGCCCCCACGCAAGAATGAATGCCCGCTGCTGGCCAGCCGGCGAGTGCCCATAGTTCTGCCCACGCCGCGCCACAGGTGAAGTGTGGACGCAACTGGGGAGAACTTGCTCCAACCCTTGATGATTGAACACGCTCATTTTCCGTGCTCAGAGCGCGCTCGCCTAAAGGCCTTCCCAGTGGGGAAGGCCTTTAGGCCCAACTAAGCCGAGGTGTGTCCAGAGGCCATTCGGGGGCGGCCTGCCTGGAGATGTTTTCATCCGAAGGGAAGACGCTGCAAGCCTCAACGCCTGGAAGAGGAGCATGGCGGTCAGCAAGATATAAATACGTAAGAAACATCCAGGATTTGCCTGCATGAATTCGGATGTTGGTGCCCGTGTGGACCGCAGCCTAGGATTTCCGCAACTGCATCACACGGATGGATAACATTACCGGTGCGCCATTGACGTCTTTCTCCCGTGCCAATACCTCCAGAAAGGCCAGGGCTTTGCTTAAAAGCTGGTGAGCATCATCGCGCCCTCGTAATTCCAACAATAATCCAAAGGCCTGCCGTGCCATTTTTTGTGTCGTCCTCGGTGTCGCTTTCATAGTTAACATTTTCCCCTTTCCCAGATATAGTCCCGCGACCCGTAGGGGAGAGGTGGAAAACAGTTTCAAGTCCCCAAACCTGAAACGGAGGTGTGACCACCACATCCCCCGCATCCTTGAATTAATCCCGGAGCGTGCGGATCGGAGGAGAAGCCTATTGTCTTCCACCGTTTTAGGCTATTGATCGTTATGAAGTCAACAATCTTGTCGAGAACTTTTGCCCCCAGAAGAGCCTACCTAGCCCGCGCTGATGGCCGTCGACACCCCGCCGGAGGCGCTGCTGACAGGCAGCAGACCATGATGATTCCCGCTTTGCAGGGGGGGTGTAGGAGGTGTGGGAGGAAATCTAGCCGGAGGAACGGGTGGGTAACCAGATGATACCTGCCGGCACAGGGAAATTCGGCGGCGAGCCTCTCGGCTACGACAGGGACGGTCAGCAGTGAAACGAGGCTAGAGTGCCGTCCCGGCTGTTTCTTTACAGGGGCGACGCAGGGCCATTGGCGTTGTGGGGGGAATAAGGCCTTTCACTACTGTCCAAATTAGCAGACGAGCCGTGTAGCGAACACGGTTCTGCTCGTGA
>CAYTMD010000492.1:0-5076 GCA_964438685.1 uncultured Acidobacteriota bacterium
AATCGCGCCATCCAGTTTCTCAATTTCATTGACGATCTGTCGGTCCTTGCCATCCGGCCTTTCGACCAAGAAGAATTGACAAAAACCAGCAGGCTGGTCAAGAAGTTTGGCGACCAGCCGCTGACGCTGGCCGATGCGCACGGGCTGGTCATCGTCAACGAGCGCCGAATCTCCACTTGCTGGTCCACCGATCGCCACTTGGGATTGACGGGCGCGAAGCTGGTAATTTCCCGGGCGAGCTCCTGACAACTGGACAGCCGCAGAGTACTGCGCGCCCAACCCCGCGCTATCTGCTGAGCCGGTCAGTTGAATCGCCGTCTTGGGTTGTGGGTACTCCCTGGATGTACAGGACAAACCACAGGTTCTCAATTGGATCGCAACCTTCCATATCTATCTTCTGTTGGATAAAGGCCCAGCCACGAGCCACAGCCCGAAAGTCGGTTTCACTGCGCACGCGCCGGAACGCAGCCAGCGTCTCGTCAGCGGAACGGGAAACATATTCTTGCCACAATTCCCCCGGCCGTTGTTCGGCTGGATTGTAGCTGAGCCAATACGCCTCGCAGGTACCTTCAGGAAACTGAAACTGCACTTGACCGCCGAGGCATGCGAGCCCGATTGCGCGTGCCGCGGCGATCACATCCTCGACGTCGTCAATGCGCCAAGCATGCTCCCCTCCCGGTGTAATCGATGCCTTTCGACGGATGCTTTCAGGAAGCGCAAGCTCATCCATCATGGGTCAGCCTACCAATAATTGGACTGTTCCGCCTGACCGGTGGCCACGCCGGCCCTGGGCCGAACGCCGTTCGGCACGTACACGTTTGGGTGCGGCCCGCCCGCGCTGCGCTACCGGCTGCCGGAAGGACCCTACCATCCCCGCGCCAGAACCAGGGTCATGTCATCTTGCAGTTCCGGGCTGCCCGTCCATTCGTCCACGCTACGGTAGATTTCCGCCACCAACGCCTCCGGCGAAGCGCTCAGCATGCGTCGCGTTACATCAAGCAGGCGGTCTTCCCCAAACTCTTCCCCGAAAGTATTTTCCGGCTCGGTAATGCCATCCGTATAGGCAAGCAGGAGGTCGTTCGGTTCCAAACGGATTTCTCCCACCTCGTACGTGGCGGAAGGAATCAGTCCCACCACCGTTCCGCCGGTGCGGAGACGTTCCACTTTCCCGCCCCGGAAAAGGACAGGCGGCAAGTGACCGGCGTTGGTGTAAGAAAGATTACGAGTCCTATCATCATAGACCGCGAAGAAGAACGTAACGTATTTTTCCAACGGAGTGTTCGCGCAGAGTTGGCGATTCAACCGATCTACGATCTGGGCGGTTGAAAAGTGCGCCAGCGTTGAATTCTGGGTGCTCCCCAAGCCATCGTAGAAATGGGCCCGCAGTGCCGATTGAATTGCCGCCATCAGCAGCGCGGCGGAGATTCCCTTGCCGCTGACATCCCCCAGGACCAACCCCAGGCGGTGTTCATCCAATTTCAAGAAGTCGTAGTAGTCGCCGCTGACGGAGCGCGCCGCCTTGCAAACGCCATAAAGCTCCAGGCCCGGTACTCTGGGCACCGTCTGCGGAAAGAGTTGGCGCTGCACTTCGCGGGCAATATCAAGTTCACTCTGCAGCCGCAGCCGTTCCTGCGATTCCTGCATCAACTTTTCCACCGAGGCGGTCATACCATCAAAAGCTTCGCCCAGAGCGCTCAATTGATCGTGTGGAGGAAAGTGCGTGCGATAGGAAAAGTCCCCCGCCTTAACCCGCTCGGTGGCATCGTAAAGGGCGTCCACGGTTCGCGTCATTGAGCGCGTCATTCGGACGCCAATGATCAGAGCCACGCCTTCAATGAGCAGGAAGATGATGGCCACTCCCTTGAAGACAAGCACATAGAGTTGTGAATACTCGCCCAGCGTGTCCAGCAGCCGATTGATAAGCGTGGCAATTCGGGAGTACACAATAACAAATGCGGGGGCCCCGGCTTTCTCTTCTTTGTTCCCTGCCCAGGAAACCGGATCGAGCGAGGAGGCGCCAACGACAGGGATATCGAGAAAATTCACAGGGTCCGGCATCTTCACGGACCTGGAGTTAATTGAGCCGCTCTGGACATAGGTTTCACCGTTTGAGTCCACGCGAATCGGGGCGTTAACCGCCAACCGGGCCGGCTCCGGTTTGGTTACGACCACGCCCACAGGGCCAATTCCCTCCCCCGCCAAATCCAGCAACTCCGGAGTAAAGGGCTGCGATAGCACCAGGGTCAACTGACCGGCAGGGGTCATGATCCTTTCCACGGATCGCAAAGCGAGTTGCCCGCGGTCGATAACGATGTTGGCGTATTCCTCGCTTTTCATCCAACTCGGGACTGTAGCCGGATTTTCCGCGGGAGTGCCATCCAAAAGGAAGGAGCGGGTTACTTCTCCCAGGTGCAGTGTTATAACCAGGCCGGGGTAACTCTTCGCATGGTCCACCATCTCGGTAATATAGAAGGTGCGGATTCCCTCCAGCAGGGCGGGCGGCGATTTCTCACCGCCGTAACGCGCCTCGTGAAGCACTACGCGGTTGACCTGCTCAATTTCATCGAAGTGATCGCGAAACCTCTGAACCACCATGAAAGCGGCGAATTGCCCATTGATAATGAACGCTCCCAACAGGACCAGTACGATGATAAGGGAAATAGGGACAACGCCAATCAGGAGGTACGCCACGACTAACCGCCGGCGTAGTCGCCACAGAAGGCGGGACCGGATCAAACGGACCAGGCGAATCAGGTAGTAAACGCCGGAAATCAGGGCGCAGACCCAGAAGATGAACCAAGGGAACCCGTGCACGCCTCCGGAGCCGCGAAAGATACGGTCCGCTACCGAAAGGACGGCGCCATAGGCCAGGACCCATGCCGTAAATCGCGCCAGGCGGCGGGTTCGGTATTCATGAAGAAGCTTTTCCAACATCAGGGAACCTGTGACGGCACTCGGCACCTGCTGTCATGAATTCAACACCAAAATCTACAATTCTTCTTCCCTCGCCCCTTTGGGGAAAAGGGAAATGAATACATATCGATCTTGTTCGCTAGATGCCTTCACTCCGTGGGTTTCACCCAGGGCTAATGACATTGGACCTTTTCGAGGTCCCGCCCATCCAAACCCGCGGTTAAGTCCAGATCCAGGCTCAACGCGTAGAGGCCGTATTGGCGGCAGCAGCAGCCGCTTGTGCGGCAAGCTGCACCCGGCTGTGCTTTTTCCCGTAGGTGAAATAAAGCACCATGCCCGCAATCAACCATATGATCAAACGCAACCACGTGCTCCCCGGCAAACTCGCCATCAATCCCATCGAAACGATGATTCCTAGAATGGGCACCAGCGGCACAAAGGGGGTCTTAAAGGCCCGCGGCAGGTCAGGACGTCTGACCCGCAGCACCCAGACGCCGGCGCAGACGATAACGAACGCCAAAAGTGTCCCAATGCTGACCAGTTCCCCCAAAATGCCAATGGGAATCAACGCGGCGAAGATAGCGACGCAGCAACCCACCAAACCCGTGGAGATCCAGGGCGTGCGGAAGCGTGGATGGATGGCGCCGGCCCAACGCGGCAGTAATCCGTCGCGGGACATGGAATAAAAAACACGTGATTGGCCGAGCAGCATGACCAGCATCACGGTGCCCAGACCAAAGATGGCGCCCATTTTAACGAGGAAGCTTCCCCAACGGACACCCGGGACAGCATCAATACCGATGGCGACGGGGTCTGACACATTCAGCGCGGTGTAAGAAACCACGCCCGTGAGCAGCAGGGAAACCAGAATATACAAAACCGTGCAAATGATCAGGGAGCCCAGAATGCCAATGGGCATATCCCGCTTGGGATTCCTGGCTTCCTGCGCCGCCGTGGACACGGCATCAAATCCGATATAGGCAAAGAAAATGACCCCTGCCCCGCGCGCAATCCCGGACCAACCGTAAGCACCAAACGTTCCAAGGTTGGGGGGAATGAAGGGGTGCCAATTCGCCCAGAAGATCGAAGGGTGACGAAGAGCATAAAAGCCCACCACCGCGATGAACACGAGCACGATGGAAATCTTGATGATGACGATGGCACTGTTCAAGTTCGCTGATTCCTTGATTCCAACAATCAGAATTAATGTAACCGCCATGATGGCGAGGAAGGCCACCAGGTCAAAATAGGAGCCCGTGTGGGCTAAGGAACCAGGATCAATATGCTGGGAAGCCAGCGTATCCTTGATGCGTGAAAGATGCTCCCAATGGCCGTTGTAATTCACCAGGACTTCGCCGTGCGCGCTGGTGAATTTCGGGGGAATGCGAATCCCGAAATCCTGCAGGAAGCTGAGCACATAGCCGCTCCAGCCCGACGCGACGGTGGCTGCGCCGAAAGCGTACTCCAGGATCAGGTCCCAACCGATAATCCAGGCAAAAAGCTCTCCCAGGGTTGCATAGGCGTATGTGTACGCCGAACCCGCAATGGGTATGAGCGAGGCAAATTCCGCATAACATAATCCAGCAAAAGTGCAGGCCGTGCCCGCCAGGACAAACGACAAAACGATGGCCGGCCCCGCATACTTAGCCGCCGCCGCGCCGGTCAGAACAAAAATGCCGGCGCCGATAATCGCGCCGATGCCCAGGGTCAATAAGTTGACCGGCCCCAGAACCCGCCGCAGGGTATGCTCACCGTGCTCGGCGCTTTCCAGTTGAATCATTTCCAGTGTCTTTTTCACCAGCAGATTCCCCATGAAGTATATTCGTCTCCTTAATAATCTCGTTGGGCGGCTTTACGCCGCCATATGGCGAAGTAAACCCGGCACTAACATCTCTAATAATCTCGCAGCGGAGTCTTTACGCTGCCATCTGTCCACCGCGATTGCATCGTGGCGGGGCCCTCTACATCATAGCGGCATAAAGCCGCCGTTGCATCAAGCAGGCGAACTTGTCCCCCGCCCTCGCCAAAAATAATAGACCGGAATTCCGATGGCGACGATACTCAAACCGGCGATACTCCGGCCTGGTTTGTGGGTCAACAAAGCCAGTTCCACAAATGACGCGAAGGCGATGTAGAGCAGTGGCACAACGGGATAACCCCAGG
>CAYTMD010000493.1:0-5072 GCA_964438685.1 uncultured Acidobacteriota bacterium
TGAAAGCGCCGGTTGCGGTCCACCCTCTCCCCCAAGGGGGCGAGGGAAGCAAATTTGAATTACCTCTCCCCTCGCCCCTTTGGGGGAGAGGGGCCGGGGGTGAGGGGGTCGCAATGCTTGCCGGCCGGTGACTAACAAAAGTCACAGACTATTCAATCCCGCCCCGCCGGTGGCTGGGCCGTCTCCTGACTTCCAACTCCGCACTGATTATCCCTCGGAGTCTGGACTTGTCAACACGTCAATCCGCTCCAGCAATTTTTCGACGCGGGAGCGAACATCCTCGCGTTCTTTCCGCAATGCAATCAATTCCCGCTCCATCGCAGTGAGACCTTGGGCGCGCTCCTTGGTCTCCCCTTTGAGCTTTTCAATCTCTTGTGCAAGAGCACGCTTCTCCGTTTGTGTCTGCTTGAAAAGTTCTATCGCCTTCAATAGCTTTTGTTCCAGCCGTTCGAATTGCTCGTTTGGGTCAGTCACAGGCTCCTCTGTTATTGTCGATTTTTGATTGTCGATCGCCGATTACCGAATGTCGATTGGAAGTCGGCAGGTTTCAGTGATCAGAAGTTAGTAAAAGCCTTTGACTGAACTGGAAGAAATGAAAAGTGAAGAACTTCCCTTGGTTCAATCGGCAATCGAAGATCGACAATTGGCAATCTTAGCTCCGCAGGTTTGCTCCCAGCCCTTGCAGCGCATTGAGTAACTTTTGGCTCAATCCGCCAACCTCGTCGCTGGTCAGGGTGTGGGATTGACTTTGAAAAGTGACCCGCAACAAAAGGCTGTAGTGCCCGGCAGGAATTGTGCCACCGCGAAATCTGTCCACCGGGCGGAAGCCGCAAACCTCCTCCAACGCCAAGGCGGTAATCGCTGAAGAAAGGCGCCCAAAAGGTAACGCGTCTGGCACCACAAGCGAGAAGTCTCGTTCCACGGCGGGGAATTTGGAAATAGCCTGAAATTTTCGGGAGCGAAGCGAAAAATCGAGGAGGCGCTCAAAGTCGATTTCGGCAACCCAAACTTCCTGGCGCAACTTGTAATCACGCGCCAGATCACGGTGGATCAGGCCGAAAACCGCCAGGTCAACACCCCGGGATGTCAGACGTCCGCTGCGCCCTGGTTGGAAATAGGAGAAATCGGAGGGCACAAAAGCCAGCGCCGGCACTTCAAATGCCCCCAGGACAGCTTCCAGGTCACCCTTCAAATCAAAGAAATCGAGTGGAGCTTCACTGTCGTAAACCGAAGCAGCCCGGCGATGCCCTGTGGCGCCAAGGGTGAGCGTCCGCTGCTCTTGCGGCTTGCCACCGGCGTCCATATTGTATGTTTTGCCCAGCTCAAAGAGCCTCACATCGTCCGCGCCACGGTCAAGGTTCCAGCGAATTGCCCTGAGCATACTGGGGACTGCCGAGGAGCGCATGGCGGAAGCATCCTGGCTCAGAGGGTTTGCGAGCACAACAGGGGTGGCAGCGGAGAAGCGCTCACTCTCCGTCGGATCGACCATGGAGGGCGCGATGATTTCATGAAATCCCAATCCCACCAGCACGGATGAGGTGGTGATGACTTTGTCGCGGGCAGCGTCCCTTTCGACGCTTGGCAATGCGGGCCGCACCCGCGAGGGCAAGTGGTCATAGCCGATGTGGCGCGCGACTTCCTCCACCAGATCCACTTCCCGGGAAACATCCACCCGAAACGAGGGCACGGAAACCTGCCAGCTTTCATCGTCGCCGCATTCGACCAGAAAACCCAAGCCGCGCAGGATGCGCTCAACCTCTTGTCCGGGGACTTCGGAGCCCAGGATGCGTCCGATGGTACTACGCCGCAGAGTCAAGTCGGGGTGGTTGATAGGCCGCGGATAGACGTCGATCATTCCTGCAAGGATTTCCCCCCCGGCAAGTTCCTGAATCAACGCGGCAGTGCGGTCCAAGGCCACGGGCGCCATGTCGATGTCGGCACCCCGCTCGAAGCGGTGCGAGGCTTCCGTGTGCAAGCCCTGGGATTTTGACGTGCGGCGAATCGACACAGGTTCAAACCACGCACTCTCCAGCAGAACGGCTTTCGTGCTCGGGGAAATTTCGGATTCCTCGCCGCCCATTACCCCCGCGAGAGCTACCGGGTGGGCGCCATCAGCGATGACAAGGTTATCGCGGGAGAGGATGCGGTCCACACCGTCGAGAGTTCGCAGTGGTTCGCCGGGCTTGGCGCGCCGCACAATGATCTTTCGCTGTTTCAGGCGGGACAAATCAAATGCATGCAGCGGGTGGCCCAGTTCCATCAGCACATAATTGGTAACATCGGCAACGTTGTTGATGGACCGTTGGCCAACAGCTTCCAACCGTTTCACCAGCCAGGCCGGGGAAGGTTTCACCTGTACGTTTTGCACCACACGGGCGCAATATCGCGCGCAAAGATCGGGATCAGAAATCTCAATGGAAGCCACTTCCTGGGCAGGCCCGCCCGATTCCTTCACCGAGACTTCGAATTTCTTTAGTGGCTGGCGATAGTGCGTGGCAAGTTCCCGCGCGGTACCGTAATGATTGAGGCAATCCGGGCGATTGGTGGTGACCTCAACGTCGAGCACCCAGTCATCGCCCACCTGAACCAGGGACTCGGTGTTCAAACCAATCATCGTGAGGTCCGATTTGAGTTGCCTCGGTTCACTTGCAATGTCAACGAATTCTTTGAGCCAGTTAAGCGAAATCTTCATTGTTGTGTCAGGCTGAGAGAAATTCCGAATTATGAATTCTAAATTCTGAAAGAAACGCGGCCCCTTATATTGCCGCGCCGATTTTCTCTGTGGGCTCTGTGGCCGAAAGAGATTTCACACAGAGGCCACTGAAAAGCTCTGTGCGCTCTGTGTGAAAGCTTGGGGACACAGAGGACACGGAGAATGCCGGTTCTGGTTGCACCTCTGCCTTGCCGTGAAACCCACCGCTGCTAACGTTCCGCGTGACATTCTTGTCATCCTTCGCATTCCGTAATAGCTTCGCCTTGTCCCCTATGGAAAAAGCCGCGGACCTACAAATCAGGTCCGCGCTACACGAACGTTGACCATGCGCAGTGCGCTTTTTTCATAATTCAGAATTCATCATTCAGAATTCATAATTACTGTCAGAATTCATAATCAAAACTGCTGTAAAAAGCGTATGTCGCTCTGAAAGAAAAGTTGGATGTCGTTGATGTCATACTTCATCATGGCAAAGCGATCGACGCCCAATCCGAATGCCCATCCTGAGTACTTTTCGGGATCAACGCCGCCGTTACGCAGCACCTGGGGATGAACCATTCCGCAACCCATCACTTCAATCCAGCCGCTCTCTTTGCACACCCGGCAACCGTCGCCGCCGCAAAAAATGCAACTAATGGACACCTCGCCGCTCGGTTCGGTGAAGGGGAAAAAGCTGGGCTGAAAGCGCGTGCGAATTTTTTCTCCAAAGAGCTTCTTGGCAAAGAAGTCGAGCGTTCCCTTCAAGTCGGCAAAGGTGATATCACTTCCGATGGCCAGGCCCTCGATTTGATGAAACATGGGCGAATGACTGGCATCGGGGTTGTCGTGGCGATAGCACTTTCCCGGAATAATGATGTGCAGCGGCGCTCCGTATTTTTCCATCGAACGGATCTGCACGGGCGATGTGTGCGTGCGCAATAGGGTTTTCGAGTCGATGTAGAGCGTATCCCAGTCATCGCGCGATGGATGGCTCTCCAGAATATTGAGCGCATCAAAGTTGTAATAGACGGATTCAATTTCCGGCCCGCTCTCAATCCGAAATCCGAGACTGAGGAAAATCTCTTCAATTTCCCGCTGCATCCGCGTGACAGGATGCAATGAGCCGAAAGCCCGCCGATTGCCAGGGAGCGTGAGATCTGAGAGGTTCTCCTGTTGGATTACAACCGGTGCACTCAATCGCCGGAGGGATTCCGCCGGGACTTCATGTTTTGCGCTTATATGCTGCAGGGATTCAGCCTGGATTCCAAATGTTGCGCTCACTTTGAAAGGAACAACTTTGGTTAGCGCCGCAATTTCAATCGCCTCGGACTCCTGCCGAAGACCGTTGAACGACTTTCCCACGGACGGTTTTAGTTCCTTTGCCGATGCTTTCAGCCACTTTTCATCAACAAAAGACAGGAGGCCGTTCTTGCGCGCCAGCCATCGGTCGCGAAGGTCCTTGCACAGCTTGTCGCGCTCGGTTTCGTTTGATGCCCCGCGCGAAATCAGGCCGGCCCTCTCCTGTTCCATCGCGGCACGCAATTCTGCAAAGAGAGTTTCCACGCCCGCGGCGTCAGAGACACCGAGCTCGCCGAGCGTCTTCTTAACTTTTTCGTCGATGGTCATGGTTGATTGCACAGTGGCGGTTCGCGAACCACTCCTACAAATACCTCGGGACGCCGGATTCTGTAGCGCGGACCCCCGTTTTTGGGGTCCGCGGCCCTTTCCGAAACTCGCGCTCCCGAACCTAAGGTCAGGCGTCCGTCTTTGAGATTTGCGGTTCTTGCAGAAGGACCGCGGACCTCAAAGGCGGAGGTCCGCGCTACGCTGCTCCCAATTCAAATTACCGCGGAGCCCGCCAGGGTAGGGCAAGCCCCGTCCCTACGGCCGATTGATGTTGGTCTCCGCGGAGTCCAAAAGGGTAGGACGGGGCGCGCCCCAGGAGTAAAACCGACGCGACGTTGGCCGCCAACAATCGCATTTCCGATCAACCTTAGCTGGCAACTACCCGCTGCGGACCGGTCAGCCCTGCTTTCACCCTGCCGGCCAATTCCGCGAACGCCAATTGATCTTTGACGGCCATTTCCGCGAGCATCTTGCGGTCCATCTCCACGGCCAGGCCTTTCAGTCCGTGAATAAGCTGGCTGTATGTGAGGCCATGCGAGCGTGCGGCGGCGCTGATGCGGATAATCCAGAGCCTGCGGAAGTCGCGCTTTTTGCGGCGCCGGTCACGGAAGGCATAACGACCTGCCTTGTCCGCGGCTTCCTTCATGGAGCGGTAGAGCTTGCTTTTAGTGAGGAAAAAGCCTTTGGTGATCTTGGAAAGCTTCTTGCGGTTGGCGCGGCGCACAGTGCCGCGCTTAACTCGAGGCATGGGTTT
>CAYTMD010000494.1:0-5066 GCA_964438685.1 uncultured Acidobacteriota bacterium
GGTTCTCTCCGCTGGCCACCGCCGTACCCATCACCGCATATCCCATGCCTTCCATGATCGTCTTAATGTCCGCAAAATCGCGGTTTATGATACCCGTAATGGTAATGATGTCGGAAATGCCCTGCACACCCTGCCGCAATATATCGTCAGCAATACGAAATGCTTCGAAAAAGCTTGTCCCTTTATCAACGAACTGCATCAGGCGCTCGTTGGGGATGCAGATGACGGTGTCCACTCCCTGACTCAACTCCGCCAACCCCTGTTCGGCCTGCATCATGCGGCGCTTGCCTTCGAAGGCAAAGGGCTTGGTAACCACCGCCACTGTCAGCGCGCCCAATTCGCGGGCCAGGCTGGCAACTATGGGAGCTCCCCCCGTGCCCGTTCCCCCTCCCAGGCCGGTGGTGACAAACACCATGTCCGCACCTTCCAAGGCTTCGATGAGCTTCTCGGTGTCCTCAAGAGCCGCCCGTCGTCCGATTTCCGGGTTACCCCCCGATCCCAGCCCCTTGGTCAGCTTTGTGCCCAGTTGAATTTTAATCGCGGCTTTGGAACCCTGCAGCGCCTGCGCATCCGTATTGGCCACAAGAAAGTCCACGCCTTTAACGTCGGCGTCGATCATGCGGTTAACCGCATTGCCCCCGCCTCCTCCAACCCCTATCACCTTAATCCTGGCGCCGTCGCGCAACTCGTCCGAGAAATCCACCCGGAGGTTGCCCATGCCGTCATCGCTCATGATGGTTCCTTCCACAAATGAGTCATTTGCTCATCTGGCCAGATGGTTATCTGGCCATTGAGCCACGGGTTCTTCAGTCACCCGATAACTCAACTCCTGCCCCGCATGCTGTTCCAGAGTTTTCCAAAAATCCCGGTAGATTCCTTGGCGTCACGCAGTAAGCGGGTCCGATACCCGTGGACCACCAACCCTACCACGGTTGCGAATGCCGGGTCAGGGAGTATTTCTCCCATCGCTTCCAATCCAGCGGGGATGGCCACGCGCACGGGCAAACCGAACGCGGGTTCCGCGAGCGCTGTCAAACCGCCGAGCTTCGCGCCACCACCAGCAAGAACGATTCCCGCCCCCAACTGCTTTTCGCAACCCGAGCGGTCGATTTCCGCCCGAATCAACTCCAGCAGTTCCAGTGCGCGGGGCTCAATGATCTCGCTCAGCATGGCGTAACTAACTACGCGGGAAGGCCGCTCCCCCACGCTGGGAACCTCCACCAGGGCGTCAGCGGGCTTGGAGGGGTCCCGCTCGCCCCAAGCTTTCTTCATCTTCTCCGCTTCCGGAATCGGTGTTCGCAGACCCACAGCAATATCGTTCGTAAAGTGTTCGCCGCCCACGGGAATCACCGCCGTGTGCCGCACCACCCCCGCGTGGTAAACAATCAGGTCGGTGGTCCCGCCCCCAATATCCACTAGTGCTACGCCCAGTTCACGATCGTCGGCCGTCAGGCATGCCTCGCCGGAAGCGAGTGGTTCAAAAATCGTGTCCTGCACTACCACGCCGGCATGGTTAACCGCAGTCACTACGTTCTGAGACGCGGAGATCGACGCCGTGACCAGGTGCACATTCACTTCCAAGTGCGCACCCACCATGCCCACGGGGTCACGAATGCCGTCCTGGCTATCCAGCAGGAACTTTTGCGGCAGAACCTGCAGAAGCTGGCGATCTTCCGGCAGCGTAATGCCTTGCGCTGTTTCAATGACTCGCCGCATGTCATCCCGTTCCACTTCGCGAGTCGCAGTGGCGGTCTTCCCCAGGGTGATGGCCCCGCGGGAGTTTACTCCCTTAATGTGGGCACCGGCCACGCCAACGTAGGCGGAATCAATGGAAACTCCGGCGGCAGTTTCCGCGGCCTCCAAGGCTTTTTTTACTGCCAGCGCGGTAAGGTCAAGGTTGACGATCATCCCCTTGCGCCAACCCTTGGATTCCGCCACCCCCAGACCCGCCACTTCCAACTTTCCCTCGGAGTTCGGCTTAGAGACAAGAGCGCAGGTCTTGACGCTCCCCAGGTCGAGCCCGACGATAAAGTTGCTTTTACGTGCCATTTTCCGCTTTCAGCTATCAGCTTCAGCTTCCCACTATCAGAAATTCAGCGTTGCATTAACTGATAGCTGAGAGCTGAAAACTGATAGCAACCCTAACCCTTTCGATCGCCACTGGCGGGGACTGTTGGCTCCGCCGGTGGAGTCGATGTTTGCGGGTCCACTACAACCTGATTTCGGTAACGCAAATCGACAGAATCAATCTTATCATTTGATTTCTGAATCTCGGGGAGCAAGGTCAGAAAATTTTGGAATCTCTGAGAAAAATCCTTCTGCCCAAAGTGTACTTGCACGGTGCGTTGTCCTTGAATAAGCAGCGCCTTGAGGTCCTCCCCATCCGACAAATAAACCTCCGAAATTATCCATCCGGCGCGGGGGGCTTCCGTACCCAACTGGCCCATGAAGTTCATATAAAGACCCAGGCGCGTGCGGCGATCGTCAGCGCTGGGGATACTCTCCAGTCCATAGAGCACGGGGAAATCAAACACGCCGCTTTCAGGCTTGTCCAGCAACACACCATCCTCATCCACCAGGCTGACGCGACCCCCAACATTCGCATAGGCCACGGGAGTCCGTTCGGTAATGTGTACTAATAAACCGTGAGGCATAATCCGGGTTACAGACGCTGCCCGCACCCACGGCAATGCTTCCACCCCGTGCCGCTGAACATCCAGGGTCATATGGAAGACGTTGGTCCCTCTCTTGATGTTCCCCGTCAAGGGCAACGCCAAGGAGCCCAGGACCTCTTCGCGCGAAACAAAGTGGTTTCCCGTCACCACGACGTCATCCGGCGAATCCAGTACGAAATAGGGCGAAGTGAGAGCGAATGTCGCCAGGGCATAGCCCGCGAAACCAACGGGCAGCAGAACGGCAATCACAAACAGCACTACGCGGAGCCGCGGGGAAAACCGGCTGCGCCGCACCGGAGCAGATTTCTGCCGGCGCAGGTACGGAGACTCCTCCGGCGTGTCGAAATCATCCTGCATGGGAAGCACGTTCAGGGCGTCCGGTTCTAATGTCGTTGCCATATTGATTCACCACTCGGGACACAGAGCCGGGATGCACGGCCCGGCGTCTTGCTCTAAGCCTTAATTCCGGATTACGTATTCCGGATTCTAAACCGTCGATTCTGCGCTCCCGCGTCTCTCTTCGATTCCGGATTACTAATTCTTGATTCCGAATCGTCGATTCCCGAAATCCCCTTGGGCTCTTCCCTTTCGGATTTCGGATTCTTGATTCCGGATTCCGAACCGTCGACGCTGCAATCCGACATCCCGTTTGTCGAACCTTAATCACGGATTCCGAATTCCAGATTTCGAATCGCGGGCTTTCGATTTCTTGATTCCGAATCGTCGATTTGCGGATTCCCCGATTCCGGAATTCGGAATTCGAAATTCGGAATGCAGCCCGCTACTCCCTTGGCCCAGCTTCCGGTTGGCCAATTCCCGGTTCCACTTTCTTGGCCTCTAATTTCGCGGCGCCTTTTCTTCGAATCTCCTCCAAGCGCTTCAGAAACTCTTCCCGCCCGCGCGCCTTCTCCGCGGCCTGCCGCGTCTTTTCTGTAACGTACCGCCGTCCTTTAAGGTCCGAGTCCTGAAGCGCGCGCGCCCATGCTCCCAGTTGTTTTGAAATGCTGTCCGTCCGTTCACGCAGATTTTGCATTTCGGATTCCAGATTCCGAAATGGTGGCATACCATTCAGCAAGCAGAGCATGGACCGCACTTCTCCCGCAGATCCTCGGGCAATATACAGAAACGTCAGCAATTCCTGATTCGTCCCTCTCTCAAACCCTTCCGCAATGTTATTGGATACCGAGACCGCAGCACGTTCCATCTGGTCGCGCAGGCTGTAGCGGCCCTTAAATGCGGGGTCCTCGGTGAGCGCGTACACATGCCGGCCCAATTCAATTGCCGCCTGCCACACCGGAAGGTCCTCGAATTTGTCGTACTTCATTTTCGATCACTTTCTCCGGAATTCGATTTCCGGGTTCCGGAATCCCGAATTAAGAATGGAGAATCTACGAGAACCCGTTCCGATCATTCCGGATTCCGAATTCCTAATTCCGAACTACCTAGTTCCGACCTACCGAATCCCTAACAATCTAATTCCGAGTCCGTCATTCCGAATTCCTAATTCCTGATTCCGAACTTTCCAATTCCGAGTTCGTCGCTCCGAATTCCCAATTCCTAACTTCGAACGACCTAATTCCGAGTTGCCCATTCCGAATCCGGCTTCCGTGTTCCGGAATCGGGAATTCGGAATCCGGAATCCGGTTTTCGTGTCCCGGAATCGGGAATTCGAAATCCGGAATGCCGTTTCCTGTCTCCTGACTTCTAACTCCTGACCCCCAACTCCTGGCTCCTAACCCCTAGTTTTTTCGCCAGCGCCTCTCCAATTTTCCACACGCTTCCGGCGCCAATGGTAATGATCAGGTCGCCCGGCCGAGCGTCACGAGAGAGTTCTTCGAGTATCGCCGCTTCGGAAGGCGCGTAGCGCGCGTTGTTCACCCCGTGTTCATGCATGCGGCCGACCAGCAGTTGGGAACTCACGCCGGGTATGGGTGCTTCGCTTGCCGCATAGATATCCAGCACGTAGACGCGGTCACAACCGGCAAAGCTGTCGGCCAATTCATCCAGCAGGAACTTGGTGCGCGTATAGCGGTGTGGCTGAAAAATGGCGATGATGCGCTTGGCCCCGCGCAGCCGTGCGGCATCCAGCGTGGCGCGAATTTCCGTGGGGTGGTGGCCGTAGTCATCCACAACGGTAATACCATCCACATCCGCCTTGATCTGAAAGCGCCGGTCGGCGGCGCGAAAGCGCTCCAGCCCCAGGCGAATCTGCTCGGGGGAAAGGTCCAGTTCCAAGCCCACGCTGACCGCGGCCAGGGCATTCTGCACGTTGTGCCGGCCAGGAACGTGGAGGGTAAAGGGTCCAAGAACATTACCTTTTTTCACAACATCAAACACCGATCCGGCGGACGTTAGTTCCTGAATCCTGCCCTGAACATCAGCACCAGGCTC
>CAYTMD010000495.1:0-5059 GCA_964438685.1 uncultured Acidobacteriota bacterium
CATATGTTCGAGCGGCTCATGGAACAGGCTGGCGGCGCGAACCGTGGTGAGGACGTTAACCGCCTGGCGCGCTTCTTCCCGGTATTTCGCCTCTCCGGTCAAGCGGTGGGCAATCACTCCCCCCCACGCGTAGAGCCCACCCACGGCGTAATTGGTACCTGCGCCATTCTGATCGAAATTGCTGGTCCGGTAGTAAATGGGAAAGAGGTAGTCATAACGGTGCGCAAGGCGAATGGCCGTTTCGTAGGCGCGCAGAAAGTTATCGGTCATCGCCTTCGATTGCGAGAGGGCACCGATGGCCGGATATTTGATCAGGCTGTTCTCAAACGGGTACCAGGAATCCGTCGTTTCGTCTTCACCGCGAATGAAGTCATTGCTGATGCTCTGCGTGTCTTCGTGGTAAAAGAGCGGCATACTTTCGAGCAATTCATTCACAACTTGCTGGTGCGCGGAGTCAGGATGAAGCTTCAGATAGAGCAACGAAGGCCACAAGACATCAGCCATCGTCATCAACTCGAAGTTCTCCCCGGTTTCATGCCAAAGTTCAGAGCTTGCCTTCACGTAGGCGCGCAGCCCACGATGGCCATTGACCCTGATCAGGGCCACATCCTCCTGCTGAAGGTCGTGAACGGTTCCCGCCCCAAATTGCTTCCAACTGGTGGCGCATTTCGGCCATGCGAGATTCTCCTGGAAGAGGGGGAGCAAGGCCTCCATCCAGCGGTTCACGGCCAGCCGTTCGGTAATCAGGTCCTTGCACCTGCGCTGCTGAAGAAAGTATGTGAAACGCACGTCGCCAGCCGGCAGCAGGTCTCCGGTGGCCTGATTTGCGATTAATCCAATTCCCAGCCGTTGCTTGCCGCCTGGCTCCTGCACCGAGACGGTCGAGCAACTGTAGCCAAGAAAACGCGGAATGTTGTCAAGCGACATCCAGCTCATCGAGCTCATGTCGAAGTACATCATGGTTTCGATGCCGGCGTTCGAATCCTGCAAATAAACGGCCGGCAGGTCGTTGCCCGTCATGCCGAGTGAATTCCGCGTGGGCTGGTCCAGCAGAATCCTGCGCCAGCTTCCCGACTGCCCTTCCATCAGGGTTGACACGGAGCTGAGCCAGAGAACGATTTGCGGCTCGCGGACCTCGCCTTGATGCAATTTCATGTCGTGCGGCAGACGGAGGGTGGTGGCAAACCGAAACCAGGGGTTGTTCGTCCGGCTGGTGATTACGGTGTTCCAGGTGTATGGAAGGGGCGAGCCATCTTTTGCCGTGGCGCGCCCACTTCCCGCAAGTTTGATGGCAGAGTCCGTATCAGATTTCGCCACAAGTCCGGAATCGACAGTCAACTGAAACCCGGTTCCCGACACGAACTGGTTGCCCGCAATCGAACCGTCTACCCAGCCATGCTTATCGTCATGAACGAAACTCTGGTACGTCACGCTGCCATGGCGGTTCGCCACCACGATGCGTTGCTGGTCGTTCGAAATTTCCCAGGATTCATCGCTCGCCGGCGACGATTGACTCTCGGACCACACTGGAAACGCGGAGGGAAGCCACACAAGGGGAGCGGACAGTACTCCGGCACTTTTGAGAAATGCTCGTCTTATCATGTTGAGAATCCCAGGCTCGCATGCCGGCCTACAGGAAGATCCATGGTGCTCGCCCCCAGCCAAGTCTAGAATACAAGGATCCCCGTCAAACAGGCGGGTACCACCGTGTCCCGGACTAAGGGGAAATTGCACAATCCGGAGGCACGGTGGTGGCGGCGATTCAGTATTCTATCTTCAGGCCGAGCTGGATGGTTCGCGGCCCACTGGCAGATGTAACGGCCCCGAAACCACAGGAGAACGCTCCACTACATCCCGGGGTCCCAGCGGCCTGGAACGGTGATTGGATAGTCGTAGCCCAACTTTCTCCGCCCGCAGCCTGGTAAATGTGGCGGTTAAAGAGGTTGAAGAACTCCGCTCGAAACTTGATCTTGGTATTCTCGCCGATCAAGCGGGTGCTCTTCTCCAACACGAAATCCTCGTTCTCGCCTCCCCAGCCGCGGGCATGATCGAGCGACCGGGCCGCGTCGCCAAATTGGGTGAGTGAGGGAACGGAAAACGCCGCGGCATTGAAGAACGAGGTGCTGGCCGGCTGGAAGTTGCCGCTCTTGTTGGTCTGCGCTACACCAGAATTCACGATAAGACGGCCGTCATCGCCGGCGGTATTGCATCCGCCAAACAGGATTCCGGCAGCCGTCCCGGCGCAAGGGCCATACGCCTGGGTGGGGAGGCCGGAACTATAGTTAAGGATACCTGCGACGTTCCACCCCCCTACTACGCGATCAAGCGGGCCCGTATGGCTCAGGAAACGCTTTCCATGGCCCATGGGCAACTCATAGAAGAAGCTTGCCACCAGGCTCTGCGGCGTATCGAGCTCGCTCACCGCCTTCTCCGCCCTCCGGTTGTAGGAGTTCTGACCCACATACGAGCCCGTCCCGACGAAGCCGGAGACACCGGGTCCCATGGAATCCGCATCGGTGATGTTTTTGGAAATGGTGTAGGCGACGAGGTAGCTCAGACCCGAGGAGTAGCGTTTCGTCATGCGGGCCTGCAGAGAGTGATAAGTGGAGTTCCCCGTCTTGTCGTAGCCAAATGAGTTGTCATCGGTAATGAAGTTGCCGTATTGCGGGAAGGGCCGCAGGGCTTGGGCGATGGTGGCAGAGCCGCCCCACAGGGTGGAAAAGCCCGACCAGGGCGCCTTCACCCCAGCGGCAATAGAGTTTGGACAGGTGTTTGCGGTAAGGCAGCTCACATTCATCCCCAGCTCAGAGCCCAGCGACAGATACTGCGGATTAACCTGGTTGGGAATAATGTTGAGAGTCGGCAGGTGAGAGCCCTTGGAGCCCACATACGCGACGTCGATCATGAGGTTGGACTTGACTTGGCGCTGGACATCGAGGTTCCAGGACTGGATGTCGCCAGGCCGGCCGGTGTTGGCGGGGGCATAGACCACGCCGCCGTTGCCGTTCTGCCCATCCGGCGTCAGGGGTCCAGTGGGAGGAATGATGTGCGGCATCCCTTGATCGATCTGGAAGGGAGTGGTGACGGTCTCATTATTGAAGAATCCCAGACCGTCCTGATCGGCGAAAGAGGGCTCCTTCAGTGGCTCGTAGAAGATACCGTATCCGCCTCGCAGAACGGTATTGCTGTCAAGGGAATAGGCAAAGCCCACGCGCGGGCCAAAGGCCTTGGTGAAGATGTCCTGGGGACGTTTCTGCCCATTGCGTCCTTGTCCCGAGCCATAGTAGGTGTAAGCCCCCGGGATGCCGCCGGCGCCGGGGTTGGCCAGAGTGGGATCGACCACGGAAAAACGACCGAAGGCCTCACTGGCCGGGAGGTCGATGTCATAGCGTAGGCCGTAGTTAATGGTCAACTTCGAGGTTGCTCGATAGGAATCCTGCACGTAGAGGTCCGAGTTCTTGTAGCGAACCCCACTAAACGAGCCGTAGACCAGGTACCCTTGGTACACATCTCCGAACAGCGCGCTGGCGATGGCGTTTCCACCGACGCCCGAGCTGCTGCCGGTAGAACTGGTCTGAATGGGACTGAAAGTGAAGCTGCCCGCCCCATAGGTGAGGCGGCGAACGTTGAATTCCATATCGCGCAACTCGCCACCGAACTTGAAGCTGTGCTTACCGTGTACCCAACCCACCGAGTCGGCGAGTTCCCCGACGTTGTCGGCAAACTCGGAATCGCCGCAACTGGCTAGGCTGTAGGGCGTGTCCTGGAAAGTGAAGCACGGAAAGGTGTTGTTGTTAACCCCCGTCAATCCCAGTTTAGCCGGATATCCTCCTCCCAGACTGCTCGAGATCTCACCCCGATACCGCCGGCTGAGTCCCACCAGAAAGTGGTTGAGCAGAGATGGCGTAAGCGTGTAGTCGTAGCTAAGTCGCACATAACGGGTGTTCTGAGGAGTCGCACTCCCGTAAATGGCACCAATGGATTCGCTCGACTCATTGTTCGTGTTGTCAAAGTCGAAGCCGAAGGAAATCCGCTGCCTGCTGGAAACGTTCTGGTCAATCTTGATATCAAACATGTTGGCGGGGATTGCTGATTTGCCCTGTACGAATACGTTGTTGGTGATGTTGCCGTTGGTGGCAGGCACGTACCCAAACGCCTTGCTCATGACCGCACTCTCTTTGTAGTTCGGGTCGTTCGTCAGGGTATCATTGGGAATTGCCACATGGGTAGTGGGGTCATAGAGTTGCAGCGTAGGGTCAGAGCACATGCCCGCGCCATTGAAGCTGGCCGTTTGTGTGCATAGCGCGGACAAATTACCTTGAAGGAAGGCCCCGTTGGGAAAGCTCGTTACTGAACTGCCACCCGTGTGGAAGCGGAAACCCTCGTAGTCGAACATGAAAAAGGTCTTGTCGCGGCCATTGTAAATTTTCGGCAGCAATACGGGTCCCGAGATCAGGGCACCGAAATCGCTCTGAAGGTCCTGACTCTTTGCCGCACCGGCCGTTTTGTTGGTCCAGCTGTTGGCATCGAGAGCGCTATTGCGCTGGAATTCGTAAAAGTCGCCGTGCAGGCGGTTGGTGCCGGATTTCATCGTCAGACTGACGATACCGTCGCCTGACTGGCCGTATTCGGCGGAGAAGTTGCTTTGCAGGGTCTTGAATTCCTCCACCCCTTCGGGAGAAACTCCCTTGTTCTGCTGGGTGTTGGGGCCTACCAACGAGATGGAGACGCCATCCACCAGGATGTCCGTCCCCCCTTCCTGCCCTCCATTGAGCTTGAAATCGTCGGTAGCGTTGTTGGCCGGGTCGTTGCCAACGGCACCCACAAATCCCGGTACGAGCGTTATGAACTGGACCGGGTTGCGGGGTGTGCCACCAACCTCAAGAGGTAAGTTGCTGATGAGCTTAGTCTGAACCGTGGTGCCCACGTCGGAGGTCGTGGTTTCCAGTTGGCGGGCGTTGGCATTGACGGTGACGGTCTGGGTTACCTCACCGAGTTGCAGGGCAATATTGAGGTCGGTCGTAGAGGACGTCTGCACCGTCACTCCGTTTTGCTCGAA
>CAYTMD010000496.1:0-5055 GCA_964438685.1 uncultured Acidobacteriota bacterium
GCCGTGTATCCCTTCTTCCCTCTCACGCCGCCGCGAGTGCTGTTTGGCGACGTGCCCGGCCCTCACGTGGAACCGCTATTACGCAAGCTGAATTTCTGGCTGCTCGACCACTACAGCGTGCAAGCCTGCATCTTCCCCAGCGGACACGTGGCCGCCGTAACTGCCGTAGCACTGGCCGTCCGCAAAAACGCGCCACGCCTGGGTGCGTTGTTCGTGTTCCTGGCTGCCAGCATTGCACTGGCCACCGTCTACGGCCGCTACCACTACGCCCCCGACGCCCTGGCGGGAGCGCTGGTAGGCGTGGCGGCGTACAAGGTTGCAAAACTGTGCTCGTAGTGCCGTGCGGCAACTTTGGTTTTGAGGATTTGTGTAGCGCGGACCTCCGCATTTGAGGTCCGCGGTTCTTACTTCGCAAACTTAGCGAATCGGACGTGACGAGGAAGGGCGGAGCCGCACATAATCTTCGCCGCAGGCGTCTTGGAGTGCGGCGGCTCGACGCCGCCTTTCCATGAATGAGATCTAAGCAAAGTTGCAACGGCAGCCGCCTTTCCACGAATGCGATCTGCTCGCAATTTGAAGGTAGTGGTTGACGCTACGGTATTCCAAGGCGGCATCGGCTGCTGCCGCACTCCAAGGCGCGCTGCGCACGCTCCAACTATGATTCCGGTAGAACGGTTGAAAAAGCAGCTTTCACCGGAGTTTACGACGGAATTGGCACAAGCAGCGTAGCGCGGACCTCCGCATTTGAGGTCCGCGGTTCTCACTTCGCAAATTTAGCGAATCGGACGTGACGAGGAAGGGCGGAGCCGCACATAATCTTCGCCGCAGGCGTCTTGGAGTGCGGCGGCTCGACGCCGCCTTTCCATGAATGAGATCTAAGCAAAGTTGCAACGGCAGCCGCCTTTCCACGAATGCGATCTGCTCGCAATTTGAAGGTAGTGGTTGACGCTACGGTATTCCAAGGCGGCATCGGCTGCTGCCGCACTCCAAGGCGCGTCGCGCAGGCTCCAACTATGATTCCGGTAGAACGGAATTGGCGCAAGATGGCAAAGCATGATATTCCTAACGTCCCAAATCGTTGATCCCGTAAGGTCGTGGAAGATGAAACTCTGTCCGTTAGTTCTCTTGTTCGTCTCGATTGGCATGTTCGCGCAGAAACCGCCCAATGCCGCCGCGCAGAACCAACCCGCCCAACCCCCTGCCGGAATGGATGCCGGGGAGGCACAGGCACGCGCCTGGTTTGCGGAAAGGCGCCAGGCGCATCCCGGCCTCAAGCAGGTGGCCGAGGGAAAGTATTTAATTTTCGATGATGAAGACGCGCCACCGCAGGAGACTTCATCCAGTGACACGTGGACGCTGTGGAACTCCCCCAACGGTGAATTTGAGGTTAACGGTATCCTGGGATTTTCGGATGAGTCAGTTCCCTACTGGATCAACCTCACCTCACGGATGCGGCCCACCGCTTTCAAAGTTTTCCGGCCGGACAAGACCTCCGTTGGGTGCCAGCGGACGCCGTCAAAACTGCTTTGCCAACAAATCGACAGTGAAGGCAGGGTCCTGCGCACGGTAGATGATGACATGAGCGATCCGGCTGAGATCTTTATGCCCATCACCTTCTTCTGGGCGGGATTGACCCGCAATGCAGAATTTCCTGGCGGCAAGGCTGCGCACTTCACCCTCATCGCGGAAGGGGGGGAGACGATGACATTTCCTGTTTCCTATAATCCCATCGGGGCGTCGCTAAAATTGCTTCGGCGCGGGAAATACCCCGTCCTGCAGGGTGAAATGGACGCGGCACAATTCCAGTTGGCCACTCAAGATCCCTCTGAGCGGCCTTCCACCCCACCCCCCGGCTCAGGCAATGCTCCTGGTTCAGAACCTCCGCAACCGTACGTCCCTATGTTTGATTTGTGGGTTTCCTCGAATGGGATTCTGCTCTCCGCCTCTCCGCCCGGCACTCAGGTGGAATACGTCCGCCTAGTGCAATTCAAGAAGCTCGCGGATTTCTAAACAATGTGGCGCTGACCTTGGGGTCAGCACTCAAAGGCCGAACGCTGTTCGGCCCTACAAAACCGGTGCCGACCTCAAGGTCGGCGCTACAGCCGCTCGTGCCGATCCTTTCAGCGTGGTGCAACACGAGCGGCAGTTGCCACAATCTTCGCCGCAGGCGTCTTGGAGTGCGGCGGCTCGACGCCGCCTTTCCATGAATGTGATCTAAGCAAAGTTGCAACGGCTGCCGCCTTCCAATAAACGTGATCTAAGCAAAGTTGCAACGGCTGCCGCCTTTACATCAGTACAATCTGCTCGCGATTTGAAGGTGGTGGTTGACGCTACGGTATTCCAAGGCGGTAGCTGCTGCTACCGCACTCCAAGGCGCGTCGCGCAGGCTCCAACCTTGGTTCCGGTGAAACAACTGGGAAAGCGCCGCTCGTAGGGGCCCCTTGTGGGCGCCCGTGCGGAGGGCGGGCACGAGCCCCGCCCCTACGTCCGCTGTAGGGGGGCGGCTCGCCGTCCCCTCATTGTCGGTCGCAGCCGAACGAAGTGCGGGGCAAGCCCCGCCCGTACAAGACGCGTTTGGGAGCTGTCAGGTCCGCAGGTTTTACCTGAAATTCATACCGCAAATGCGCGAGCGTTGCGCGGCTCAATAGATCTTGAAGCTGACCTCAATATCGGTCTTGTAAGGTACAGGCTTCCCCGCTTTCATGGCCGGAAGGAATTTCCAAGTCTTTATCGTCCGTGCCGCACTGTCATCCATCCCTTTGTCGAATCCTTTAGTAACTTTCACATCGCTCACGGTTCCATCGGCGGCAACCATGACGTCGAGGACTACTATGCCTTGCAGCTTGGCATCCTTCGCCTCTTTGCTGTAACCCGCCCTCGGCTTGTAGATCGCGATGGGCGGAGTAATGGCATTGTTCGCGTTATCACCCTTGGGGAGAGTGAAGCTTAGAGTTACATCCGTAACGCCCGCCTTCTCCATCGGTGCGTAACGCCACTGGCGCACCGCCTCCAGCGCCGCTTGGGCAAGTTGGGAGTCGCCGTTCAATGTCTCCACGTCGGAGACGCTGCCGTCCTTCTCCACGTTAACCCGTAGCATCACCTCGCCCTGAATGCCAGCCGCCTTCGCTGCGGGCGGATAATCCGGCCGCACGGCGCTGAGCGGCTTGAGGGGCGGCGTTGCAGACGGTGGAAAGTCCTTCAGCGCCGGCCGCGTGTCTTTCCTGGGGAGGAGGAAGCTGATGCTTACAATCGTGGCGCGAACCTCTTTACCTGGCGAATAGCGCCATTGCTGAACGGCGTCGATGGCCGCGTTGACCAGTTGCGGAGGGCCGCTCAACACCTGGACGTCCATGACGCTACCGTCCTTGTTGATGGTGGCGCGCAGCCTCACATTCCCTTGAACGCCGGCCTGCTTCGCCGCGGGGGGATAGACCGGCTCCACTTCCTTGACCCGCTGCGCGTCAGGGAAAATGAGCGGCGGATATTCCTTTACTGCCGGCGCGCTGCCAACCGCGGGGGCCGGTGCCGGCGCTTGTAACGGAAACGCCCACACGCCTATACCGCCAGCCAGAATCAACATACCGATGATTGCTATGAGCGATGTGAAAAGACGGGCTTTCGACATGGTGACCTCCTTCACCAACAGTTCAATTCGCTGCGCAAGTTGACGTTCCTTCAGAAAAGTCGGTGCTGCTCCCAAGGCGGGGCCCGCGCCGCCACTGGCGATCTCCAGCAGCGCGCTCATGTAAGGTTTGCGCGCGCTGATCAGGCGGACCACTTCCGCGTCCACCATCTGCTCACGGCTCAGACGAATGCGATGGACCACCCATGCCACGGCAGGATGAAACCAGAAGGCGGTGAGAATGAGTTCCTCTGCCAGGTTGAGAATCCAATCGCGCCGCGCGACGTGCAGCAATTCGTGCCCGGCAATGGCGCGCTGGAAGTCTTCACTCAGGGTGGGAAAACGTTCCGGGAGAAGGATGGAGGAGGGACGAATTCCAAATGTGGCAGGGCTTTCCATTGCCGGTGAGAGATACCAGGCGGGAGACACGCGCAGCCTCGACTCGAGTTCGCGCACGCCGTCCGGCAGCGGGTCAAACGCATGTGCGGCCCGGCGAATGGCCCGCAACCTTCCCAGACCCAACATAAGCCACGCCAGCCGGATCACCATTCCCGCCAGCAACACGCCGGCGATGACCGGATAGAGGGGAAAGTGCGTTTCTGCCGGGCCCGCCGGAACACCCTGATAGCTGATGGACACTGTTCCACCGGTTGCCGAGGAAACGACGCCCGGAGTCTTCCACGGCTGAAGCAGCGGCAAGATCAGGCAGGCAACCAGCAGCCCCTGCCAGTATGCCAGCAGAACGCGCGGCATGCGGAGGCGAAACAACGCGGGAAGCGCCGTGCCCACCATGACCAACAGAATGACCTGGAGGCAGTAGCAAAGAAAGTTGGTAAACCAGAGTGGGGGGCTCATGAGCTCTCCTTGATGGTGCGTGCGATCTTCTCCAGATCCTTGGGCGAAAGGTGGCGGTCTTTCACCAGTTGGACCAGCAGCGGCTCGGCCGAGCCGTTGAAAACGCGGTTGACGAATTCCTGCACCATGGCCTGGATGACTTTACCCTTGGCATGGGCGGGCCGGTAGACGTGCGCCTTGTCCTCGGCGCTCTTCTTCAGGTAGCCCTTCTCTTCCAGGATGTTCATCATGGTCATAACGGTGGTGTACGCAATCTTGCGCCGGCGCAGCAGCGCCTCGTAAACATCGCGCACAGTGGCGGTCTGAAGCTCCCAGACCACCTTCATAATTTCGAGTTCCTGCTCGGTAAGAGTGCGGCTCTTTGTTCTCATACTAATTAATTAGTACGAGTCGATTAGTTTGTCAAGCGGAAAATGCGGGGGCGGTGCGGTAAGGGTAAAGGGTAAAGGCTGAAGGATAAAAGGGAGGAGCGCGAACCTGTTGCATCAGGCCCCGTTTCATGCGGACGAAGACGGCCTTGATGGAGTGCGGTAGCAGCCGCTGCCGCAGTCTTCGCCGCAGGCGTCTTGGAGTGCGGC
>CAYTMD010000497.1:0-5030 GCA_964438685.1 uncultured Acidobacteriota bacterium
CCCTGTAACCAATTACCACCTAAAGCCCTGAAATCTATTAAGTGAACAGTATTGGCCCCAGGGGAGGGGAATCGCAATTCTTGGGGGAGTTTCGGATGATGTGGCAAGAACTTCAGAGAACCAGGAAAAGAGCCGAAGTGTAAGGGGAAATTGCGGTGGCCGAGGGCATGCCCTGGGTGGGGAAAAAGCTCACGGATTTGGACCTGCACGGGCGTTATGAGCTTCTGCCCCTGGCTGTGCGCGAGTCAGAGGGCGACATGAAATTTAATCCCCGCGACGACTCGGTGGCGGCGGTTGGTGGCCTCTCTTACGAGAAACCCATCGTCCGCGCCAAGCGCGCGTTGGAGGCATGTCTGGTTGTTTCGTCCAGCTCATTTGTCGAGAGAGGTTGTCCAGAAGGTTTGTTCCGGCGGCGAGCATGGCATTCTCTCTCGAGTAGCAGTTATATCCTTGCAAAATGAAGGGACATCCCTGCGGTTGGCTGAAAATAAGGGAGTTGAAAATTTGACGTGAATCGGTTTCACCGCAAACTCTAACCGGAATTCTTCACTATTTTGGACGCCGCCCTTCCAAGCCGCGGTGAGAAATTCAGGCAAGCTCCCGGCATCTGGTGAGAAAGGCGCGGCCGACGAGGAGAATTCGACGCGATTATTCCTACCGGTAGGAAAAGCGAAGAAATCGCACTAGGCTATGGCTGCCACCATGCAGGGACATGAAACGGAGAGCTGTGCCCGGGTGGAATTGCGCACCTGGGGAGGCAGAAGCGCTGCCCCACCAGCGAGAGCAATGACGGGTCATCCGCGACGGGAGGCAGGCAAGGTCTGATGGCGGAAAGGCAAGCAGGGCCGCGGCGGGACCAGCGAAGTGCCAATTTGTCCACGAAATCAGGCGAAGGGGCACACACACCGAGAGTGGTCAAAAATGAAAATCGGCCCCAATAACCTATTGATAACAAAGAGCCAAAAAAAGTGCTCCCAATAAGTTATTGAAAACAATGGACGGCGAAAAAAAAGATGTTAAAAATGAAGGTTGCTCCCAATAGTATGTTGAAAACAAAGGGGCAAAAAAAGTGCTCCCAATGAGTTTATGAAAACAAACGACTTACGGTATTTTGTGGATGAGTTGTTGAAAATAAGTAAGTTAGCCATGATTTTTCATCACGGCACGCGGAGGGACCTATGGGAGTTCGGCGACTCGTCGCCGCTTTCCCTCACCGCAACTGGTTGCGGTGAAGCCTGACGCGCTGACGAGTTAGCGCGCGAAAAAGCGGGGACCGGTCGCCGCACTCCCAGATTGGGCTCGGTGCGCCCGCACACACTGTTCGCGAGGGCGGGATGCGTAAAGAATCAGAAAAGCCACATTACGGCGGGGCGGAAACACCGCCTTTACGAAACCATCATGAGAAATCCAGGCTAAGTGTTCAACAAAAGCAACCCCCTCCATCCTGCGATGCCTCATTGTTGATGAAAGCAAAGGGCTACACGTTGGGCAGGCGTTCAGATGGGCCGATTGCCCTAAGTAACCCCAGCAACGAATTATGCGTCCAAAGCTACGAAGCGCTTCAGACGTGGAAGCAAGTATCGATGTGTCGAATCCGGACCATAAAACAAGGCATGGATATACATCAGCAGGGCAGGTTGAGAGAACCGCCGCGGGGGTTCACTCCGATAAGGAAAATAGCAAAGTTTGCCTGCCACGATTTTGCCGGATTGGTGATAGGAGGCCAGCGGCCACAGGGCAGGGAAGAAACGGAACCCGGCTTTGGCCATCGCGGTATGCCAGGGGTCACCGGAAGCGGCGGTAACTTCTCCATAGAAGCGATAGTTCCACCCCTGGGGGCCGCGGCGCTCATGGTGCAGAACCTGGCGCAGAATTCGCACCCCCAAGCCCTGGCCGCGGAGTTCGGGATCAACAAAGATGTAGCTTCCAAACACGACGCTGAATGCCGGCAGAACCAGGGTGCAGGCGCCACCCACCATACGGTCTCCCAGATAGCCGGCGAACAAATGCACGGGATTCACGCGGGCGGGTGAGGGAACGATCACGCGCCGCAATATTTGCGGACTGACGCGCTCATCGGGATTGAAGCTGCGCTGGTAAATCTTCAGGTACTCCGCCAATTTGCGGCGCTCGGTGTGGCGAAGCAATTGGACAGTAAGTTTGAGCATTATTACCATGACTCCAATTCAATTTGTTAAAACACGGTGGTTTCGAGTATCTTGTATCACAGGCTCAACGTATAGAGCCAATCATTGGGGAGTGTTGCCGGGGATGTTCAGGAAACTCGCTTGGTTCCTGGTTTTATCGCTTGTGTTTGCGCTTGCGTCTTGGGCTCAGGATGTTGGTGACGCGAGTGATGCCCCGCTTTTTAATGGGCAGGATTTGACAGGCTGGCACATGATGGGCCAGCAGGACTGGCACGCCGAAGACGGAATTCTCTGGACCGAGGGCAAGGGCGGCTGGCTGCGATCCGACCAGCGCTATGCGGACTTCGTTTTGCACCTCGAGTACCGCGTCACCAAAGGCGCTGTCAGCGGCATCTATTTGCGCTCCGCCGAGCAGGGTGATCCCGCCTTCACGGGCCTGAAAATGGCCCTCCTGGACGATGCCGGGCAGCTCACGGACCTCCACAGCACGGGCGCGATTTACGGCGCCGTGATTCCTCTTTACAGCGTCGGGCGGAAAGCGGGTGAATGGAACGACGTGGAAATCACCTGCATCGGCCGGCACCTGACGGTATTCCTGAACGGGAATCGCATTCATAAAATTGACTTCGATGATCCGGCGTTTGTTTTTTCCGAGAAGCGTCCTCTCAGCAGGGTTCACAACCAAGGGTACATCGGCCTGGAAAGTCATACCAACCGCGTGGACTTTCGTAGCCTGCGCATTCAAGTTATCAAGCCTGCTTACTGAGGCAAATTCCACGGACGAAGCTCGAAAATCCAAACTCGGCCCGAGTTTCGATTTTCGAGTTTCGCATTTCGATTCTTTGGAGGGTGCTTTTGTTTAAACTTCGCGGCAAGTCGGAAAGCGGCGTGGCAGCGGCTCTGGTCTTTTTCCTCATCATTTTGGCGGCAATCCTAGCGGTCGTCGTAACCAAGGTTGCCAGCCAGCAGGCGCCTGCGATCAGCGTGCAGAAGCCACCCAAAGGTCTGGGCCGGAAAGCCGAACTCGTCGTGGAGGCCAGCGACGCGAAACACAACCTTAAATCACTTACGCTGGAAGTTGTCCAGGATGACAAGGTCATCCACCAGTCCAATATGGTTATTTCCGCGCGTCCCCACCGGTGGTGGAAATTCTGGTCCGCCGGCCCGGTGAGTTCCACCTCCTGGAATGTGCTGGTGGGCCGCGAGGTAATTCCGGAACTGAAAGAAGGACGCGCCACTATACGCATCTCGGCACGCAATGATTCCTGGGGGCGCTTCTTCCGGGGAGGGCGCAGCGAGATGACGCTGGACCTGCCGGTGCGGTTCGCCGCTCCGCAGATCGAAGTGCTGTCAACGCAGCATTACATCAATCAGGGCGGCTGCGATATGGCGGTCTTCAGGGTTTCACCGGGAACCGCGGAGTCCGGCGTCCAGGTGGGCGGCAACTTCTTTCCCAGCTTCCCGATGAAGGAATCCCAACCGGAAACCCGCATATGCCTTTTCGCTTATGCGTACGATACCGATCCTTCCACCGTTCCCCACATTGTGGCCCGCGACGATGCGGGTAACGAAACGGTGGCCAGCTTCAATTACAAAGTCTTCCCCAAGAAATTCCATTCTGACACTCTCGACCTGGACAAGATTCAGGGCGGGAAATTCCTGGAAAATGTTGTTCCGCCCATCATGAGCCAGATGCCCGAACTGCAAGACCAGGGAAGCCTGATCAAGAACTTCTTGTTCATCAACGGCACGCTGCGACAGGAAGACGCACATAAGCTGGTGGCTTTTTCGCAGCGCACATCGCCAACATTTTTGTGGAAGGGACCGTTCCTGCGCCTGGCAGCCAAGACGGAAGCCAGCTTCGCCGATTACCGCACCTACATCTATGGCGGCCAACCGGTGGACCATCAGACCCACCTGGGTTTTGACCTGGCAGCCTCGGAGCACATGCCGGTGCGCGCAGCCAATGATGGCATCGTGGTGTTTGCAGGATTCTTCGGAATCTTCGGAAACGCGGTGGTCATCGATCACGGCTGCGGCATCCAGAGTCTTTACGGTCACCTGAGTTCCATCGGGGTTAAAGAGGGCGATACGGTGAAACGCGAGCAGGAGATCGGTCGCAGCGGCCGCACCGGACTGGCCGGCGGCGACCACCTGCATTTCACCATGCTGCTGGATGGAATTCCGGTGAACCCTGTGGAATGGTGGGATCCGCATTGGATTCACGACCGGATTGAAGCGAAGTTGCAGCCCTATCAATAACCGCAGTTGGAAATGCTGAAAACTCGAACGGCCGTCGCCCTTGACGCGCGGTGAGGCGTATGGCACGAGTTGATTGACAAGTTAAAATAGGAATTCCCGTTTACACGCGTCTTACCGGAGGGGTCCATGAGGATTGTCATTCTTGACGGCCACGCAGCAAATCCCGGCGACCTCAGTTGGGAGCCACTGCAAAGCTTGGGGGATTTGGAAGTTTTTGATCGAACTCCGGAAGATGCCGTGGTTCCGCGGGCGCACGGGGCTGAGGCCGTGCTGACTACCCGAGTGCCCTTGTCGGCACAAATTCTGAGGGAACTCAAGCAACTCCGTTACGTCGGCGCGGTATTTACGGGGTACGACGGGATCGATTTGGAGGCGGCGCGTGAGCTCAACGTTACCGTCACTAACGTTCCCGGCTATGCCAACGCCTCGGTGGGCCAGTTCGTTTTCGCGCTGCTCTTGGAACTCTGCCATCATGTTGCCCTTAACAGCGCCGCGACTCACGCGGGAGAGTGGTCCAGGTTTCCAGACTTCAGCTTTTGGAAAATGCCCCTCATCGAGTTGCAGGACAAGACTATGGGCATCATTGGCTTCGGTCGGATCGGGCGCCAAGTGGGTAAGATT
>CAYTMD010000498.1:0-5029 GCA_964438685.1 uncultured Acidobacteriota bacterium
TAAGGATGTGAGCTATGCCGCCGCGTAGCATTCCTTCAGGGCCGGGTCAATAAGAGGTTTTCGGGGGCTGCTGGAACGGCGGCCCCCGGTTCTCCCCCCCTTCACCCCATCACACACTGAAAAGCTGCTCATAACGGCCATCGAATTGCCTGCCCATAACACGTAGGTGAGTTGGGTTGGGTATTATCCACCTAATCTATAACGCATTGATTTGAAGGGATTTAAAAATGAGAACATTCGGCCGCCGCGACTTGCTGAAGAATTCACTGGGAGCCTCTGCCGCTCTGGTGGGGGGAATTAGCTATGAACATAAAGCATTGATGGCACACATGATGGCGCCCGCACAGGAAGCGATTGCCAAAGGACCAGTTAAGGGCCTCCAACGTGGGAAGTTCGGCAAATATGAGGTTTCCCGTCTGATTATTGGTGGGGACCCGGTTTCAGGAATCGCCCACGCCGGAGAACTCGTCTATCAAGCCGACTTCATGAAGCAGTATTTCGACACACCCAAGATCCTGGAGACCTTGATGGTGGCGGAACAAAATGGGATCAACACGCTCCTGATGCGCGCGGACGACCGTATCATTAGTCATTACAATATGCATCGGAAGGAGCGCGGCGGGAAGCTTCAATGGATTGCCACCTCCGCGCCTGAGCAGGGTTCCCCGGTGGAAAACTCCAAGCGCGCCCGCGACAATGGCGCTATTGCCGTTTATCTTCATGGCGGCGTCGCGGATGGGCTCGTGAAAGCGGGAAAGGTCGACGAGATCGGCGAGATTGTGGAAGGTTTTAAGAAGGTTGGAATCATGGCAGGTATTGGAGCTCACATGCTCGATACCGCGCGTGCCTGCGTTCAGGCCAGAATTGATCCGGACTTCTACATGGTTACGATCAATCGGGTGAACTACTACTGCAGTGAGGCAGCGGAAGTCGGCATCTTCATGCGGTCGATCAAAAAGCCTTGGATCGCCTTCAAAGTCCTGGGCGCGGGCCGAGTGAAACCCGCGGAAGGTTTCCGCTTGGCGTTCGAGCACGGTGGTGATTTTCTTGCCGTGGGTATGTTTGACTGGCAGATTCGTGACGACGTCGCGCTGGTTCAGGAAATGCTGGAGAAGGGAATTCACCGGGACCGCGATTGGGCGTAGCCGCGCTTGCGCCTTACTGCGGCTCACCCCAGTCGAGGAAATGGTGGAGGAATTCGAACGTCCCAACTCCGTGGAGAGTGTGCCCGCCGTTGAAGTATTCGATGCCTGTCCGTTCCGATAACCCCATCTTGTCGTAGTGGCGCTGAACCTTCGCATACTCGTATGCCACCCAGGGATCCAGCCCGGGGCCGTCGTCATGCCCACGTTCCACCATGTACGGGCGCGGCGTCATCAAATTGGCCATTTCACTGTAGTTGAACGTGTTCCCAAGGTTAAACGTCAGGATCGAGTATTCCTCATCAAACAAGAAGGTCCAAGGGACATCGTCCCGGCAGATCTCCCATACCCCTTCATTGAAATCGGCGGAACAGATTGAGAGCGCATATCTCTCGAGTATCGGTGGAACGCGCGCGGCGGTCTTGCCCCCATAGGAGAGACCGTAAAATCCAATGCGGCTCGCATCGACATAGGGCAGGGTCGTAAGCCAATCGAGCGTCCGTTCGTGTTGACTGAGGATGAAAGAGAACAGTGAGAGCTTTAGCGGATTAGCCAGCCGTTGGAGTATCTGAAAAGTCTGATGCCCTATGTAGGGATTCTGGGGGCAGTACACGATGAATCCGTGGTCGGCGAGATCGGCGGCATAGCGGCGGTAGTAGCCCAAGGCGGGAACGTTGTCGGGTTGGATGAGGTGCTGCGGACGCCCCTCGGAACCATGCTGGCACACGACAACGGGCCGGCGTTCGCCCTCTCTCATGCTTTTCGGAAGCAGCAGAATGCCGTAGGCGAAGACCTCAGGCCAGAGCGGAATCAACACTTCGTAGCCTGCCCAGGTTATTTCGTCATAGATCTTCCGGGTCTGCGGAGCCAGCGGTTCGGAAGGCGCTGGCAGCTTGCCGAAACATTCTTCCCAAAGATAACGCCGGTAGTAATCCGTAGATTGCTGCCACTTCTCGATGGAAGAGTCATCGGCCTTCGCCCAAAATTTCTCGCGCACTGATTCACACTGCCTCACCACTCGTTGCGTGAAGTTGACCAGTTGATTGAACTGCCGGTGCAGACGTGCATCGGGATCGAACCCCACCCGCATTTCATGCGGCTCTCGTCCGCTTGGTTTCAAACTGCCGCGTGCGCCGAGCCCTTTCAGAAACGTCTCCAGCGCTTCCGCCGATCCTGGCTCTCCCTGCCCATCGCCGCTCACAATGCAACGCAAGTGTTCGGCCACTCCCAGTTTTTCAAAGAAGGGTTCAGCGCGTTTTACTTCGGCTTGCACGTCGGAGAGCTTTGGGCTCACGAGACGGCCGGGCGCAGCGGAATCCAACCGGCCGTCGATTGTGGATAGTGGGATATAGTCCGCTAATCCGTGCGAAGCCTCAACCGTCAGGCTGCGAGGGACAATAAGTCCTGCCAGCTCCGCGTCGCCGAAGGCTTCAAGCAGGCACCACACGTTTCGATACACGGGTTCCTGCCACACGGCTTCTCTTGTCTGGAAGTATCCACTGACGCAGGCGGCCTCAATTCGAGTGTCGGCGGCGGCGCTGTAGAGTGCCAACAGACCGCCTTCGCCGTAACCCATTACGCCGATCGGTCGTCCCGGCTGGCATCGCGAGAACCAGTCCACTGCGGCGAGCACCTTTTGCACTTCATATCCAATGATGTGCCGCCCGATCTCGAACGTCATGCGGTAGATATACTCTCGATGCGTCTCGTTCGTCATTTTGCCGATTTTCTCATTGCCGGACCACGTGCAGGCGCGGTTGATGAGGGTGGGAATCAGAACCAGGCAGCCTTGCTCAGCCAGCCTCCGCGCAAACTGGGCCTCCGCGGGAACCCCCGGCGCGAGGCCCGCGAGCATTTCCGGCGACCAATCGGCGTCGGGCAGAGCCACCACCCGGGCTAGGGGGATGCCCGCCGGTTCGAGTAGAAGTCCTTCCGCGTCAACGCCTTCCAATACAGGCCAGCGCACGCTCAAAACCTTGTCCCCATCGCCCGCGGCTACCAGGGACGGTCCACCCACCGTGATCTCAAGTTCCGGGGCGGAAAAGGGGACGCGTGGGTCAATTAGCCCGATAATCTGGCGAAATCGTTCCCGCTGTGGGGCCACGGACGCTTCGTAGGCGGCTCTTGAGGAGTAATTGCGATGCCAGTGCGCCTCGCGTTTTTCCACCGAGGCGGCTGTTTGCCTGGCCAAATAGCGGTGGATGCCTTCCACCATCTGGGCGGCGAGATCGCCCTCCCTCGTTAACGGTTCGGTTCCCGGCAATAGGACTGGCGCCGAAGGTGACGGTGCCTGATGCAGTGGTTTGCCCGAAGCGTTCCCACCCGGCAGACTGGCAAGCGCGCCGGTAATCGCCGAGTTCCCCATGAGCCCGAACATTTCGCGTCTCGTCATGTTGCCCTCGATTTTGGATTGGTGAGCTGCGACATTCGAAATCCGCAAATTGATTCATCTTCTCAACCGAAGCGGTCGATAACCGAAATGCGTAAGTGTGCCTCGCCGGGGGGGGGATTGGCACGCTCATCCCTGCGGCTGGTTCCTGGCGAACCCCGGCCGAAACTCCCGTCCGCCCTGCACCCAATTCAGAAGAGTTGAGCATCGAGTCATTTCGGTGCCCCGCGCAGTATCTCGCCTTGCCCGCCGTTTTGAGTTATGCGGTTTCCCGTGTCCGGAAACATTTTCAATTTCTCGCCCCAACTGCCGATAGCCGATATAGGGGGAGTGTATCACACCAGGATTGGCCGCCGGCGCTGCCAGTTGCGCTGCTGTCGTGGGGCAGGGGGGACAGCCTTTTCGCGGACTTTGCCGGACCGACGGCCGCCGACCCGCCAAAGCCACCATTACTCAGAGCCACGGATGAGCACGGATTTTCACAGATAAAGCCTTTGTCTTGATCCGTGAGGATCCGTGTTAATCCGTGACCTTTAAGAAGGCCTGCACCACAGAGCGCACAGAGACCACAGAGAAAAATACACACACTTGCGAGGCCGGAGATTAGCGTCCCCAATGCAGTCGGGCCGAGATTTTCTCTCCGTGTGTCCTCCGTGACCTCTGTGGCCTCCGTGGTGAAATGCTGTTTGGGGTGTGTGTCCTCATGCCGTGGCTGGTAGTGGCACGCGCGGGGTAGGGAACAGCTCTAAACTTAGAACTGATGCTTCGAGGTCAGTTTTCAGTTATCAGTCATCGGTATTCAGCACCCCCCCGTACTTGTTTCTAGAGCCCGTCACTCAATATTCCTGCCACATCACGGCTGCCGTGGAGGATAGTGACCACTTGCAGGGGCACGGTTTCAGGCCGGTAAACAATCAGGTAGGAGTATACAGAAAAGAAACGCACCGGTTGTGACGTCAAATCAGGCCGCCAGTGGCCCGCGTCGGGAAAGCTTGCCAGGTAAACAAATTTGGATCGAATAACCGATTCAACCCGGTCGGCTGCTTCCTGGCTGACTTCCCGTTTAATGTAACGCCAGATTTGCACCAGATCGCGGGCTGCCAGCGGCGCCAAGACATATCGTCGAGTCATTCCGGTTGAGCTTTCAGGTGGGTAAGGTGCGCGTCCAGTTGGTCCTCGGGAATTCCTTCGCCACGGTTCAGTTCTTCCATTCCCCTGCGAATCCTGGAGTCCACGGTCTGCCGGTTGGCCATCAGCCATTCATCGCGCTCGTGCAGCATTTCGAGCGCCCGGTCGATCACATCGTCGGGGCTTTGATAAGCGCCGGAGCGTATTGCTTCCGCAATGCGATGTTCCTGTTCGGGCTTGAGTTGAATAGCCATGGCCAATTCTCCCCGCGGATTCGGCGAACACCCGCTCCCGTCAGTGTAAAGGCGGCGTCCGGCACTGTCAAACGGACTCCCATTCGCCGGATCGATGGACTGGACTTACGGCCGGT
>CAYTMD010000499.1:0-5024 GCA_964438685.1 uncultured Acidobacteriota bacterium
AGCGCGGCGTTCGCAACGCTGAGGTCGAGGGTTCGAATCCCTTCGCGTCCACCATTCGCCTTCCATTTACTTGACAACCCTGTATAATCCATGAAAGAGCCCTGTAAGGTATAAAGGCCCATTTTTCTTGGGCTTAAGTCTTTATTATGCAATGCCCTAAGTGTAAGACGGACAATTCGGACACTATTACCTACTGCACCCGATGCCATACACCCCTTCGGTACACTTGTCCCTCCTGCAAGCACGTCCAATCGCAGGGTGGAAAGTGTGAAAAGTGCGCGGTGGATTTTGCCAAGTACGCGGCGATGTTGGTCTTTCAAGCCAAAGACGCTGCCCAGGAAGAGCGCCAGAAATCCGGGTGGCGCCCCCCCATTTGGGTACATGTCGTCTTTTTCCCCATTCCCCTTGTGATCCAATTGGTTTTGTATCTGGTAAGGAAGGCGCAGGGCAAGAAGTAGCCTTTGCGACTGATGGTGGGCCCAAGCCCGGGAAGTCCTGCGTCCCGGGCCTGGTAGAATCCTACCTCGGGGCCTTGCTGGCAAGATAATGCTTGGCTTTTGCCATCAATTCCCGGGCTTGCGGCATGCTATCCATGGCCTTCAGGACCAGCGGATCGTTGGCGATGCTGATTCTGTCAGCTTCGTTTTCGCCGAAGATCGAGCCTACCAACTGGATGTTAATGCGGTTCTTGATGAAGTCCATGTTGTCTTTCATGTTCTGGTCGGAGAAGGAAATCTTTTCTTTCTCCAGGAACTGTTTGAATTCAGTCAGAACGGCGTCATCCACCGTGAAATCCTTGGCGATACTCTTGTGAATTCCCAGGTAGTACTTGCTGAAATTGAAGAAGGCGCTGTGCTGGAGCAGCATTTCCTGCGATGGCGTCAGCTTGGGGTCGGCAAAAGCGACGTCCGGGGTGATTCCGCCGCCCCCGTAAACCTCACGTCCACCGTCGGTCAGCCTGACCTCGGAGTGGTTGGTCTTGGAGTGGTCGGGGTGGTAGTAATAGTCGTAAAGGGACACGTTCTCATAATCGCGCTGGATTAGCCGTCCGCTGGGAGTGTAATAGTGCGCCGTGGTGAGTGCCAGGCCGGTGTGTTCGCTCATCTGATACACCGTTTGCACCAGGCCCTTGCCGAAGCTGGGTTCACCCATCACCAGCGCGCGATCGTGATCCTGAAGAGCGCCGGTCACGATTTCCGCCGCGCTCGCTGACATGCGGTTGATGAGGACAACAATGGGATATTCATTGCCATCGTCGCCGCGCGTGGCGTAATAGCGCTTCTCCTTGGAATTGCGTCCCGAGTGGTAAACAATCAATTGGCTTTTTTCCAGGAAGTGGTCGCATACCTCCACCGCTTCCTGAAGCAGTCCGCCGGGGTTTCCGCGAAGGTCAAGGACCAATCCCTGCAAATTCTTTTCGCCCACTTTGCGCAGAGATTCACTGAGCTCGTCGTTGGTATTCTCGTTGAATTTGCTGATGTGGATGTAGGCGATGCCGGGACGAATCATGAATCCGTCATCCACGCTGCGCTGGGAAATTTCATCGCGGGTGATATTGATTTCCAGCGGTTCGGTATAACCCTCGCGGATGATGGTCACATGAACCTGCGTGCCCTTGGGGCCTTTGAGCAATTCCGCCACCTGCGAAGTGTTCAATCCGTCGGTGGACTTGCCATCGACCTTTGCCACCATGTCGCCGGGCCGCAGTCCGGCGCGAAAGGCCGGTGAACCGGGAATGGGGGCCACCACGATGGTGACCAGCTTGCCCATCTTGCCGGGACGCGCTTGGATGGACATGCCCACGCCGTAGTACTTGCCCTCCTGGTCTTCACGGAGCAGGGCGAAGGCGCGGGGGTCAAAGAAATTTGAGTGCGGGTCCAGGGTTCGCAGGGCTGCGGGAATGGCTCCGGTATTGCCATTGGGAGGGCCATAAATTGCCTGGTCGGGATCAACGGGGTCGGCGTAATTCTGTTCCACGAGGTCGTACACGCGGGTGAAGGCGTTCAAGCTCGCTTTTACGTCGGAGTCATCGTTTCCAGTCGTGGCCTCAACCTGACGGCCGTAGATGCCTCCGAGCAGCGCACAAAGTAGGACCGTAGACAGTATAAACCAAACCACTCGGCGTGCTTGTTTCATGAATTTGCAGCTCCTCACCCTGCTAAGGGAGTATATCATAGAGGGTTGTGGCGAAAATACGGCCTTACACGCACCCCGATCATAGGATGCAGAATCAGGGCGCAAGGTTTCGAGGAATATCCCCGCCAAGCGAAATCAATTTCCTGATTTCAGGTGGAGTGTTGGCCTCCAGGCGGCATTGGGCCGCCAGAATGGCGTCGCTGCGTTCAAGTTTGCCCCCTGCTTCGGGGAAGTTACTGACGACTGAAAACTGAGGACTGCAGACCTTCAGTGCGGTTAACCTTGACAACACCTCGGTGTTTACCTATTATCGCAGTGGAGGCGCACATTGTTTAGCGGCGGTTTTTTTGAAGTCGGGTTCTTCCTTTTTGTTGCTTACCTCCTATTTGGCCCCAAGAAAGTGCCGGAAATCGCTCGCACCCTGGGCAAGGGTTTGGGAGAGTTGCGGCGCGCGTCAAACGAGCTAAGGAATTCACTGGAAGAGGAAATTAAGAATTTGGACCGCTTACCCGAGAGCAGTCCTGACACGACCTCCACCTATGGGCATCACGATCCCGAACCCACCCCCGACGAAACCGGACCCCGACCCTGAGGAAGTGGAACTGAGCGGCAAGCAGATGTCGTTCCTTGAGCATCTTGAGGAACTAAGAGTCAGGCTGCTGCACAGTATCTACTCAATCTTCATCACCACCGGTGTCTGCTTCTGGTATCACAAAGTCATTTATGCCTACATGGCAAAGCCGCTCACCGATACCCTGAGCGCGCTGCACTTGCCAGCAAAGCTCGTCTACACCAATCCCGTAGATCCTTTCAATCTTTACATCAAACTATCCATCATGGGCGGGATTTTCCTTGCCTCGCCCTACATCCTGTTTCAGCTCTGGCTGTTTGTATCGCCCGGACTTTACCGCAACGAGAAGAAATATATTTGGCCTTTTGTCATGCTGACCAGCGGCCTGTTCATGTCGGGCGGCTTCTTCGCCTACAAGCTGGCTTTGCCCAAGGTATTCCGTTTTCTGTTGGAGTTTGCCAATCAATTCCAGCCCATGGTGACCGTCAACGAATACTGGGACCTGGCGATTTCTCTCGTAGTTTCGGTGGGCGTAGTTTTCGAATTGCCGGTGGTGATTCTGCTGCTCTCGATCTTTGGCATTGTCACGCCCAAATTCCTTTTGAAGAACTTCCGCTATGCGGTCCTGCTGACGGCGGTCATTGCCCTGGGCATTGTCCCCAGTAATGATATGGCGAGCATCTTTGTGGTTTGGATCCCCCTCGTCGGCCTTTACTTCTTGAGCATAGGACTTTCCTGGCTCGTTTACCTGAGGAAAAAACGGAAATCGAAAAATGCCGAAGCCTAGGCGGAGCGAAGCTTTGGAGCGATGCAAACGTAGCGCAGCTCAGCGGAGCCAGAACCAAATCTTCGTGAGCGGACGAAGAGACTCCTCACCGGGCGGCGCATGGCCATCGCCCTCTCCCCTTGGAGAGGGCAGTTTAACAACCTACCTTCTCCCAGGGGAGAAGGTGCTGAGGTACGAAGCGGATGAGGGGTCTCTTCTCTCTACCTTCCACTTTCAACAAAGACTCAAAAATGTTTGCCAAAAAGACAAGAATCTAAGGTATTGCAACGCAGACCTGTTTTTTCGGTCCGCGATTCGTCTCCTTAGGTCACTGAAAAGCTGCGGACCTACAAAACAGGTCCGCGCTGCGCTCGTACTGCTCCTCCTTGCCGCTCCGTGTGGACTTCATGCTCAGACGCCGGGCCCAACGTTCAATGGTGGGCGCGCGTTCGCAGATTTGAAGCACCTGGTCAGATATGGTCCACGCCCGGCGGGATCGGCGCCCTTGGCCGAGGCCCGGCGCTGGATGATCGCGCAACTCAAGCTGACCGGCGCCCAGGTGGAAGAGGACTCCTTTACCGCCTCCACCCCCCTTGGCGCCATGCCGATGACCAACCTCATCGCCAAGTTCCCCGGAACCCAGTCCAAGATTGTGATGGTCGCGGGTCACTACGACACCAAGCGCTTTGACAATTTCCGTTTTGTGGGCGCGAATGATGGTGCGTCCAGCGCTGCCTTGCTCCTGGAATTGGCGCGCGCTTTGCAAGGGAGCAAGCATGCATTGACCTACTGGCTGGTCTTCTTTGACGGGGAAGAAGCGGTGCGCGAGTGGACGGAGACCGACAGCGTTTACGGCAGTCGGCATTTGGTGCAAAAACTTGCTTCCGGGGGCGAACTCGGCCGAATCCATGCGATGATCCTGGTGGATATGATTGGTGACTCCCACTTGGAAATCCACCGCGAAGCGGGGTCCACACCGTGGTTGACGGACGCCGTGTTCGCTGCCGCCCACAGCCTCGGGTATGCGAAATACTTTCTGGATTCCCCGGCCAGTGTTGGTGACGACCACGTTCCTTTTGTGAACGCCGGAGTGGCGGCGGTGGACCTGATCGACTTCAACCCCGACGACGGCTACTGGCATACGGCGAAAGATACGGTGGAGCATTGCAGCCCGCTGAGTCTGACGATTGTCGGCCGTGTAGTTCTCGCCACACTCGCCGGCTTTGATAAGTCATCCCGCGTAAAATAGTGTTTTGCCCGGAACACGTTACCAGTCTTCTGTTATCAGTTCTCAGTCATCAGTTTTCAGTAGCAGTCCGTGGCGCCTAGCCCGGATTTCTCATGACGGATTTGGCCGGACCTGGGTTTAGCCCCGCCGCCACTTTGACGTTGCGTCGGTCCTGAGCGAACCCCAACGGGGCGCACTAATTTAGCCCAGGCCAACGGCCCATAGGCGTTAACCTAAGGCTTCCGCCTGAATTGATGTGCTCTCCTCACAGGCCCGGAGGGCCGGAAGACCGTAGCCCACGGCGTAACTTGTCCCGATGTTTT
>CAYTMD010000500.1:0-5010 GCA_964438685.1 uncultured Acidobacteriota bacterium
TGGCGCAGAGCGAGCCCAGCTCTGCGATTCACGTCTCTCATCATGCTTGCCGACGCTCCCGATCTACGGTCGCCATTTCGAGCCCGGCCACGGCCAGCTTCCCATCCTATGATCTGAACGATCCCTCCGTCTTGACCATGAGCCGGCTGGCTTGATTCGCAGCAAATCGCAGGGCCACGCTCGCCCCGCGCCAGCCTAACGAGATTATATGTGCGTGATGAAGACGCGGTGACAGTCCCACTCCTTGGGGGTCTGCGGTTTCCTGAAGGGACTTGAAGTATAAGAAGTACGATGTCCGGAGCGGGTAGCGGGTAGCCACAGTCAATGCAGTTCTGGCTGTGGGTTCTTCGATGGGTCATGGACTTGCATTCAATTGTAGCGGGCATGAGAAAAGTCCACGGTCACAATAATGTTAACCGTGGCTACTTGCCTTTTCCCTTGGGCATTAACCGGTATATGATTGTCCGAGAGCGTTGTTGCCATGTTAAGAACCGCGGAGGAAGCTGAACTACGCTACCTCCGCGCTACCTGCTTTCTGCGGCGTCGGAGCATCATCGACCGCCGGCAAGAACCGGCAAAATCTTGGCAGAGAGTATCCCATCGCAAGGGAATAAAAATAATTAACATAACACTCATGTTGCACAATAACAGTGTGCATGTTATCGCGCAAAAGGTATGACGGAACCACGCTTACCTCCCGAACTCTACGAACTCGAACGCTATGTTCACGACGCCTTGGGTGTTTCCGTGAAACCCACTCCTTGGAGCGGGGCCGATCGCTTGCCACACTTCCTCAAGGAAAAGTACCAATTCGCGCAAGCCGAACTGCTAGGACTACAGGTCCTTCTCGTCATCGATATCAATCCCGAGGAACAGTCACCAGCGACGGTGCGCAAGCACATGGACGTGCTCCGAACCAAGCAGCACGCAGACCTTATCTATGTCCGCACGCAGGTGACGGCGTACAACAGGAAGCGGCTGCTCGAACATAAGGTACCGTTCATTGTTCCGGGGAAAGGCCAGATGTGCAACCCCTAACGCCTCCGAAGTCCCCTTCGAGGAAGTTTGCGCGGGCATAACTCTTGGTAGGATGGATCGCGAGTAACGCCGCGGCCTTTACGAACCGCCCAACTCCCGGATTGTCGGCCACTCGGAAATAATCCGGGTGTTCCCTTTGACGTGTGGTCGCCAACCCGCCAATGCGATGCCAAGCACAGCAGGCTCCTCGCGGATCACACCGCACATTGAAACACGACTACATGGGAAACTGGTGGGATGGGCGGCGGAAAATCGCAGGTGGCCGAACTGGCTCACTGCTTGGCGCGTGATTTCAACGCCTTACTTCGCCCAACCCTTGGCGCGGTCCACGGCGCGTTCCCAGCCGGCGTACAACTCCTCGCGGCGGGAGACGTCCATGGCGGGTTCAAAGCGATGGCCCAACTGAAGATGTGCCGCGAGTTCCTGCTCATCCTGCCAAAATCCCGTGGCGAGACCTGCCAGGTAGGCGGCCCCCAGCGCGGTGGATTCCGTGGTCGACGGGCGCTCCACCGGAATCCCCAGAATGTCCGCCTGGAACTGGCAGAGAAAATCATTGCGTGACGCGCCGCCATCCACGCGCAGAACCTCCACTCGCAACCCGGAGTCGCGCGCCATGGCGTCAACGACTTCACGCGTCTGATAGGCAATGGACTCCAGCGCGGCACGCACCAGGTGGGCCCGATTGGTCCCTCGCGTGATGCCGGTAATGGTTCCGCGCGCGTAAGCGTCCCAGTGAGGTGCGCCAAGTCCCACGAAGGCGGGCACCAGGTAGATTCCGTGTGTGTCGGGAACAGAGTTCGCCAAACCCTCGCTTTCGGCGGCATCGTTGATCAGCTTCATTTCATCGCGCAGCCATTGGATGGCCGCCCCAGCGATGAAGACGCTGCCCTCCAAGGCATATTCCGTGCGGCCGTTCCGCCCCCAGGCCACTGTTCCCAACAACCCTGACTCCGAATGCGGAATTTCCGTGCCGGTATTCATCAACAGGAAGCAGCCAGTCCCGTAGGTATTCTTCACCATGCCGTGCCGGAAACACTGCTGTCCAAAAAGCGACGCCTGCTGGTCGCCAATCACCCCGGCAATGGGAACCGATCCGCCGAATAACGACGTTTCCCCAAAAATTGCGCTGGAAGGCTTCACCTCCGGCAGCAGTGACGCGGGAATGGCAAAGTAGTTCAGGATTTGCGGGTCCCAAGCCAGAGTGTGCAGGTTGAAGAGCAACGTCCGGGAGGCATTGGAAACGTCCGTCGCGTGCACACGCCCACCCGTGAGTTGCCACACCAGCCATGTGTCGATGGTCCCGCAGGCAAGTTCGCCGCGTTGTGCCCGCTCGCGTGCGCCGGGAACGTTCTCCAGCAGCCACGCGATTTTGGTTCCGGAAAAATACGCGTCGGTCACCAAGCCGGTCTTCTCGCGAAGGACTTGGTCGAAACCCTCGGCGCGGATCTTATCGCAGACCTCCGCTGTCCGCCGGCATTGCCACACGATAGCGTTGTGCAGAGGCTCACCCGTGGCGCGATCCCACAACAGCACCGTCTCGCGTTGATTGGTGATGCCGATCGCTGCCAGATCCCTGGCGTCCGCGTGGGCTTCTGCCAGAACCTTCTTCGCCACCGCGAGCTGCGATTGCCAGATTTCCGTGGCATCGTGTTCCACCCAGCCGCGTTGTGGATAATGCTGCTTGAATTCCTGGTTGGCGAATGCCCGCGGGCGGCCATCATGGTCAAACAGAATGGCCCGAGAACTCGTGGTTCCCTGATCAAGCGCCAGAATAAACTGCGGCATAGGTGATCCTCTCTATTAGGGGCGCCGCCCCCTGGGCATATGTACCAGGATAAGCGCCGTTGGCAGCCAGCCCGGGAAGCGGGCGAAAGATCGTAGCCCATAGCGCGAGCTATGGGTATAGGGTTCGCCAAACAATTCGCCAAGCCCCAGAGGGGCGAAAGAAGCAATCGTTGCGGTGACGTTACATCCCCATCGCTATGCGTCAACCGATCAAAAAACGACTACGCCGATAATTCTAATTGCGATTTCTTTCGCCCCTTGCGGGGCTCGCGCATGGTGGGGTGCCAGTTTACTCACGGCCCCCGATCGAAAACATCGGGACAAGTTGCGCCATGGGCTACGATCTTTCGCCCGCTACTCGGGCTGTCACATTCCCGCAAACGGCCCTTATTCCAGCGCCTATGCACTCCCATGCAGAGGGTAGGCACGAGGCCTCCCCCTACTCCCTTTGATAAGGTTGCAGGGGAGGGCTTACAAAAACTGCCTCCGGTGCGACGCCGGTTCCAAGATCAATGGCCTTTCGGGAAGCGTGCAGGTCACTAGCGGCGACACAAATGTTACCAGTCTGCTTGCCTTCCGCCCGAAGGTAAACCTGGTTTCCTTGCGGCGCGCGATTGCCCTCCAGCCAAGCGTCGCGTGTGTCGCGCAGGACTATCACGGGATTGCTGTTGGGCGCGGAAAAATCAGAGATGTGAAGGTCCGCGGCATCCTCACATACGAGAGATGGCCGGGAATCCTCGTGCGCAAAGGCCACTTGCATGTCGAGCAACCGCAGATTCTTCACGTGCCGGCAATAAAACCCAGCAGCGGGCAGCACTCCAAACATTTTGTATTCGGGATAGTGAGCTGGTAACTCCGGAATCGTGCGTGAGGCCTCGGTGGGAGTTCCACCGCCCAGGGATTGGATCCGAATATTGGCCAGGGTGATGTTCTCCAAGGCGCGTTCCGGCAGGCCAACGATGGCGCAACCGACTGCATCCGCACCTATCGCCTGAACATCGGAAATCATCACATTTCGAAATGAGCCCAATCCCGGTTTGGGGGCGCCCTCATAGACAGGCCGTGCCCGGTTCCCCAAGCAGAGAAAGATGGGGCATTTGACGTTGCGCATCACAATATTTGAAACCGTCACGTTCTCCAATACGCCGCCGTCAACGCTTTCCAGGGCGATGCCCGCCAGGTTTGTGTCGTGAACCGTGCAGTTGGTGATGGAAATGTTCTCAAATCCCCCGACACTTTCCGTGCCAAGTTTCAATGCGTTGCATTCGCTGCTCAGCACGCAATTGGTCACCGTCACGTCGCGGCACGGGCGGTCCACTGTGCTCTTCAGCACGATGGCATCATCTCCCGATGAGATCTCGCAGCCGGAAATGCGGACCCTTTCACAAGCGTCGATATCAATGCCATCGTTGTTGGTATTGCAGCGGCTATGAACCGTCAGCCCCTGGATCAAAACATCTTCGCACGCCAGGTAGTGCTGCACCCACATGGGTGAATCGAGCAGCGTGAGGTTGGCCACATGCACATGGCGGCAGCTTACCATCCGAATTTGATATGGCCGATTTCCATAGCGTTGCACCCGCTTGAAGCTCGCGCCCTGTCCGTTGAGCGTTCCTCCCCCCTGCAGGGAGACATCTTCCAGGTTCTCGCCGTAAATCAGACTCTGGTTGGTATAAACATCCGTGTAGCTGCGTAGCGCCGGTTGAATGGGAGGGTAGTCAGCCAGGTTCGTGCTGCCCAGCACCACTGCTCCTGCTTCGAGATGAAGGGTTACGTGACTCTTGAGAATCAGCGTTCCCGTCAGATAGGTTCCGGGCGGGAAGTAGACCACCCCACCGGATTGACTGGCGGCATCAATGGCGGATTGAAGGGCTTTGGTATCCAGGACCTGGCCGGTGGCCGCCGCGCCAAATTCTTGCACATTGAAGACGCCTTGCGGACGACTGATCGCCTTGGAACTTGTTCCGGCCACAACTGGCGCAGCTAGAGCGCTCCCCGCCAGACAGGCACCAAGGAAGGAACGACGATCTTTTCTATCTTTCAAAGGGCCTCCTTGCCATCGGCGGGTGGGATCGGAACACGCCCGGCATTATAGCGCCCTCGGACTCAGCGTTCTATGGCAGCGTTCTATGCCCCAGCGATTCCGTAAGGTATGCCTCGGCTGGGGGCAGTGGGCCGATGGGGGAC
>CAYTMD010000501.1:0-4987 GCA_964438685.1 uncultured Acidobacteriota bacterium
ATCAATGGATATTCCCAGATCCTCCAGGAAAAGCTTCAGTCTGACACGGAGGCGAGCGGCCATTTGAAAGAAATTTCACATGCTGGGGAGCGCGCCGCGGCTCTCACTCGCCAACTGTTGGCCTTCAGCCGCCGTCAGGTGCTGGCGCCGCAGGTGCTTGACCTGAACGCGGTGGTTTCCAACCTGGATAAAATGCTGGGGAGGTTGATCGGGGAAGACATCAAGTTGCACACGAATCTAGACCCCACACTGGGGCGTGTGAAGGCGGACCCGGGGCAGATCGAACAAGTCCTCATGAACCTGGTCGTGAACGCTCGCGACGCCATGCCCACCGGGGGACATCTCACGATTGAAACCAGCAACGTGGAACTGGATGAGACTTATGCCAACACCCACCCCACCGTAAAGCCCGGTCCCCACGTGATGCTGGCGGTCAGTGATACGGGGTTGGGCATGACGCCGGAGACGAAGGCACGCATCTTTGAACCCTTTTTTACCACCAAGGAACAGAGCAAGGGGACGGGCCTGGGACTGGCCACCGTTTACGGGATCGTCAAACAATCGGGAGGGAGTATCTGGGTGTACAGCGAGCTGGGGCAGGGTACCGTCTTCAAAATATACCTTCCCCTTGTTGGCGATTATCCGGTGGCGAAGGAGTCGGCGAAAACGGAAACGGATTCGGCTGCAGGGACGGAAACGATTCTGGTTGTTGAGGATGAGAAAGGGGTGCGATCTCTGATTCGTCTGGCACTGGTGTCGGCGGGATACAAGGTTCTGGAGGTGGAGGATGGGGAAAGCGCCCTGGCAATGTGTGCAAACTACGATGGACCTATCCACCTGCTGCTCACCGACGTAGTGATGCCGCATATGTCGGGTCCGGCGGTAGCGGGGAAGGTGGCCGCTGTGCGCCCCGGGACCAAGGTTGTCTATATGTCCGGCTATACCGACGATGCCGTGTTGCACCACGGAGTGCTCCGCCAGGACACGCCCTTCATCCAGAAACCCTTTTCGCCCACGGCGTTGCGCAAGAAGATTCGGGAAGTCTTGGGTGGAAAGTAAGAGGATGATGATGAGCCCCCGGTGATCATTGGGACATTGGAGTCCGCTCATGAGTGTTTAGATTGAATCTAGCAGCTTCCCAGTTCACGAATTGGGTTGGCGAATCGTTTAGAAATCCGATGACACCGTGTCAAGCCATTTAAGAAGGTAACTTTGCAGGACACTTGACGATTGATGGTCTTTCCTGTAAAGTCACGTGTTGGTATGGCCAATCACTGGGTCTCGGCGCTCTTGGCCGCAAGAGCAGAAAACCAATCCTAGCCAGACCTCTGCCTATCATAGCTCCGGGCTTCCTCTATTCCCGACCCGGTTGAATGAGATTCCGACCCTCGTTTCGTTTTCGTCACTCTTCGTCCAAGTGGCCGGAGCGGGCTATTGCTCGCACGGTTTTGTTAAGGGATGTGAGTTTTTCCATTCTCATGCGAACCCTCGACAGGATTTCAATCATTCTTGCTTTTCTTTCCCACGCCCCCGGTCCAGGTGTGCCTGCGGTTGGCCCTTTCCAGAAAGCCAGTGCGATCGCCCAGGGGAAATGTGCGCGCCTGCCAGGAGTCATGCCATGAAGTCGCCGTTTGAAACTGTTCGTTCTTTTCTCCGTGCAACCCAACCCGCAGCCCACGGGGGGATTGGGCGCCCACGGTTTCGCATCATAGAAGCCTTGGCTTACCTCCTGGCTTTTATGCTGATGGTAGTGACGGTGGCGGGCTTCCTATACTGGCACATCGCAAGCTCGTATCAACAAGAGCTGATCTCCTGGCGGGCGCGGCAATCCAGTATGGCCAGCGATCGGGCGGAAAGGGTTTCTGACTGGCTCAGGGAGCGTCAAAGAGACGCGCAGTTGGTTGCCGCGCGTCCCTTGGTCCGCAGCACCCTGCTTGCTCTTGACAAGGCAAGGGAGCTGCCGGAAAACCCCACCGCCAGCCTGCCGGGATCGTTGCCAATTCTGGAGCAAGTTTCAAATTGGTACTCCTACGCTGGAGTCTACGTTTTGGATCCGGACGGGCAAGTCGTAAGGCAGTCAAAACGGTCCATCCCTTTCAACCCCTTGTTTGCGGATATCTGCCGAGCCACGGCCCGCTCAGGAGACATGCGGATTGATCTTGTGGGCGACGCACCAAGCCGGAGCATGATAGGTTTCACTGCCCCCGTATTTACTGGAGCAGTGGCAACGGACGAAATCCTCCCGGATGCTCAACACCTGGGGACGGTATTGATAGTTACGGATGCTTCGCAAACGCTTTTCCCTCTGGTGACGCGGGAAGTCATTCCCACCCGGACGGGGGAGACGCTTCTGGTACGCCGGGAGGGGAACGACATCGTCTTTTTTTCACCCCTGCGCTTTGTTAGAGCGGGTTCTCCCGACCTGCGGTTTCCACTTTCTACCGCCCCCATCGCGGCGCGCTTTGCCACGGAAGGCCGCGTGACCTTTGCGGAGTATAAAGGCTACCGGGGCGCCCCGGTGCTGGCAGCGACGCAGCAAATCCCGCTGACGGGTTGGGGACTGGTGCGCAAGATCGATCGCGTCGAAGCCTTGGAAGATTTTCGGCGGCAGGCCATCGCCGAGGGAGTTGCCGCTAGCCTCCTTATTACCCTCCTGGCTGGCCTGCTGCTGTTTCATCGGCGCCACGTTTTGACGCGGGTCCTTAAGCAAAAAGAGGAGAAGTTCGTAGCCCTTCTGGAGTCGGCGCCCGATGCCATCTACGTCATTGAGCCTTCCTCCCTGCGCATTCTGGGACGCAACCGCAAAGCCATGGAGATGGATGGATACAGCGACGAAGAGATTTTCCGCATGACGGCCGCGGATCTGCATCCTCCCGAGGACCATTCGCTGCTTCGGGAATGGTTCAAAAGGCAGTCGGAGGTGGGTGGTGTTCTGCACTTTCATTCCCTGCAGGGGAAAGGTGGCCAGCTCGTGCCGGTGGAAGAAAGGCAAACACTGGTTGACGCCGGCGGGGAAAGACTGGTCCTCAGCATTGTCCGCGACCTCACCGAGCGCAAGCGGGCCGAGGCGGCGCTACGCGAGAGTGAAGAACACTTTCGTTCCCTATTTGAGAACATGCTGAACGGATTCGCCTACTGCAAGATGCACTATGAGCAAAACCAACCACAGGATTTTACCTACCTTGATGTCAACCATGCGTTCGAAACCCTTACGGGATTAAAGAATGTCATTGGCAGGAGAGTTTCCGAAGTAATTCCTGGCATACGAGAGGCTGACCCGGAATTATTCGAAGTCTATGGCAGGGTTGCTTTGACGGGCATACCCGAGCGCATCGAAACATACGTTGCTGCCCTGAGAATGTGGTTCGCGATCGCGGTCTATAGTCCGAAAAAAGAACACTTTGTGGCCGTATTTGACGTCATTACCGAACGCAAGCGGGCGGAGCAGGAACTGCTGCGGGTGAACCGGGCGCTCCGAACCATCAGCGACTGCAACGAAGTCCTGGTGCGGGCGGCGGAAGAGCGCCAATTGTTGGAGGAGGTTTGCGGAATCCTGGTGTTGGAGGGCGGCTACCGCATGGCCTGGGTGGGTTATGGCGAACACGATGAAGCGAAGTCGATTCGCCCCGTAGCCCATGCCGGTTTCGAGGATGGGTATCTCCAATCAGTGTGCCGCACCTGGGCGGACGCAGAACGCGGGCGGGGGCCCGCGGGGACGGCGATTCGTGCTGGAAAGCCTGTGATAGTCCGGGATATCCGGACGGATCCCAACGTCATTTCGTGGCGGGAAGAAGCACTCAAGCGGGGGTATGCATCCAGCATAGCCCTGCCGATCAATTTGGATGACGCGGTCCTGGGTGCCCTGACGCTCTACGCGGTTGAGGTGGATGCTTTTGATCTCGCGGAGGTGGACCTTCTCACGGAACTGGCCGATGATTTGGCCTACGGCATCCAAGCTCTGCGTACCCGGGCCGAGCGCCAGCGGGTGGAGGAGGCACATGATTACCTTGCCTCCATCGTGCAATCCTCCGATGACGCCATCATCGGTAAGAGCCCCGATGGCATTATTGAAAGTTGGAACAAGGGTGCGGAGAGGCTTTACGGCTATCCGGCTTCGGAGATGATAGGAAAACCGTTTTCTCTCCTTGTCCCTCCGGAGCGTCATGGGGAACTCGCGGATTTCCTCCTTCGAATCAAGCGGGGTGAGGGGATTGAGCACCACGAGACTATAAGGGTTAAGAGAGATGGTGGGCTTATCGATGTATCGGTCACCATATCTCCTGTCAAGGACGCCGGCGGTAAGGTGACCGGTGCTTCGACGGTCGCCCGCGACATCACTGCCCGCAAGCGGGCGGAAGAGGCGCTGATTGAGGAAAAGCATCTTCTTCACACCCTGATGGATAATCTTCCCGACAAGATCTACTTCAAGGATCGCGCGAGCCGCTTTACCCAGATTAATTTGGCGCTCGCGAAAGAATTAAAGCTAAGCCACCCTGCCCAAGCGGTCGGCAAGACGGACTTTGACACTCTCCCCGGAGAGCAAGGCAAAGAGTTCTACCGGGATGAGCAGGAGATCATCAGGACCGGCCAGCCGATAGTGGGTAAAGAGGAGAAGTTAATCTGGCCGGGTGGCAAGATGACCTGGCTCTCGACCACGAAGATGCCGCTGCGCGACCCCAATGGGAACATCGTCGGAACCTTCGGCGTCTCGCGTGACATCAGTGAACGCAAGCGGGTGGAGGAGGAACTGTACCAGTCGCGGCAGATGCTTAAATCCATCCTGGACACGATTCCCCAACGTGTGTTCTGGAAGGATAGGAATATTGTGTATTTAGGCTGTAACAAAGCCTTCGCGATGGATGCGGGGTTGAATGACCCGGCGGAGATCGTGGGAAAGACTGACAATGAGCTTGCCTGGCGGGAATCGGCGGAATCATATCGCGCCGATGACAAGCTGGCGATGGAACAGGACACATCCCGGCTTGGC
>CAYTMD010000502.1:0-4960 GCA_964438685.1 uncultured Acidobacteriota bacterium
GAGCGGCACGATGGTCATCAATTGCTGGCCGGGAGCACGGTTTTGGCCCGGCTGGACCGATCTCTGCCCCACGATCCCGTCGACCGGCGCGACAATGGTGGTGTATTGCAGGTTGAGTTGAGCTTGCTCGAAGGCCGCCATGGCGCGTTGGGTCTCCGCTTCCGCTGCTTCGGCGCGGGAGCGCTGCACGGAAATCTGCTGCGGCCTGGTCTGGGCAGATAGCAATCGTGCCTGAGCCTCTGCAACCTTGGCCCGTGCCTGCGTGGCCGTCTGTTCCGCGGCCGCGACGGATGCCTTTGCCGCTTGCACCGAGGCCGCCGTCGCTGCCTGGGACTCCACGGCTTGCGTGTATTGGAGTTGAGGGATCTCATCCTTTGCCGCCAGCGGCTTGAACCTGTTCACGTCATCCTGCGCCTTCAGGTCATTGGCTTCCGCTTGCCGAAGCATGGCCTGTGCGGCCTCAATCTGTCGCTGGGCGGCAACCAGCCCGGCTTTGAAATTGTCCACGTCGGCAGAGGCGCTGGAGAGTTCACTCGACGTGTTTACGGAAGTGATGGGAACGTTGGTCTGTAGAGCCGCGGCGCTGGCCTGATCATTGGCCAGAGTCGCATTGGCGTTCGCCAGGGCGACCTCATAGTCTTTAGGGTCGAGTCGCACCAGCACAGTGCCCGCCTTCACGAATTGGTTGTCATCCACCGTTACACGGGTCACGTAGCCAGTAATGCGGGAACTGACCGGATAGATATAGCCATCAATCTGCGCATCGTCCGTGGATTCCCACGCGGAATAGTGGCGATACAGCAAGACCGCAACGAGTATCAGCGCGAGCCCGAGCACTACCAGCAGGATATTACGACCCAGCTTCCCGCGTCGCGCCGGAGGGCGGCCTGGACCCAAGGTTGTGGCGCTCGATTTGAGTTCGCCGGGATTTCCTGAATCGGGGGTGGTCGTTGTTGTGCCCGCCATAGTTACTTTGCTCCCAGGTATTTCAGCGCCGACTGCTCGGCAATGCCGATGGCCTGCGCAAGAGATATTTTCGCCAGGTTAAAAGCGTAAAGGCTGTTGATGTAGGATTGATTCGCCGCAGCCACGGATTCTTGTGCCTGGACGACCTCAAGATTGTCGGCGACCCCTGCCCGGAACCGGTCCTGTGCCTGGCTCAGGGTCTGGTTGGCAAGGTCGGTGTTACTCTCGGCCACGCTTACGAGTTCAGATGAGGATTTAAGGTTGAGGAAGGCCGTGCGCACCTGGTCGTCGATCTGGCCCTCCATATCGGCGAGTTCGGCCTTACGTTGTTGCAGCACTGAATCTGCCTGCAACTTATCCGCCCGCACGCGGCTGCCCTGATAAATGGGAATCTTCAGGGTGACAGCGAAACCAAGAGTCCCATGCGAACTGCCGAAGTTGGGACTGCCGATGTCCCCGTAGTTGGTGTCCGTTGAAAGCGAGGGATAGTTCTCCGCGGCGACAGCCTGACGTGCCAATTCCGCCGATTGCACCTGCGCCCTGGCGCTCAAGTAGTCGGGTCGTGTCGAAAGGGCTTGCCGGAGCGCCTGCTCCTGGGTAATGCCATCCAGCGAAGTGTAGGGAACCGAGTCGGTCAACCGGAAATCCTGGCCGTTCGGCAATCCGATCACCCGCGCCAGTGTGAGCTTGTCAATCGCAACCCGATTTTCCGCGGCAATCAGCCGCTGCTCCTGCGTCTGGAACTCCACCTTGGCGCGCAGTAGATCGATGCTGGCGATCAAGCCATGCTTATTGAGGTCCACATCATTCTGGACGAGCGTCTGGGCCGTCCTGACCTGGGCGCGGACCGAGTCCATAGTAGCCATATCCGCAATGACCAGGAGATAGGCGTTGCCCGTGGTGAACACCACAAGGTTGCGGTCGCTCTTATAGGTATACTGCGCCGCCTTTTCGCTCTCAGACGCCGACTTCAAGTTTTTGATGTCGGACCAATTGAAGATCTCCTGGGAAACGTAGCCGCGGGCATCCGCGACCCCGAAGGGCCCCACGACCTTGGGGATGTGGACACCGGGGATGTTCAGGTTGAAGCCCTCGGCGGGAAGATCAACCTGTTGAACCGCGCCGCTGAGGCGGGCCGAGAGGTTGGGCAGCAGGGCGTTCAAACTTCGCAGGCGAATGGCGTGCGCGGCGCGGGTATTCTGGCCGCTCTCGATCCCCCCCAGGTTGTACTTCAGCACCCGCTCGAACGCATCCTGGAGAGAAAGGTTGATCGTCGTTCCCGTCGCCTGGCCCGTGGGCACGCTCCCCAGAAACGGACTGCGCGTCTGCCCGGCGGTTGCCTGCGGCGATGCGATGAGGAGGACGGCGATGACAGCAATTGATATTTGTAAATGCCGATCCGGTTGATTGTCCAAGATTGCACCTCCTCTCTGCAGCCGGTGTTGTCGGTCAAGCCCCCTGATTCCCATACCGCGCCACGGCATCGAGAATGATCTCGACCGCGATTTCATCGCCCACAGCGGAATTAACCATCAAGTGGAAACAATGCCGCTCGGGCCAGTCGACATTGAAATATCGTTTGATAAAGTCCGCCCGGTCGCGGTCCACGCTCTCCGCCAGTTCTTCCGCTTCCTTCTCGCTCTTGCCTGTTGTCTGAAGCCGGCGCACCCTTTCGTGAAGGGGAGCGTAAATGAATACGTGAAAAGCGTCGGGGCGGCTGCAAAGGTAATAAGCTGAACCTCGTCCCACGATGACGCAGTTGCCCGCCCTGGCGATCTCCGGCATGATCTTTCGAGCGACCTCGCGGACACAATCCGTATCCACCATCTTCATGCGCTGGGCGTTCTGGCTCCCCTCATGACTGCCTCGCATGAAGGCCTTGAGGAGCCGGTAGTACGTGGGGTCTTTTCGCTCCTCATGCTCCTCCACGGCGCCGCAATCACAATCCATCCGGCGCGCAATTTCCTGGGTCAGGGTTTGGTCCCAGAGTTTCCAACCCAGGCGCGTCGCAAGCTTCTCCGCGATCACGCCCCCACCGCTGCCGTATTCCCGCTCTATGGTGATGACTCGAATCATTGTGTCCTCATAGAGTCGTCAGTTGTCAGTCCTCAATAAACGCCCAAGAACGGGCCGCTTTTACTGACAACCGAAAACTGACGACTGATGACTTCTACCCAATCGCCACCTCTCCACCCCCGCCCGGCTCGTTCTTTCTGAGCGCGAAGGAAACCACGAACATCATCGCCGCCCCAACCGCCAGAACCCAGAACGTATCGATGTAAGCGAGGGTGGTGGCCTGGCCAATCAATGCCCCATAGATCCGGCCGTAGGCCTGGCTCGATGCCCGCGAGGCGTCCAAGCCTGAACCGGCCAGGCGGGCAGCAAGCGCCTTCACCGCCATGGTAAACGTGGGCTTTCCCAGGGTTGTGTGCGCCGCCAGATACACCTGGTGGAACTGCTCCCGGCGCGCAATCAGCGTGGTGACCATCGACGTTCCAATGCTGCTCCCGATGTTGCGCATGAAGTTGACCATGCCGGCGATACTGTTGCTCTTCTCCGTGGGCATTCCGACATACGAAGCCAGATTGATGGGAACAAACAGGAACCCCAGACCGAATACCTGTACCACTCTAAGCAGGCTGGCTGACCGAAAGCTGATATCAAGGTTGAGATGCTGGGTGGTGTAGTACATGGAAATGGAAAGCATGAGCCAGCCAAAAGCGATGATGTAGCGTGCCTGGACCTTGGACGTCAGCACCCCCACCACGGGCATGAGGAACAGCAGCAGCAATCCGCCCCCGGAAAGCACCAGGCCCGCCGACGCGGCCGTATAGCCCATAAGCGTCTGAAGGAATTGGGGCATCATCACGAGACTGGAGAAAAGCATGATCCCCAGAATAAACATCATGGCGTTGGCGCCGAGGAAGTTCAGGTTCTTGAACAGGCGGACTTCTATGATGGGGGCCTTGTAGAACCATTCCCAGATCGCGAGTGCGACCAGGCATACGCCGGCGATGACGGCAAGCATAAGGATAAAGTGCGACCCGAACCAATCGTCCTCCTGCCCCTTATCGAGCATCACCTGCAAGGCGCCCACGCCGAGTACCAGCAGACCAACACCGATGTAATCGATCCTTATTCCCGCACCCTTGGCACGCTTCACCCAGGGGGGATCTTCGATCAGGCGGTAAACCAGGAATAATGCCGCAATGCCTACCGGGAGGTTGATGAAGAAGATCCATCGCCAGGTATAGTTATCCGTAATCCAGCCGCCCAAAGTCGGCCCAACCGTCGGCGCAACGATCGTGGTGATGCCATAGAGCGCGAAGGCCACGCCGCGCAATCGAGGAGGAAACGTGTCGGCGAGGATTGCCTGGGCCATGGGTTGCAGCCCGCCGCCGCCCGCGCCTTGCAGCACACGGAAGAGAATCATCGCCCCAAGGCTGGGCGCAATTCCGCAGAGCAGGGAACTGACCGTGAAGATCACAAGACACATCATGAAGAATCTCTTGCGACCGAGCACCGTTGCGAACCATCCGCTGATGGGCAGCACGATGGCGTTCGAAACCAGGTAGGAAGTGAGGACCCAGGTGCTCTCATCGTTGCTCGCGCCGAGGTTCCCCGCCATGTAAGGCAGGGCGACATTGGCGATGCTGGTATCAAGCACCTCCATGAAGGCCGCCAAGGCCACCACCACGCCAATCACCCAGATATTAGCCTTGGGCTGCCAAGGCTCGGGCGCCGGGGGAGGCGCCACACCTCGGCCCGATGAAGCTTCCGATTGCGAGTTGGCGGGGGCTGCAGGGTTCTCTGCCATATTCTCTTACGCCCTCTTGGGCGTGCATGGATATTCACCGGTTTTGAATAGAAAAAGCCCTGGCAATCAAAAGGTCGAGCAAGAGTAGCGGGGACCTAAAGAGCAGGTCCGCCGTTCCCTTACTTAGGGTCCACGCAAAAATAACCATTCACTCGTAGTCGCGACAGCCACATTACC
>CAYTMD010000503.1:0-4941 GCA_964438685.1 uncultured Acidobacteriota bacterium
TTAACAACGTCCTTCAGGAGACCTTTTCGGGCATCCGCATCGTCAAGGCCTTCGCGATGGAATCATCCGAAATAGAAAAATTCAAGTCCGCTACCAAGCGTCTGCTGGGCGTAAGTCTGCGTTGGGTACGTGCCCAAGCCGTATCGTCGCCCCTCATGGAAGTCCTTGGCGCCATCACCATTGCCGGCCTGCTGTATTACGAACGAAGGCTGATCCTGCACCATACGCAAACCGCCGGCGGCTTCATCGGCTTCCTTTACGCATTGCTGAAATCCTACGAACCGGTGAAGCGGTTGACCGGAGTCAGCAATTCGTACCAGCAGGCACTCGGCGCTTCCGAAAAGGTCTTCCACTACCTGGACACTGAGACGGAGATGGTGGATAAACCGGGAGCCATAGTTTTGCCTCCGTTTAAGCAACAGATTGCCTTTGAACAAGTGGAGTTCGATTACGAAGATGGGGTCCCGCTGTTGCGCGATATCAACCTAAGTATCGGCAAGGGCGAAGTGGTGGCGGTGGTGGGCTCAAGTGGGGCCGGCAAGACTACTCTGGCCAGCCTGATTCCACGGTTTTTTGAAGTCACCCAGGGGCGCATTGCGGTGGATGGCCACGACGTTCGCGATGTGAAATTGCAATCGCTCCGAGCCCAGATCGGCATCGTCACCCAGGAAACGATTCTGTTTAACGACACGGTTTACAACAACATCTGCTATGGCAGCCGAATGCCGACGGAGAAGCACGTGCGGGAAGCCGCGCGGGTGGCGCTGGCGGAAGAATTCATCCTGGAAATGCCACAGGGCTACAAAACCATGATCGGCGAGCGCGGCCAGCGGCTTTCGGGCGGTCAGCGCCAACGGATCGCCATCGCCCGGGCTTTGCTGAAGAATCCGCCTATATTGATTCTTGATGAGGCGACTTCCGAACTCGACACCGAATCTGAGATGCTGGTGCAGCGCGCCTTGGCCAACCTGATGGCAGGCCGCACCGTGGTGGTGATCGCGCACCGCCTCTCTACCGTGCGCCGCGCCGACCGCATCGTGGTAATTGACCGCGGCATCATCTGCGAAGTCGGGACTCATGAGGAATTGGTCGGTCGCGGGGGCATATACCAACGATTGCACGATTTGCAGTTCGTCGATGCGGAGTTGTAAGAACAGTGACGAGTGACAAGCAAGTGCTTCCAACCTTCACGTTCAGAGGGTTGCTTGCTCGTCACTTGTCACTCGTCACTTGTCACTAATTGTTGGGCTGATTGCTGAAAGCTGAGAGCCATCCATGATTCGAAGCATGACCGGTTACAGCCGGGTGGAAGTGGAAGAGGCGGGATTCACCCTCACAGTGAGCATCCGCGCCACCAACCATCGTTTTCTCGATCCGCAGTTGCGTATGCCTTCCAGCCTCGAAGCTCTGGAACCCGGCGTGCGGCGGTTGCTTAAGGAGTACGTTTCGCGCGGCCACGTGGAAATCTCGGTGGGATTTAACGGCGCGGGAGTCACGGAATTAGAGATTGACCGCAAACTCCTGGGAGCGTACCTGAAGGGCTACCAGATGCTGAGGCAGGAATTCGGCACTGCGGCCGAGCCGGACTTGATGGCATTATTGCGAGTCCCGGGGTTGGTCGCGAGCGGCGGCAGCGAGATGACTCCGGAGGAACTCGATCGCATTCGCCAGGTTATGGAAGGCGCAGTGGCGCAAGCGCTGGAGAAGTTGAACGAAATGCGCGCCCGTGAAGGCCAATCGCTGGAACGTGACCTATCATCACGATTTGCGCGGCTGGAAGCGCTGCGAGGCACCGTATCCCACCTTGCGGAAAAGGCCCCGCAATTCTACAAGCAAAGGTTGGAAGGACGCATCCGCGATCTAGCCGGTAGCGCGGAAATGGATAGTGGACGCCTGGCACAGGAGGTGGCCTACCTTGCATCGCGCTCCGACATTGCCGAAGAATTGACGCGATTCCAAAGCCACCTGGACCAGATTCGACATCTTTTGCAAGAGAGTTCGGAAGTCGGGAAGAAACTCGATTTTCTGCTTCAGGAAATGAATCGCGAGGCCAACACGCTGCTATCCAAAACCACCGACGTCCCGGAAGTGGGACTGGAGATTACCCGGCAGGCAATCGAGATGAAGACCGAAATCGAAAAACTGCGCGAGCAAGCGCAAAATATAGAGTGAAAACAATAGGGGCAAGTGATAAGTGATGAGTGACCAGCAAACAGACCGAACTGCCTTCGGCGCGTCCCTGCTTGCTCGTCACTTGTCACTCGTCACTTGTCGCTGGACATAGCGTGGCCAAGAAAAACAAAACTCCATTGTCGCGCGGCACCATCATCGTAATTTCGGCGCCGTCAGGGTCGGGGAAATCGACACTGATCAAGCGCCTGATGGCCCATTCGCCGGGCCTTTGCTTCTCCGTCTCCTACACCACGCGGGCGGCACGGGCTACGGAAAAGAACGGCCGGGATTACTTTTTCGTGTCACCCAGGGTTTTCAAAGGTATGGTCGCGCGCGGGGAGTTTGTGGAATGGGCGGACGTTTACGGGCATCTCTACGGCACGGCCCACAAGCAACTGCTCGCCGCCCAGGAGGCTGGTTTGGACATCCTGCTCGATATCGATGTGCAGGGACATCAGCAGGTTCGCAAGCGTCTGCCGGAAGCAGTCAGTATTTTTATTCTGCCGCCGTCATTCCAGGAGTTGTCGCGGCGGCTTTGCGACCGCCACTCGGACACGCCGGAAGATATTGAACGCAGATTGCAAACGGCACGCAAGGAAATTTCCCACTGGCCTGAGTACGAATACCTGGTGGTGAACGACCACCTGAAAGACGCAGTCCAGGCGCTGCGGGCGATTGTTCGCGCCGCTCGCTTCCGTCGCCCCAGTCAGGCCAAGCGGGCGGAGAAGATCATTGAATCCTTTGGAGGATAATGTCGCATGGAAATACCTCAAAACCTGGATAGCAAATTCCGTTTCATTCTTGTCGCAGCCAGGCGCGCAAGGCAATTACAGTCAGGCGCCAAACCCCTGATTCAGAGCCCCTCAAAGCGGCCGACGCGGGTGGCGCAGCAGGAAGTTGGCGCGGGGCTGGTGCCGATTGAATTCGTAAGCTTGGCGTCACTGGAAAAGACCACCAAGAAAAGGGCAGCAAAGTAAGGAGAACAGTGACGAGTGACAAGTGATAAGTGACGAGTAAGAGGGATCAGCGCCACAAAGGGGCGCTGCCTGCTTGTCACTGGACACTTGTCACTCGTCACTCCATTATGCGAATTGCCTTAGGCGTTTCGGGAGGAATCGCTGCTTACAAGGCGGCGGAATTGCTGCGCCTTCTCCAGGACAAGGGACTGGAAGTGCAGGTGGTGATGACGCGCAATGCGTGTGAGTTCATTACTCCCCTCACTTTCGCCGCGCTCTCCGGGCACAAGGTTATCACCGAGATGTTCGGCGGTGCCGCAGGCGCGAGCAATGTAGAGAGCGCGATCGAACATATCGCCGTGGCGCAATCGATCGACGCCTTGGTGATTGCTCCCGCCACCGCCAATGTTCTTGCCAAAATGGCCAATGGCATTGCTGACGATTTTCTGACCACCCTTTGCCTGGCTACTAAAGCTCCGCTGATTGTTGCCCCTGCCATGAACGTCAACATGTGGGACCATGCGGCCACCCAGCAAAACCTGGAGACTCTGCGCCGTCGCGGCGTGCGCGTCGTAAATCCCGATGAGGGCTATCTTGCGTGCGGCATGACGGGCGCCGGCCGTTTGGCAGATCCCCAACTGATCGCGCAATCGGTGTTTGAAACCCTGGGCCTCAGGGAGGATTTGAAAGGCGAAGTAGTTTTGGTAACGGCAGGCCCCACGGAAGAACCTCTGGACGCGGTTCGCTACCTCAGCAACCGTTCAAGCGGGAAAATGGGTTACGCGCTCGCTGAAGCCAGCCGCCGTCGCGGCGCCCAAGTTGTACTTGTTAGCGGCCCAACGCGTGAGGAACCGCCCGCCGCCCACACGTTTGAACGCGTGCGGACGGCCAATGAAATGGCGGAAGCTGTTTTCCGCCACGCCGGCAACGCCACTGTCGTCGTGATGGCCGCCGCCGTTGCTGATTTTCGTCCAGCAACGGTCCACGAGGGAAAGATCAAGAAGCAGCAGGGTGCTCCGGTCGTGACGCTTGAACCCACGACGGACATCCTCGCAGAGATTTCGCGCCGCCGCCGGGACGGGCAGATCATAGTGGGCTTTGCCGCCGAGACAGCGCAGTTGATTGAAAATGCTACGGCCAAGCTACATGCCAAACATCTGGACCTGCTCGTGGCAAATGACGTCAGCCAAAATGGCGCGGGATTCGACGTGGACACCAACATCGTTACGCTGCTCTTCCCCGATGGGCACAACATCGCACTGGAAAAGATGAGCAAACTCGATGTGGCGAACCACGTGCTGGATCAAGTGGTGGAGATAAGAAGAAAGTCCGGGGTCTGAGGTCCGAGGCCCGCGGTCGCGAATCGCTCCGGCAGCGACAAGTGAAGAGTCCGCTGTAATTTTGATTTTCACCCCTCGCCCCCTTGGGGGAGAGGGTGGACCGCGACCGGCGTTTCTATCAGTCCGTCAGCCGACGGAGATGGGCCTACGCCCGCCGAAGGGATACAGGAGAACTAGAAAGGTCTTGGGCTTCGACCCGCAGGCGGGTGAGGGGGTCCTCCCGGAAACAAAAGACCGACCTTCAAATATGAACAACGAAACACGCAAAGAATTGACGGCTTGGCTGGAGTTCTACCAGGAACTCGGCGTTGAGGGCTTTTACCGTCGCAATCCAACAGCGACGGGATCGGCCCCCATTCTTGAAGCGGTCCGGCCTCCGCAGCCCATGACGGCAGACCCCCCAAAACACGCTCTGTCACCCGCACCGACCCGCACTGCCACTGCTCCGGCTCCACTCAAGCCCGCAGTTCCAC
>CAYTMD010000504.1:0-4939 GCA_964438685.1 uncultured Acidobacteriota bacterium
CGTGGTGTCGCAATCCATCATGAAGCCGATGGTTCCGGTAGGCGCCAGCACGGTGACCTGGGCGTTGCGATAGCCATACTTCATGCCGCTGGCCAGGCACTCATCCCAGGCTTTCTTGGCTCCCTCCCACATATTCTGCGGTACGTTGCGCGAATTGATGTGCTGAAGCGACTGGCGGTGCATGGAAATTACATTCAAGAATGAGTCGCGATTGACGGGGAAGCCCTCGCAGGGCGCCAGCTCCGCCGCGATGCGGGACGACTGGAGATAGGCCTCGCCACACATGATCGCGGTAATAGCCGCCGCGTAGTCGCGACCGCCGTCAGAATCGTAGGGCAGGCCGTTGGCCATCAGCAGTGCGCCCAGGTTGGCATAGCCCAGTCCCAGAGGACGAAAATCGTGCGAATTCTTGGCAATCCGGTCCGTCGGGTAACTGGCATTGTCCACCAGGATTTCCTGCGCGGTAATCATCACGTCCACAGCATGTTTGAAGGGCTCCACTTCAAATTTACCGTCGGAGGTGAGGAACTTCATCAGGTTCAGTGACGACAGGTTGCAGGCGGAGTCGTCAAGGAACATATACTCGCTGCAAGGGTTGGAGGCATTGATGGGCGCCGTGGCTTTGGAGGTGTGCCACTTGTTGATGGTCGTGTCAAACTGCATGCCGGGATCGCCGCATTGCCAGGCGGCTTCGGCAATGGTCTTCATCAGGTCGCGGGCATGGTAAACCTTGGCCACTTCGCCCGTGCTGATGTGGCGCGTCGCCCAGTCCTTATCTTCCACCACCGCCTTCATGAAATCGTCGCTGACGCGCACGCTGTTGTTGGCGTTCTGGAAGAAAATGGAGCTATACGCCTCACCGTCGATGGCGGAATCGTAGCCCGCATCCACCAGCGTCCAGGCTTTGCGCTCTTCCTTGGCCTTGCACTCGATGAACTCGACAATGTCAGGGTGCTCGACGTTCAGAATCACCATTTTGGCGGCGCGGCGCGTCTTGCCGCCGGATTTGATGACGCCGGCAAAGGCATCATAACCTTTCATGAATGACAGGGGACCGGAAGCCACACCACCACCCGATAGCGCTTCCACGGAAGACCGGAGTGTCGAGAGGTTCGTACCCGTTCCCGACCCCCACTTGAAGAGCATCCCCTCAACTTTGGCCAGATTCAGGATGCTTTCGAGGTTATCCTGGACGGAATTGATAAAGCAGGCCGAGCACTGTGGATGCCGGTAGGCTTCGGTTTCCTTCTTGATGCCGCCGGTGGCGGGATCAAAGTAATACCCGCTCCCCGTGGTACTGCGATGGTACTTGTGCCATAGGCCGCAATTGAACCAAACCGGGGAATTGAATACCGCCTTTTGGCGAACCAGGATGTGGGTCAATTCGTCGTGAAAGGTTTTGGCGTCTTCCTCGCTGCGGAAGTACCCGCCCTCCACGCCCCACTGGGCAACGGTGTCGGCCACGCGGCTAATCAGTTGCCGAACGCTCGTTTCGCGCTCCGGCGACCCCAGCTTGCCGTGAAAATACTTCGAAGCCACAATGTTGGTGGCGGTCTGCGACCAGTCTTTGGGCACTTCCACGTTGCGTTGCTCAAAAATGACTTTGCCCTTTTCATTCTGAATGGAGGCAGTCCGCATTTCCCATTCGACTTCATCAAAGGGATGCCCACCTGCCTTGGTGAAAAGCCGCTTAACAGCGATACCACGCTTGCTTGATGTTTCCGCACCGGGGGCCCAGGACTTGATTTCAGTCGACACAGCATCCCGCTCTGACATAGTTACTCCTCCAAAAAAGGTGGGTTCCCGCCTTATAAGATTAGTCGCTGGCGCGGCCTGGTCACAGCAGATCAAGCTATTTTTTCGCGTGCCCCGCTGCCGGTTATGCCCCCCTCAGGGCGGAACCCGGCACCGCAACGGCTGGGTTCGAAATCTAACTCTCACCCAAATCTTTGTCAAGGGGGAAAACACTACATATAGTGGTTTGTTAGGTGGTATCGACAAAATCTTGTGGAAAACTTCTGGAAATCGTGGGGGTTTCTCGGAACTGATTTTGCCCAATCCCAGGCTCCCGCCACCCCCTGCTTTCCCCTATTGTAAGATGCAGATGGGCTGGCCGCCGGGAAACCTGAGGGGGAACAGAGTCCCCCTGCGGATTCCTGGTAGCTCATCAACGGGAACAACTGGAGGCGGATGAACCGTTTGCCGGGCCGGACTTAACAGCCTAGCTGGGAAGGGGTGCTTTCAGATTGACCTTTGACAGGGACTTAACCAGAAGCCCCTCCACCACTTCTTTTGCCTGCCCGCGCGCCACGGCAACCTCATCGACCAGCAATTGCCACGAGCGATCTAACATTTTCTTTTCGCGGAAGGAGAGCGGCTTGGCTTGGTTCAAGATGATAAGGGTTTTCAGGACCTCGGCCACTTGCATCAGGGAACCGCTCCGCATTTTTTCGGAGTTTTCCTTGAATCTCCCTTTCCAGTCGCCGGCGGACTTACATCGGCCCTTCTGTAAGTAATCGAGGATGCTGCTAATTTCACTGTTCTTGGTCACTCGGCGCAGACCCACGCTGGCTACGCTGCCCAAGGGGACCATAACCCGCATACTCGTTGTGCCAAGTTTCAGTAAATAAAACATTTCCGGCTGTCCGGTAAGATTACGGGTAGAAATCTGCTCGACGATACCGACACCCTGGTTGGGGTAGACAACCTTGTCGCCTATTTGAAATTGCATTAGATGCATGAGGCTCCTCGGAGGTGGTAATTGGCGGTCACAGAACGTCTAACTATAGCGCAGAAACTGCGGAAAGTCAATTGGATCAGCCAAATATGGGACACTTTAGCACAAAATAGCGGGGCGCTAGCCAGTGTGTACCGGCAAACATAACACGATCAGTAATATACCTCACAACGCTAGCCCCTGGAATTTCACCCGGATACCCACATCGCGGGTTTGCCCGACCACGGGGCGGCGTGGGGCCGCATCTTTAACGAAATCGACTTGCCAGCGTCACGATAAGGCAGCAGACAGATCCCGCCGGGCATCGTATAATAGAGTCTCTTCTGGCAGGGCTCGGCAAAATGCTGCATAGACACTTATTCACGGCGCTGGCGTTTGCACTGTTCATACCCAGTCAGGTCTTCTGGTTGTGGCAGGTGCGTGCATTGGGGGGAAAGGTCATTCCCCACCCGTCTACGCGGCGTTGGCTGGCCTGGTCCGGAGGCATCATCTACGTGGTCTTGGTGGCTTTCAACTTCCTTTGGCCTAGGCCGGCTCACGAAGCAGCCCACTTGACGCTGCAGGCAGCGCTGCTGCAAGCGCCCTTTCGCTGGTGGATGCTCGCTTCCTTGCTGGGCTTTGCGTTAATCCTTGTGTTCTTCATCTGCGATCGCCTGGCACGGGTGGTTTATTGGGGATACCGCAAGTTGTCTGCCGCATCGCACCCCGGCGGGCGATTGCTGTCTCCCTCGCGCCGCCGGTTTCTTACCAGGACCGTCGTGGCGGCAAGCGCAACTCCTTTCGCCGCCTGTGCCTATGGGTTGCTGTACGAACGATTGGACATCGAAACCACGCACCAGCGAATTCTGCTGCCGAACCTTCCGAAAGCCTTTGATGGCTTTCGCATTGCGCAGCTTTCCGACATTCATATTGGCCCCTTCATGCCGGTGGAGGACATTCGCAAGTGCGTGGCCATGATCAATCAATTGAAACCGGATTTGGTGGCGCTGACGGGCGACTTCGTCACTTGGGAGCCATCACCGCAGGGCGCGGTGGTGGACGCCCTGGCGGGACTCAAGGCGCCGTTCGGCATATACGGCTGCATGGGCAATCATGAGCGCTGGGCGGGCGTCGAAGATTCCATCACCCGACTTTTCACGGAGCGCGGAACCAAAATACTGCGGCTGGAGAACGCCGCCATAGAATCTGCCGGTGATCGTCTCAATTTGATTGGCGTGGATTACCAAACCCGCGCGCCATTTGGTCCGCGCCGCGATGGGGTGGTAAGCGATTACCTGCAAGGAGTGGCTCCCCTGATGTTGCCGGGAACCGTTAACATCCTGCTGAGCCACAATCCCAACACCTTCGATCGCGCCGCCGAACTCGGCATCGACCTCAGCCTGGCCGGCCATACCCACGGTGGACAGGTGACGCTGGAATACATCTCGCCTGACCTCTCCCCCGCCCGCTTGATCAGTCCCTATGTGCGCGGCTGGTTTAAGAAAGGCAATTCGCAGCTCTACGTCAACCGCGGCATCGGAACTATCTTTTCCCCCGTGCGCTTCGGCGCCCCACCGGAAATTACCCTATATGAATTGAAGCGGGGGTAGGAGGGCACGGCCCTTACCTCCCCGTGGAACTACCCCACCTTCAGGGTCAAGGTCATGCTGTGTTGCAGGTTGGCCGATCCGGCGGGGGTGCCCGTGATAGTCAGGGTGTAAGTCCCCGCGGGAGTCCCAGGATTGTGGTAAACGCCCCCGCCTCCACCTCCACCACCGCACGCCGCCATCGACAACGCTAGCATGGCAAGCAAAACCATCCCCAATCCCCACCCGAGCCGCTTTCTCTGCGGCGGCTGGACCACCAAATTTATTATGATTAACGCCAGCGTGGATAGCCCCAGAAGTGCCCACCAGATGGTCTGATGTTCCATTCCGGAGCCGAGCGGAGGCATGCGTCGAGCCGTGGGCGCCACTACGGTAGCAGCAGTGGTGGCAACCGTAACCGTAAATGAAACCGTCCCCGACGCGCCGGGTGTGGCCGATGAGGGGTTCACCGTACAGGTGGCCTCAGAAGGCGCTCCAGTACAAGTGAAGTTAATAGCTTGGTTCAGTCCGCCGAGCCCGCCTAGGCTGAGCGAATAATTTGCCGATTGGCCCGCGGTTATGTTCGCCGTGGAGGAAGATCCCGTTGCCGGTCTCCTCCTTTTCGTTCAGCGAACTC
>CAYTMD010000505.1:0-4931 GCA_964438685.1 uncultured Acidobacteriota bacterium
CGCTCCCACCGCATAATCCACTCCTGCTGAACACACCGCCGTTCGGCTGTCCATGCACGTCGGTGACCCACCCGACATGGGTCCGCCGGTCGGATACGCATTGATGACCTCTTGGAGCAAAGAGCCCGGCTCGTTCTCTTCTTGTACTTCAATTCGTATGATTCTTCCACATGTTGAATTTCGACACTTGAAGGTGTGTCCGAGGAGTCTCTCGTCGAAGGAGTACATTCTGCCACAGCTACAACGTATGTCCGTCACCGAACCCCCTTCGGTTAACGGTGGGATGGCAGTGCCGCTTACGTAAACATAACAATACATCTGTTCCAGCCACAATCTAAGGTTTTTCATCCACCTAGGCGCTGGCACCAAGAGGCGCAACACATGGCTTGAGGCACTTGGCCAGTCGCAAAACTTCCCTATCATCTCCCATGCGCAATCCCACTGGGATGGCGAGAAGCCGCCAACATAAGCGAAAATCCGCGGATCGCCCAGGCACCAATCCTTGGCCTTGGGCTTCCCATTCTCGACAGCAATCAAGTGGCGAAAAAGTGCTGCTCGCGGATCAAGTGTTCGTTTTATAATTCCGAACTACGTAAGTTTTTCGGAATTTGGCTGGATTAGACGCCAATGCTGCCCAACAGCGACGCTGACGGGGCCGCAGACATGGACGTATTTTCCCGCTTCCACGCCAACCGCTTCGATCACTGACAATCGCGATTGAAAAAGAGTTGAATCAACATTGTTCCATGAGGTAAAGAGGGACCTATCCGGGCGGAAAAAGATTTGCCTCTGGCAGAGAGCCCCAGAGCGGTTCACGGTCTCGCGCGTCGCACTTCGGACAGTTTTGTTCCCGCGAAACACCCTTATAGCCACATGAGCACTCTATGTAGAATTCGCGCCTGAGTATTCGATGTTCTTCCTTCCTTTTTGCTGCTTTTCTCTCCTTGGCGCAAATGTCACGGGCCCGCCGCGGACTCACGAATCCCCCGCCTGCGAGAGACTCCGCCAAGAATTGAATTTGGCGGTCCTGTCTACCCTTCGGAAATTTCGGGTCCGCTACGACTTTTAGGATTAGTGGGAAGTCGTGAAATTCATTCTCCAAGTATTGGGGGGGAAACTTTCCGAATGCTTGCTTCAGATCCTCCACCGTCTTTGCGCGTCGCAACCGATCCCAATCCAGATTGTCCTTCTGCTGAGTCAGGATCAGCGTTTTGTTGTAAGCACGGCCCGACACGGTTGAATGCGGAATTTTCTGCCTTCGCCCCCTCTCTTCGCCAAACCTTGTCAAGAGGGATTTCGAGGTTTTTTTCATCCGAGTGAATTTCGCGGATGATTCTCCGGCAGGTAGGTTTGAATTATGCGGAAGTTTCCGACGTTTCGCGCCTAGTTTCGCGGAAGTCGATCTTGCTCTATGCGGACTTAAGACCGGCTTTTTCTTTTTCTGCATTTACAATTCCCCTGTGAATGATAGAGCCGCTGCTTCCGATAAGCAACGAGTGTCATGGCCGGGCGACTGGAGAGCGAAAAGTGAGCTTGCCGAGAATAGAGGTCAATACTCGTTTGGCGCACAAGTCAGGTCATAAAAAGGCGCACGCGGGCCGAGGGTCGCATGAAAAATGCTGCTGGATCTAAAGATCAAACGGAGCGCTTGGGAGAGAACTGCACGAAGGTATGGGAGTGCCTGCCTTGGCGCGTGCCTGTCGGCACTGGCACGCTTCCCTTATTTCGATGGAGGAAGATAACCTCAGATGGGGAAACTGAGCTCAGCATAGGGCCATCTGCGGCGTGGGCATTAGTCGCTCTGGTGGCCCTCATATTAAAGGCCGTCGGCGCTTCAAGTTTCCTCACCATTTTGTGGGGGGCTTGGCGTCCTTGAGGAAAGTGCACCTGGGGCGATGCGCGTGGATCAACCCGTGGACATCCGACCACACCGTCCTTTAATCTTGCAATCCTTCCTCCTGCCATTTTAGGATGAGGTTCGTCACAAAATTCAAGGAAAGGTCAGCACCTTTCTTTAGCTCTTCGGCAGGAAGATTTTGTAGGGCCTCAACGATTCGCCTATGCTTCAGAAAGTCCATTCTGTACTCGCCGAGAAATTGCATACCGGTTGTCGCCTGCCCCCACTGTATCAGTGCGCCTCGCAGCTCTCTTGCAAGCTCGAAGTTTTCTCCATGCCTGTACTTCTCCAGATAATCTTGCTTTAGGACCGTACTCAGTTCCTCAGATGCCCCCCAATATCCCGTCAGCAGTCCTGCTTTCGAGAAAACGTCCGCTTCTTCGAATGTTGCTGACATTAGCGCTTCATCACAAAGCTCTATACACCCTTGATACTCCTCCCTCCCAAAGGCCTCTTCGGCCTTCAACAGCCGCTCCCGTAGATTCTCATTTTCAATCAGTCCGGAGAGGAACAGTTCTTCATAGGGCACGCTGAATATCCTTTTACAAATCTCTCGGAAGAAATCTTCTGCATAGCCTCTGTATTTGATCACAGACTCCATGGAGGGGACATCTCCTTGATGCTGCACGGCGTTTCTCACCCTATGGAGACCCACCATCTGTTCCTTAAGCGCGATATCGCCAATTTCATTCAAAAAGTCCTCGAAGTGGGGTTGTTTCTTCGGTGATTTGGTGCCTCGTTTGGTGGCTGCGCATCGCAGGATCATTTCGACAGCGTTGTCAAAGTGGTGAATCGCGACCATCCTGCTCACTGTATCCTTGCGAGAAGCGCAGGTACAGCCGTGACGGTAAAGCATTTTGGCCAGAACCAGTCTTTTGAGTTCCAAACTGTTCTTTTTATTATCTATGTCGGTAAGCCGAAACTGCGTTTCGGCGGGAACCTGCAAGTCGGCTCGGTCAGACTTATACGCTGGTTGCAGCGGATTGGCCGCTGGTCTTTTGACTGGCGAGGCAATCTGGGGCATCAGCATGCGGCCTTCTCTGAGGATTCCATTTGGGTCGCGGAATACAGCCAAATTCTGCTCGACCGGTGGCGTGGGAGGCGGAAAAAGCTCGACCCGCCAATCAGCATTCGGAAAGAAGAAGCGCCAGCCTAACGCGGCGCAAACGCCGGCGTCCAGCTGGTCGGGCGTTAGTTCGCCCGCCCTATCAAAATCGCAGCCAACTGCTTCGAGAATCGCACGCCTTTGTTTGCGTCCCGTGAAAGTTGACTTTTTTTGAAGGCGTTGTGCGCACCGATGCCAAAGGGGCCAAACGGCACCCGGATAAGCTTCAAACAGGTTGGCGGAGTTCTCAGCGTTGCCAAGTTCTGCCAAATTGAAACCTGCGTCAACTAGGGCACTAAAACATTTGATCGACGTCTTGATGAATCCCGCAAATGGTCCTACGCCAGGATCGGGCACCTGCCATGGCGTGTGCCCCGGCGTGCGGAGATACCGCTCTACCAAGCGAGTGTTGTTTTGCACCCTCGCAAGCGCCTGCGGGCCATCGACAATGAAAGCGGCCTTGTCGTGCCCCAGCGAGCCAACTACTCGCGCAACTTCGACTGCCCAGCCAGCTCCTTCAGTGGGCCACTCGAACTGGCTGAACACAATCTGACCCGTTTGGGCGTTCAATCTTGCAACATCAACTTTGCGTGGTGTCATCGCGTAGGCGTCTGAAAGGTCAATACCGACGAACAGGCTTGGCTTCATGGCTTCGGGACCTCCCACGGGTTAACCACAGCCGCTCCGTCAACCGAAAAGTCGCTCAAATTGTCTGACACGATAGTGAGGCTGAGTTGGACAGCGGTTGCCGCGAGTAGGGCGTCTACGACTAAGAGGGGGTGTCCTTTCATCTGAGCCTGGGCGCGCGCCACGTCCGCACCTCCCGAAGAGGGGAGTCACTAATTTGGTGTGTGGGTATTCTACCATGGGAAGTTCATGCATTCTGACTCTTGCACTAAAGCGCTTATTGCGGGGGGCAATGCTCCATTCCGAATCCTTGTCCGTGGTCATGTGACTCGCTCAAGGATTGGTGTTCGGCGGATTCAATCGTGTGGCCTTGATTTCGACCGCCCATTTCATGCCCGGTTTCCATTGCGGACTGCTTCGAAACGTCGCGGCTCAACTCCTCGCCCAATTTTCGGGCTTCATTCGTGTAAATCTGCGCATCGTAGCACCCGCGTGAGACGGAAACATACGCCAGCCGTGAATTGACAAGCTGGTCGTGGGCCTGTTCGGTATCCACGTGCACCTGAACGCGGTCGGCGGTGGCTCCCTGGCTGCTATGGCTGGTGACAGCATAATCCTAGTCGAGATGTGGGTGTTCGTGGATGTTGGAATGCGCGTCCCGCCCGGAGTCCAGCCGAATTTGAAGATTCCCCTCGGCGTCGATCTGTTCGAGGGTTCCGAGTTGGCGGTTGGCAATCCGCTCCTCCCGGTATGGCGCGGTGAATTGCAAGCAGTCACCGGTCGAAAAGCCCCGTTCCGCCTCCCGGTAAACACTTGCCCCATGCAGCCGATGTGGGTCGTAGGTGAGCTGCTGGCCGTTTACCCGCTGGACGGTGAGTAAATTCCGGTCCCGATTAACGCCCGTGATATGGACGCATTCTTCCGTCTCGACGCCAGCGGCGCGGCTGGCTCGGGTGTAGCGCACGATGTCTCCGGGTTCATATTGTGCGGCCCATTGCCGGTCGGCTCCGGTAAATATCCTCGCGGGGCAGAAGTACGGTAAACCGGTGTTCCTGTTCATCCACGCTGCTAGTTGATTGTAGCTCGCTGTAAATACAGCCCACCGCCCGAAGGCGCAGCGCGCAGACCGGCCGTGTGCCCCCCGAACTTATCGGGGCCAACACAGGGTTCGCTTCTACCAGGTCAGGCGCAATGCGAACTGGATCTCCCGTGGGTCGCCCGGTCCGCCCGAAGCCTGGCCGGCGATCGGCTGCACCGTGTTACCGATGACCCCAAAGCTTGTGCTGCTGGCGTCAGCATTGG
>CAYTMD010000506.1:0-4918 GCA_964438685.1 uncultured Acidobacteriota bacterium
TACCGCGTTTATCAGCGCTGCGTATGAGTACCGGTTGAAGCGATTGAAGTCGTCGGGCGCGAAGGAACCGCAGGCCCGATCTGCGACCACGGCAGCAGGAGCAGGGGCAATGGCGGCTAAGGAAGCGGGGAGTTCGAATTCCTGAACATTCTGCAGGGCTGGCTTCGTGCCAGCCCTGCGCAATGGTACCCACGAGGGGTGCCCCCACGAGCGAAATTTATGAACTCGGTAGTTCAAATCGGCAAACTGGAGCTTGGGGAAGGGCAGCCGCTGGTGGTTATTGCGGGGCCTTGTGTTATCGAAAGCGAACGCCACGCTCTGAAAATGGCGGAGCGCCTTTGTGCCGCGGCGAGGGATTTGCGCATCCCCTTTATCTTCAAAGCCTCTTACGACAAGGCGAACCGGACGTCGGTGGAATCCTACCGCGGGCCGGGACTCGCGCGCGGAATCGAAATCCTGGCGCGAATCAACCGTGAGTATGGCGTGCCGGTGCTAACGGACGTTCACTCTGTGGACGAAGTCGGGCCCGCTGCCGAGGTTTGCGACGTTATCCAGATTCCCGCGTTTCTCTCACGCCAGACGGACTTGTTGATTGCCGCCGGCCGATCCAAGGCGGCAGTGAATATCAAGAAGGGCCAGTTCCTTTCACCGTGGGACATGCGCCACGCCATTGAAAAGGTCCGCAGCACCGGGAACCAGCGCGTCTTTGTGACCGAACGGGGCAGCAGTTTTGGTTACAACAATCTGGTGGTGGATTTTCGCGGACTGGCGGTGATGAAGGGGTTTTCCGCCCCTGTAATTCTGGATGTGACCCATGCCTTGCAGCTTCCTGGCGGTGAAGGGATCCGCAGTGGAGGCCAACCGCAGTTCATTGAGCCATTGGCCCGCGCCGGAGTTGCCGCCGGAGTGAATGGCGTATTCATGGAAGTACACGACAACCCCTCGCGCGCACTTTCCGACGGAGCCAACGCGCTCAATTTGCGGCAATTCAAGCCCTTGATGGCGCGATTGCGAGATTTGGGAAATTTTGTTCGGAAACTGTAAGACTCGTCTTAAAAGGCTCATCACTTAACCATGCCGGACCTGGATCCCCGCCGCGAACTCGCCCTGCTGGTGGACTCTACTTATCCCATCATTTACTTGGAGACTTGGGAAGAGGCGCGCGCATCCGCCATTCTCACGGGGGTGGCGGAAGACGTCGGTGTGCCCTATTTTGAGTGGGCGGTAACGACGGGACTCGCGCGGTCGGGCGGTGCGCCCATCTACAATACGCAGGAGCCCGCCCAGGCGCTGGCTGCCGTAAGCGCCATCACGGGTGATGGCCTTTTCCTGCTGAAGGATTTTCACAAATACATGGACCAGGATGTGATCGTAAGGAAACTCCGCGACTTGGCGCAGGAATTCCGGCGGGCGCGGCGGGCCATCATCATCACCTCACCTGTAGTGAATATCCCCGTAGAGCTGGAGAAGGACACGGCGCGTTTCGCGTTGGATCTTCCGGATGAAGTGGAATTGAACCAATTGGCGGTCACGACGGTGCGGGAGTTGTCGGCTCACCAACACCTGAAGAACGAATTGCCGCTGGGGCAAATGCCCGTTCTGGCGCGCAGCCTGCGCGGCCTTACCCTGGATGAAGCTCGGCGCATCCTCACCCAGTGCGTCCTGCCAAAATCCTGTCTCGACATGGCCACTATCGGAGCAGTGCTCGAGGCGAAAACGCAGATGGTTAAGGACCAGGGCATTATTGAGTTCTCGAAGCCTGAGGCTGGTCTTATGGCGGTCGGCGGCCTGACGCGATTGAAGGCGTGGCTGGAAAAGCGCCGTGGCGCGTTTTCCCGTGAGGCGGAGCGATATGGGCTGGACCCTCCCAAGGGCATCCTGATTTTTGGCGTCCAGGGCTGCGGGAAGAGCCTTTGCGCCAAGGCGGTGGCGCAGGAATGGAATCTGGCGCTGCTCAAGTTTGATACCAGCCGGCTATTGGAAAAGTATGTTGGTGAGTCGGAAAAGAATATGCGCAAATCGCTGCAAGTGGCGGAAGCGGTGGCGCCAGCCGTGCTGTGGATCGACGAAATCGAAAAGATGTTTCCTCACGCCGCACTGACCTCCGATGCCGACGGAGGGCTATCCATGCGCCTCTTCGGCATGTTCCTGACCTGGATGCAGGAGAAGAAATCTCCGGTATTTATTGTGGCGACTTCCAACGACATCTCGGCGCTTCCCCCGGAGTTTCTTCGCAAGGGCCGGTTCGACGAGTTGTTCTTTGTGGATCTGCCGGATGCCGGACAACGGCAGGCAATTTTCTCGATCCACTTGTCAAAACACCAGCTGGACCCCGCGAAATTCGATTTAACACGGCTCGCAGGAGCAAGTGAGGGTTTTAGTGGAGCAGAGATTGAGGAAGCTGTGAAGTCAGCGCTTTACTCTGCTTTTGATCGAAAATCACCGCTCTCCACCGATATGTTGCTGGAAGAATTGCGTTCCACCTATCCGCTTGCAGTCACCATGAAGGAAAAGATAGAGGCATTGCGCGAGTGGGCAATGGAGCGTGCCGTTCCTGCCAATTAGCTCGCATTTCTCCCCACTACTCGACACTGCGGATCCCCGTGGTTCCACCAGCCTGAGGAAGCGGTCACACGTGGGCGAGGCCACGTTCGGTTAAGAGTCAGCCCGGTTGGGTTGATAGGAATAGGACAGGATATGTGGCACAGCTTCTTGATTTGACGGGGTTTGCAAATCGCGCTATTTTTACTGTACAGGATCCAGAGAGGACCAAAGCAGCCCCTCGGCGCGCGGCTATGGCGTTCACGATTCGCAGCTTGAAAATTCGCGATCAGATCCTCCTGGTGACGCTCCCCCCTCTTTTTGTCTTGCTCTGTGCGGTGGCGTTGTTCTTTTACGCATACTGGAGTGCCACCAACGCGGAGCGATCGGTTATTCAGTCCGAACAAAGCGTGGTCCGCGGTGAGTCCTTTCTTCGGCATGCCACGGAAGCTTCCATGGCCGTTTGGGGCTTCCTCTGTACCCACAATAAAGATGTGCTTGCTCCGTATGACAAGGATGTGACGGAGGGTCTTGCCGACCTGATTGCATTAACCGATCTGGAAGCGGCTGACCCTGTCCAACTGCAGGAGACTATTCGGATTCGCGCGGAATTCGACCAGATGCAAAAGCAATGGGCGTTGCCAGCGATTGAAAAGGTTCGCGGCGGCGGGGGATTCGATGCAACCGCATTTATGATGGATGGCGAGGCGCGGTTGGCGGTAATACGGTCGCAGGTGGTAAAGCTGCGGAAACAAGACGAGGACCGAAATGTAAACGAGATGGTGGGTGCGGAAAAGGTGATCCGGCACATGCTGGTTGTAGGCGTTAGCCTTGCCGTGCTTCTAGCGGTCATTCTGGTAACCTTGACGGGGATTGTGACGCGCATGATTGTGGTTCCGGTACTCCAGCTCATCCGTGCCTCCGAACAAGTGGGACGGGGAGATTTTGCGCCGGATTTGCCCCCCATGGTCAACAATGAATTTGGCGTTCTTTCCCGCAGTTTTTCGAACATGACCACCGCGCTGCACCGTGAGCGCGAGGAAATTGCCGCATTGAACCGCTTTTCCGAGGCTGTCACCCAATGCACCTCGGAAATTGAGGTTTACGACCTGGTGCTGCACTCTCTGAAGGAGCGATTTCAACCGAAGCAGGTCGTCATTTTTAAGCTCAACGCTGCCGAGAATTTCCTTGAGGCGGCGGCTACACTTGTTCCCCTTCCCCAGGACGTTGGCGCCTGGCCGGTGATTGAAGAGCCGCACAATTGCAAGGCGGTGCGCACGGGTCGCTCGTTTGTGGTGAATGACGTGCAGCTTGAGCCGCTTTGCCCTTCGAAGTTTGTCCTGCCTTCCGAAGGTAGCTATTATTGCGGGCCCCTGATTGCCGGCGGAATCATCATCGGCTCCGTCCGCATGGAAGCGGCCAGGAATCTTTGGACTCCCGAACGTCAGCGCTTGCTGGAGAGTTACCTGAGCGGCGCTGCCTCCGCGCTTTCCAATCTGCGTCTGCTTGACAGGATGAAACAACAGGCCAACATTGACATGCTAACCGGGCTGTACAACCGGCGATTTCTGGAGGATTACGCTCGAAAGCTATTTGCCATTGCCCGCCGGCGGGAACAGCCCGTGGGTATGATCATGCTCGATTTGGACCACTTCAAGAGTTTCAATGACCTTTACGGACATGAAATCGGCGATCGTATGCTGCGCCACTTTGCCAAGACGGTGACCTCATCGATGCGCGAAACCAATCTCGCCTCGCGATACGGGGGAGAGGAATTTGTCGTAATATTGCCTGATACAAGTGCCAAATCCTGCGTCCTTGTGGCTGAGCGTATCCGTAATGCGGTAATGTCAATGGTCGTTCCCTCCAACACAGAAAAGCCGCTACCACAGCTCACGGTAAGCATGGGAGTGGCGGCTTTCCCAACCCATGGACAAACCCTGGAGGAGGTCATTCAGGCCTCGGATAAGGCTTTGTATCAGTCCAAGCACCATGGCCGCAATCGGGTAACCCTTGCCTCCACAGAGGAGGCGACGACCAGCTAGGTCTTGTTCTCCCCCAACTGCCACTCGGGCCCGGATCATGTTCTCTTAAGGTTCTCCCGATGAAGAATGAAGGCTATGCTATTATCTTGGCGCCGAAGCTGTCTCCCCGCGACATTGGGCGATGGTCAGTTCCCGGCGAGGAAGAAAATTCAAATTACTAGTTCCGGAGCAATCCTCAGGCACCTGCTCCGAGAAATATGAAAGTACACATGGCAAAATACTCTCGAAGTTTGTTGGCCCGCGCCAAAAAGATTAAGTTGTTGCTGATGGATGTAGATGGTGTCATGACCGACGGGAAAATCTACCTGTTCCCGGCTCCTGCCGGGGCGCAG
>CAYTMD010000507.1:0-4882 GCA_964438685.1 uncultured Acidobacteriota bacterium
CGCACCAAACATGCGGCACTGTCGTGATAAAACGCGCTGATCCCCAGGATATTCATCGTAAGTTATTCTGCCGAAGCCACTTGCAATACGCGCTTGCGCAGATATTGGGCGTAGATCCTGTGTCCTGACACATCGAGGTGCGCGCCATCGTGATAAAGCTTTGGAACACCAAGATTGCTGCGAAAGAAGGAAACCGGGAAAGCACCGAACGCCCCCCACCTTGTGAGGGGAGTAAGCAATGAATCGAGGATGGGCTGGGTCGATTCGCTCGCCCGTCCTTGCCGCGCCTCGTCCTCGTTGGGAAGAAACTCGAAGTCGACCCGGGTATTTTGCTTCCGTGCCATCAGAGCAATGTCGTACCAAGCCACGACACCGAAGGCAAGCACATCTTGCGGCTGTGGACTGCCGTAAACGGTTAGCTCGGGTGTGGCAAAGCGCTCCTTGTACTCCCACCAAACATGCTTCCAAAACTCCTGCCAGGCAAAGTCCGGGCGATGCCCTTCCGCAAAGAACGGGAAATGTTCAATACCGTAAAGTGGTCGATAGGCATCAGCCGGCGGCCCCATCACCATAACCAGGTCGGCATGGAAAAGGCCAAACGCCTGCACATACGCAAGTTCGTGCTGGGGTCCCCAACCATTCACTCCCATGCTGAGGACTTCAACGTGCCGCGGTGAATTGGGCAGTTCGCCGGGATTTTGATTCAGCAGATCCTCCAGGCGAGCCGCGTAGGTCTGGTTCTGGTCAATGTAGGAGCCGCCATACAACGTGGAGTCTCCCAGCATCAGGATGCGGAAAGTGCCCGCAGGCTTCTCCGCCGCAACGTCGCGGGATCGCATTCCGAAGGCGTTGATGTGGATCTCTCCACCGTAACGGTGAACATCCTGATGGGGAGCGGGGTAATAACCAATGCGGGGATCCACCCGGTAGACGATGGGGTTGCCAAAGCCCATGGAACGAAGAATCAACTCGCTGCTTCCGGCAAGCAACAAGCAAAAGGCGAGAATTCCTATCGTCCAAGCGAAGAGGTGGGATTGCTCGCGCGCCGGTTCGACCGTGAAGAGCTGCTCATAATACTTGGCGCGCTTCGTCTCCGGTGCTGCGGGTCGCCAATAGGAGGGCTGCTCACGGTGCAGTCGTAACCCCAGCAGGTCGATCCTTGCCGCGGACAGGGCCAGTCGAATTCCTCCGAATACCAGCACGTAAAACGGCCACAGGACAGCCAGGGTTGTGACACGCCCAGTGGCGGCGCCGAGCCAGTCGAAGGCCCGCAATAGGTGTCTTCGTAAGGAATGGAAGCTTAAACCCAGGGCGAGGAGGAAGGTTAGTAGCCACAACACGAAGGCCAGGATGCGATGGCCACGTGAGAACAGTAGACAGCCAAAAGCTGCACCCGCCACCACCGACCATACTATTGGCCGCGCGGACGCCGCGCGAGGCTCCGGGATTGGCGGGAACCATTGCAGATCTTTCATGCGCCACGCTTAGACGGCAAGTCCGGCATTAGCTTCGCGGAGCGCCGCCGCAATCTGTTTCTTTGCCTTGGCGGAGACGGGCAGCAAAGGTAGCCGCGGGATTCCTCCATGATAGCCGCACAGGTCGAGGGCAGCCTTGACTCCCGCCACGCCATGAGCGGCAGGAATTTTCTGATCCAGCGGCAACAGGCGTTGCTGCAAGGCACTCGCCTGACTGGCATTCTCGTGGAGAAATGCTTCGTAAATGCCGACGCAAAGCGACGGGGCAAAATTGGCCAGGCCCAGCACGGCTCCCACGGCGCCTTCGCGCAGCGCCTCATAGAATAAGGATGGCGCACCCACCATCACCCGGAACCCCGGGCGCACCTTGGACAGAATGGCGCGCACAAAGTCCATCTTGCCCGAGCTTTCTTTCAGCCCCACAATATTGGGCAGCCGCGAGAGCTTGCCGATGGTTGCCGGGTCAACGTTAAGACCGGTAAATTGCGGGATGGAATAAACCATCACCGGCCGCTTCACTCCTGCGCCCACGGCACGGTAGTGGGCCACCAGGGCGTCGGAGTCCATGCGAGCCTTGTAGTAATTCGGCGTGAGCACCAGCAGCGCGTCAGCCCCGCGAGCCACGGCTTCACGGCTGAGCTTGATGGTGGCGGCGGTGCTTTCCAGGCCGGTTCCCGCCAACAGAATCTCCGGGGGCTTCACAACTTCCCGTGCTATCTCCACCAGTCGCAGGCGCTCGTCTTCAGTAAGATACGGCGCTTCGCCCGTGGATCCCGCCACCAGAATCCCCGCCAGTCCAATACCCGAGATTTTGCTGATATTCTCAACGAATTGCCCTTTATCCACTTCCCCGCGACGATTAAAGGGTGTGGCAGCGGGGCAGAATACGCCTTCCAGATTCTTGATGATTTCATTTCTCGTCATGGTGACACCCTCAAGCAGTGGTGAGTGGTCAACAGGCGGAGACAAGCCACTAAGCACTGCCTTTACGATGAAGATTCTGCAAGCTCGCCACCTGCAGCGGACCTTCCTTGCAAGCTCGAATTCCCTGGATGGCCGCGTCGGCCGCGGAAAGTGTCGTAATGCAGGTTACGCCATGTTGCACGGCTGCCCGACGGATGACTTTGTCGTCAACGCGCGAGTTACGCCCCAGCGGGGTGTTGATAATCAGATCGATATCGGCGCTCTTAATGCGGTCCACAACGTTGGGCCGTCCCTCGTTGACCTTGAAGACTCTTTCCACCTTCACGCCGCCGGCGCGCAGAGCCGCCGCCGTGCCCTTGGTGGCAATCAGCGTAAATCCCAAGCCTTCCAAGTCGCGCGCAATGGGGACAACCCCGGCTTTATCGTGATCGTTCACCGAGATGAAAACAAGCCCTTTGATGGGAATCCGCTGGCGCGCTCCCAACTGGGCCTTCGCGAACGCCAGACCGAAGCTGTCCGCAACCCCCATGACCTCGCCGGTGGATTTCATCTCCGGTCCGAGAATCGTATCAACTCCGGGGAACTTCTGGAACGGGAAAACCGGTGATTTCACATATGAATGGAAGACGGGCAATTCCGCCGGCAGTCCGAATTCCGCGAGCTTACGGCCCACCATCAAACGGGCCGCAATTTTGGCGAGGGGGAAGCCCGTCGCTTTGCTCACGTATGGAACGGTGCGGGAAGCGCGCGGATTCACTTCCAACACGTAAATCTTGCCATTTTGAATGGCGTACTGCACGTTCATCAGCCCTACGACTTTGAGGGCCCGCGCCAGGCGCACGGTGTAGTCACGCAGGATCTGGTGCTGGTCCGCGGGGATGCTCACTGCCGGCAGCACACAGGAACTGTCACCGGAGTGAATCCCGGCCTCTTCGATGTGCTGCATGATGCCCGCCACCACCACATCGGACCCGTCAGAGAGCGCGTCCACATCAATTTCCGTAGCGTTTTCAAGAAAGCGGTCAACCAGAATCGGGAAAGCCCGCTGCAATTCCTCCGCGCGCAAAACGTATTCGCGCAGGGTGGCTTCATCGTAAGCAATCACCATCGCCCGGCCGCCCAGTACGTAGGAAGGCCGCACCAGCACGGGATAGCCGATGCGAGCGGCGATTGCCAGTGCCTCCTGCACGTTCATCGCGGCCCCGTTTTCGGGCTGGGGAATTCCCAGCTCCGCGAGCAGGGCGCCAAAACGCTTGCGGTCCTCCGCCAGGTCAATGGATTCCGGCGTCGTGCCGACAATAGGCACTCCGGCGGCTTTGAGCTGGCGGGCCAGGTTCAAGGGAGTTTGCCCTCCAAACTGAACTATAACCCCGGTGGGCTTTTCTTCCTCCACAATCGCCATGACGTCTTCGAAGGTCAGGGGCTCAAAATAAAGCCGGTCGGACGTGTCGTAATCGGTGGAGACTGTCTCCGGGTTGCAATTCACCATGATGGTCTCAAAGCCCTCTTCCTTCAGGGCATAAGAGGCGTGAACGCAACAATAATCAAACTCAATTCCCTGCCCGATCCGATTGGGGCCGCTTCCCAGAATCATGATCTTCCGGCGCGTGGTGGGCTCGGCCTCGTTCTCATCTTCATAAGTGGAATAGAGGTAAGGCGTAAAGGATTCAAATTCCGCCGCGCACGTGTCCACGCGTTTGAACACAGGGCGAATGTTCAATTCCCGCCGGCGCTGCCGCACCTCTTCCGCGCTTTTTTCCCAAACTTCCCCGAGGGTCGAATCAGAGTATCCATACTGTTTGGCAAGATACAATACACTGTCAGGTACATTTTCCAGCGTGAAGCGCTTTAACTCACCTTTGAGTTCGAGAATCTGCTGAACCTGGTTCAGGAACCAGGGATCGATCCGGGTGATTTCGTACAGCAATTCAAGGCTGTAACCGATTTCGCAGGCGTGTAGAAGGTCCCACAAGCGGTCGGGATGAGGTGTTGCCAGCCGCCGCTCAAGTTCCGCGGGGTCAGACGGCGAAGTATGAGTTTTGCGACCGGTTTCAAGCGACCGGATCCCTTTCATCAGGGCTTCCTTAAAGGTGCGCCCGATCGCCATGACTTCGCCCACCGACTTCATCTGCGGTCCCAGCGTGTGATCGGAGTCGGGGAACTTTTCCTGCGCCCACTTGGGGATCTTGACCACAACGTAGTCAATGGTGGGTTCGAAGCAGGAGGGAGTCTTCTTGGTAATATCGTTGGGAATCTCATCCAGCGTATAGCCCACAGCCAGGCGAGCGGCGATTTTGGCAATGGGGAAGCCCGTGGCCTTCGATGCCAGCGCCGAGCTGCGCGAAACACGCGGGTTCATTTCAATGACCACCATGCGGCCTGTTTCCGGGCTTATGGCAAACTGAATGTTCGAGCCGCCGGTCTCCACTCCCACGGCGCGGATCACCTTGAATGCCGCGTCGCGCATAACCTGGTATTCCTTG
>CAYTMD010000508.1:0-4870 GCA_964438685.1 uncultured Acidobacteriota bacterium
GGCGGCGCATTCGACGGCACCGGCGCCAACGTCGAAGCCCAAGTAGCCTCTCTGCTACTCCGAATATTTGAGGTCTCCTGCCGCGGCCCCGTGGAAACACGGGGCTAGTGTCGTTATTTTGCCCTCCCTCTCTTGCTGGCGTGGATAACTCGCGCTGCCGGAAGGGCGGGGTGATGAGCTGGCACTACTCGCTGGCGACCTCGGCGGTCCGGGGGAGATTTCGCAAGGACTCCTGAAAATACGGGAGCGTCTTTGCCAGGCCTTTTTCCAGACTGACGCTTGGCCCCCACCCCAATTTTTCCCGTGCTACCGTGATATCCGGTTGGCGGCGCTGCGGGTCATCTTCGGGGAGGGGTTCAAAGGCAATGGAGCTCTTACTCCCCGTAACCTTGATGATCGCCTCCGCCAGTTGCAGGATGGTGACTTCTTCCGGGTTGCCGATATTGATGGGGCCGGTCTGGTCAGACGTCAGCAAGCGGTAAAGTCCTTCCACGAGATCACTCACATAACACAGGCTGCGGGTCTGGTTTCCTTTTCCGTACACGGTCAAGGGCTTGCCCAGCAGGGCCTGAACCATGAAATTGGGCAGGGCGCGCCCATCTTCCAGGCGCATACGCTCGCCGTAGGTGTTGAAGATTCGAACGATGCGCACCTTGACTCCGTGTTCGCGGTGATAGGCCATGGTGATGGCTTCCGCGAACCGCTTGGCTTCGTCGTAAACGCTGCGCGGGCCGATGGGATTGACGTGTCCCCAGTACTTCTCGGTTTGCGGACTGACCTCCGGGTCGCCGTAAATTTCCGACGTCGAGGCCAGCAGAATCGCGCTTCCGTGGGCCTTCGCCAATCCCAGGGCGTGGTAAGTTCCCATGGCGCCGACCTTCAGGGTATGAATCGGATGCCGGGCGTAATCCTTGGGACTGGCGGGCGAGGCAAAATGCAAAATGTAGCTTAGCACGCGGTTGGCGAAGGCCGGCGGCGCGGAGGATTCCGCGAACAGGGCCGGCAGGTCAATGGGCCGGGTCACATCGTGCAGCACAAAGTGGAAATGGGCATTGCCGGCAAGATGTTGGATGTTCGCCCGGCGCCCGGTAATCAGATTGTCAAGGCAGATGACGTCGTGGCCCTCCGCCAGAAGACGGTCGCAGAGATGCGAGCCCAGGAAGCCTGCTCCGCCGGTGACCATGGTCAGGGGCCTCAGACTCTTGTCCGGCAAGGAGTTTGGCATAGAGATTCCTTTGTTTTGCGGACCCGCGAGAGGCCCACTAGGGTGTGGCTTTGCCCTGATTGGCATGTCGAACTTCCGGCTTGACGCCATCGCGGCCCATGGATACGTATTCGAACCCCGCTTGGCGCACGGTTTCGGGATTGAAGAGGTTCCGGCCATCCACCAGGATGGGGACTTCCATCAAATCCCGCAAACGCAAAAGGTCAAGTTGACGGAATTCTTCCCACTCGGTGAGGAGCAGCAGGGCTTGCGCTCCTTGCGCCGCCTCGTAGGCGGATGCGCAATAGGTTAGATTCTCTGTTGCGGGGGGAAACTCCCGCTGGGTATTCGGGATCGCCTGCGGATCGTATACGCGAAGGTGGGTTCCCTCGCCGAGCAAGGCCTGCATAATCTTGAGGCTTACGGCCTCGCGGATATCATCGGTGCCGGCTTTGAAAGCCAACCCAAGAATGCCCAGGGTCTTCCCGGGCAGAGTCCAAAGTGCCTGGCGCACCTTGCGGACAAAAATATCCACCCGGCGCTGGTTAACGCGCTCCACTTCCTGCAGCAGGGAGAAATCCACCCCATGCTCTTCCGCCAGATAAATGAAAGCGCGGACATCTTTGGGAAAGCAGTACCCGCCATAGCCGATCCCGGCGTCGAGAAACTGGGGGCCAATACGGGAATCAAGCCCAATGCCGTTGGTCACCGCCGTGACGTCTGCTCCCACCTTTTCGCAAAGGTCGGCAACCATGTTGATAAAGGATATTTTCGTGGAAAGAAACGCGTTGGCGGCGTGCTTGATCAATTCCGCGGTGCTGATGTCGGTGACCACGATCGGGCGTTGTAAGGGGCTATAGAGGCTGGTCAAAATCCGGCGCGCCCGCTCGGACTCCACTCCGCAAACGATGCGGTCTGGCCGGAAGAAATCCTCCAGCGCCTTGCCCTCCCGGAGGAATTCAGGATTGGAGGCGACATCAAAATCCGGGGACGCCGGGGAAGGCTGGCCGGACTTGGACTCGCCCTCCGCCACCGGCGGCTTTCCGAGGTTATAGCGCACAATGGTTCGCTTCAGCCACTGCGCGGTTATCGCCGGAACCGTGCTCTTTTCCACGATGAGTTTGTAGCCATTCAAGTTGCGCGCCACCACCCGCGCCACCGCTTCCACTTGGGCGAGGTCGGCCTGGCCGTTCGCTTTTTGGGGAGTGCCGACGCAGATGAAGATGATGGTGCCCGATTGAACGGCGAAATCCACCTTGCTGACGGGCTGGAACCTGCCGCTTTGCAGGTGCTTCGCCAGCAGGTCGTTAAGGCCGGGCTCATAGAAGATGGGATCCCCCGACCGGATGCGCTCTACCTTGCCGGCATCATCGTCCGCGCCGATCACGTGGTGCCCCAATTCGGCCAATCCCAGCGCCGTGGGAAGCCCAATATGGCCTAGCCCCAGCACCGTGATCGTGGCATCGGCTAGATCTGGTTTAACTACGTTGGCATCGTCGCTCATGTTTTATGCCCTCATACTAGTTTGACTGGACTTGAGTGTCAAGCTATGCGGCCTGTATTGGGTACCGTTCGGCATCTCGAAACTTGGCCAGATCCGGCAAAGTCGCCAGTCAGATTAGCTCCCGCAGTCCGTTGTGGAGGGGTCGGGATTCGGGGATGCCTTTGCCGCCTGCACCAATGACGAATCCTCCCCGGCCTCGTTCACAACGGCAATCTCCTTTCTTTTCATCAACATCTTGGAAAGCGTGGCTTAACTCGTTTGTTTTCATAGATATCATGGAAAGGCGAAAAGCTGACATTTTTTCTATATTTGTTTTCAACAACTTAACGAGAATTGACCCCATTTTTCACCCCTTTTTTTTCGCGCCCATCACCACCATGAAATTAACCAACTATATTAGTTTCAATAATATACATTTTTGCGAGTTTTCCGTCAATCATTGCTAACCCCTTTTGTTTCTGATACATCTTGGAAAGCCGTCCCGTTTTTTTCTCTCCGGGTCCCGTGTTTCGAGCTAAGTGGTTTTTTTCTAATGAATTAGAGCCTTCCGACATTTTTACTCTAAACGGCTAACCCCTTCTGTTTCAGGTACATCTTGGAAAGGTTCGGTTTTCTCTAATGCTTCCCTCTGGCGCTCGTAGCGTTTAATTTTCAGCAGCAGGTTGGTGAGTCGCCGGACTTCCCGAAGGTTGGAATCCTGCATACGGCGCATCAGGAGCGCGTTGGGGTGGGTGGGAGCGATTTCCGCGGCGCGCTCATAGGGCGACGGACCCTTCACGGACTCCTTCAGGATCACCTGGCGCTGCGCCTCACAAATCTCCGCCTGCCGCCGGAGAATATTTTCCAAAAGCTGGCGTGGCCGCTCCCGCGCGTCCCATTCCGCCGCGGTGATTTGAGGATATCGTCTGTCATTCTGCTCTCCGGTAGCAGCAGCCTGAAGCAGACTTTCCCGCTGTTCGAGGTAACCTTCCGGGAGATTTTCCTCGGTGTTGTCCATATCAACACCAAAGATATCCTTGACTTGGCGGACAATCCTGCGGGCTTTCTCAAAATCTTCAATGCCATTCTCAACCGTGTCCCGCGCTTGCAGTTGGTAGAAGAGCGCCAGGATGATCTCGCCCATCTCCGTCAAGGCTCCTTCATTTATCAGGTTCTTTATCTTTGCCAGGTCGTCGGGAAGGGTGACGTAATGGTCGCGCGCCACCGATTTCACGAGCTGCCGCAAACGCTCCGCCGTCATCTTCAACCGCATCATCTGGACGTGCATGCGGTCGTGGCGGCCGACGCTCACCTCATTGGCCTGGCGTACGGCGTAGCCTTCCTGCATGCGGGCGGCGCGATTCATCAGCCACAGGGCCCGCGCCAGGGAGATCACCACGCCCTCCTGCGAGGCGCCTGCGGGATCCCATTCCTCCCAGAGCCCTTCCAGAAGTTCCTGGAAGTCGGCGGGCTCTTCGCCCAAGGCGCGCATCGCCGCCTCCTCCGCCGGTGCATTGTAACCAAAACGCCGCAGAGCGGCGCGGATGCGCTCTTTCCCCTCGTCCGTTACCGGACCATGGCAAAACTTCTGGTTCCGCCGGTTCGCGGCGAGTTTCTCTTCGGTTATGGTGTGCTTTTTGATGAGCGACATGTAAAAACCTCCCAAGAGTAGGTGTCAGGTGCCAGGTGTCAGGGGGCGGGATTCGGGACACGGGATTCGGGCATCGCGCCACAGGACGGGATTCTGCTTTTTCCCTGACACCTGAAACCCGATACCTGACACCTGGCATTATGGTTTGCGCCGACCCGTTGTATAGGTCCGCGGTCTTGCCGGTCAGCCAGCGGGCGCTGGCCTCAGCATCTAGTGTATACCGGCTACCAAACTTGTCAACTGAAATATTCGTTTGGAGGCTACATTATGAGGATGAAGACAAACGTCAGGGCGCTATTCCGGTGGTGGGGACATAGGCCCGGCAGGGCCGACAGAATGTCCCTCGTGTCCAAAACAGATCGCCTCAGGTTGAGAATGAGGTGCAGCACAAGCGCTGGTTATGCGGGGAAGCTGGGGCTCTTTTCCCCACCGGCGGTCAAGCCAACCTGTTTCCAGCGGAGATCGATTGAAATCTACGTCCCTCGCCCCCTTGGGGGAGAGGGTGGACTGCAACCGGCGTTTTCATCAGCCG
>CAYTMD010000509.1:0-4835 GCA_964438685.1 uncultured Acidobacteriota bacterium
AGTCGAACGATATTGAGGATTACAAAAAGGGCATGCGCCTGCTGGATGAGAAAGGAATCTCCATACCTTTTCAAGTGGAGGAATCGAGCGAATGGTTTTCACGCGCGGTCGATCTGGTATTCGTCGTCCGCGGCGTGCCCTCGCTTGGTTACAAGACATACTACCTGGTTCCCGCGGCTAAGCCGGAGGTCTTTCCCAATGCCTGCCAGACCAAGTTGGAGAGCGACAGCGATTTGAGCCAGTCGACCCGCATCATGGGATCCGATATTCTGGAAAATGAGTACTACCGGGTCAGCGTCGATCGGGCCACCGGGCGCGTGGGTATCTGGGATAAGGAATTGAACCGCACGGTTGCGAACGACATCGAAATCGCGGCATCGGAAGAGCGGGGCGGAGACGACCTCAGTATTATTCCGCCCACCGGGCGCACCATTGTGAACGTCATCAGCGGAGTTGAACTTGACGAGAATGGCCCTGTCCAGACGGTGATGCGAATCACTGGTGACGTCGCCGGAATTCCCATCGTTCAACGCCTCACGCTATATCAGGGGCTGAAAAGGGTTGACATAGAAGACCGCGTAGACTGGAAACCGGGCCGGTCGATGAACATCGAACAAGTCTTCCCCTTGCCGCAGCCGAATATGGAAGTTCGGAGCGGCACCCCGTTCGGATCGGTTACCGCCACCGACATGATGCCAAACGCGGGACCGCGCAATGGGGACGAGGTTCCGATGGACGCATGGAAGCGATGGCGCCAGATACAGGATTGGGTATTCGCCGGCAACAAGGAATGGGGATTTACCGTCAGCGCCGACCATCAATTTGTAACCGTCGGTGACAGCGCGATCCGTGCAGGCATGATACGCGGCACGCGCTTCAGCCCGGTAAATGTAATACGGGGCGGCCGGCCATTTCAAATCCTGTCGCCGCCAGTGGGTGAATACGTTTTTCACTACTCCTTCTCGTCCCACCCGGGCAACTGGGCTGCGGCGAGATCCTGGCGTAGCGGGATGGCGTTAAACACGCCGTTGATTCCTGTGACTTCGGCCGATGAGTTGTCGCCGAAATCGCTGCCCCCGGTGCGTTCGTTCTGTTCGCTTGATGCGGATAACCTTGTCATCACGGCGCTGAAAAAGGCCGATAAAGACGGCGATATCGTACTGCGAGTCTTTGAAATCCTGGGTGATTCCGCGGAAAGTCCGGTGCGATTTCTTGGGCAAAACCGCGGGTTTTTAGGGGCCAACATGTTGGAGGAAGTTGGGCCGACAAAAGAGCAGGACGTGCTGCGCGTGGGACCCTACGAAATCAGCACTGTGAAGCTTCGCCTCGCGCCGTGAATCCCCGGCGAGCGGTGCAGGTTCCTTCGGACAGGGTGAGTCGAACATTGAGAGGAGGTTGATTCAACCTTATGCACCGACCGATCAGAGTTGCTGTTGCCGGTCTGGGACGAATGGGGAGCATCCATGCTCTTCACGTTCTTGAATTGGCGCGGGAAACTGGAAATTGCGTGCTCGCGGCGCTTTGTACTGGCGACGCGAAGCAGGCCGAGCGATTTGCCGTCGAAATGGGGTGCGACGTTCCAGTTTTCCGCAATCTCCAGGAACTTGCTGACGCACGGGTGGTGGATGCAACGGTGATTGCGACCCCCACTCCCTGCCACCGTGAGCATGCCACGAAGATGATCGAGCGGGGGCAACGGGTCCTGCTGGAAAAGCCCATGACGGAAGTTTTCGAAACGGACCTCGCATTTGCTGCCGAACTCGACGCTGCTCATCCCCACGCTCTCATGCTGGCTTTCCAACGCCGGTTCGACCCGCCTCTCCAATATGCGCGGGAACTGATAGGCGGCGGCGCCATTGGGCGAATCTTCAAGGTTTACTCGGCGATGGAAGACTCCAGCCCAGCGCCCAACGTCTTCAAGAGCGGGGGCATTCTTGCGGATATGTCCATACACAATGTGGACGAGGTGCTTTGGTTAACAGGGAAGATGCCCCGCGCCGCGCTGATGATTGGCTCGCGCCTTTACAGCTATCGCCTTACGACTTGCGAAGAGGACTTCGACGACGCTCTGCTTTACCTCTGGTTCGAGGAAGAACTGGTGGCCGAGATACAGGTTGGGCGCAACCACGTCTCGGGTTATCGGACCGAAACGGCAATCTATGGCGAGGAGGGAGAGATCCATGTTGGCCGCTTTCACCAGAATCCGCTCGAGGTTATCGTGCAAGCCTACGGCCGGCGTGGCCGGACAGAACCCCTTGCGCAACGAAGTTTTTCCATGCGCGATTACGGCCGATCTGTGCCCGAATTCGTGGAGCGCTTCGGCTTTGCGTACAAAGCAGAATTGGCAGCGTTCGTGGAGTGTTGCCAGTCCAACCAGCCGTTTCCGGTATCACAGGGGGACGGCGTTCGAGCGCAGCAGGTGATCCAGGCCGGCATGCAATCAGTCGTGAGGCCAGGGCCGATATCTGTGACTCGTCACCAACCCACCCGAAGCAACAAAGGCGCATAGTTGGTGAGATCTTTACTGACGTTGCCTCTCGTGCTAGAGTTTGCAAAGGGTATAGGGCTGATCGCGGAAAACATTTGAACCGGGCACGCCTCATAGAAGGAGGGACGTCCATGATGCCAACCGATGAGACACGCTCACCCTTGGGCAGCCTCGATGAGTGGGAAGACTTCCTGATGCAGCGGTATCCCGAGACGCCCAAACTCGCAGGGAAAGTTGCCCCCGCGGAACAGCCCGCTGGCCCGGACACCGACAAAGACTCGGAAACGTTTCGCAGTTACCGTTCTGAAGCGCGCGCGTCGGTAAAGGAGTTCTATCGCCTCAACCACACCTACCAGACCCGCGAGTTTGTTCTCGCCAAACAGAAGGAGTTCGCCGATCGCGGAAAGGCGCGGATGGGAATTTGGCAGGCCATGGAGTACCTCAACACCCTCGTTGACGACAGCGATCCTGACACCGACCTTACGCAAATCGAGCATCTGCTCCAGACTGCCGAGGCCATCCGGCGCGCCGGCCGGCCCCGCTGGTTCATACTCACCGGCCTGATCCATGACCTGGGGAAGATCCTATGCCTCTGGGGAGAGCCGCAATGGGCCGTCGTGGGCGACACGTTTCCAGTCGGCTGCGCCTATTCTTCCAAGATCGTCTTCCCGGAATTCTTTGCCTCGAACCCGGATTCCGCTGTTCCTGAGTTCCAAACCAAGCGGGGTATTTACAAGGAGCACTGCGGCCTGGAAAACGTGGATATGTCGTGGGGCCACGATGAGTATATGTATCGAGTGGTAGGGGATTACCTGCCGGAGGAAGCCCGCTACATGATTCGCTATCACTCCTTCTACCCCGTCCACAAGGAGGGCGAGTACGCATACCTGATGAGCGAGCGCGACCGGGCCATGTTCAAGTGGGTGCGCCAATTCCAGCCCTACGATCTGTATTCGAAGAGCAAGGAACGACCTGATGTCCAGGAGCTTCGGCCCTTTTACGAGCAACTGATCGCCGAGTACTTTCCTCCCCAGATTTCGTGGTAGCGCGCAGAGAATCCCGGGACCGGAAAGCAGATTGAAGACCTCGGCAGATCCACCCGCTGATGGCTCTTTCGAAAGTACCTTCCTGACTACTCCGCTTAAAAAGTCAGTATAATGCTCACCGGCTATTGTTGATGCTTATGACCCATTGTTCAACCGCACAGGAAATGCGGGGTTCTTGTGTCCGCTAAATGAATCAGGAGATCGCAAATGAAAGCTCTGAAAAACAAACAGGTTCTCAGCGCCGGTAAGTGGAGTTTGAATATCAGCCTGGTGGCCGTGGCACTGTCACTGCCCATTATCGGTGTGTTGGGTGGCGTGCAGGCAAACGCGCAGACGGCGGCACAAGTAGCGGGAATCGCCAAGTCTCTCAGCGGCCCTTCCCAGATGGTGGTTGAGCGCCTGGCGCAGCTCAATCAGCTTTCGGCGGAAGAATGGCGGTATCACGCCGGCGATATGGCCCATGGAGAATCACCGGACCTGGACGACTCAGCGTGGCCGTTGGTGAAGCCGCGCATGGAGGCGCCGCAGGACGCAGTGTGGTTCCGTCGCTGGGTCGAAGTTCCGCAAAATCTGCAGGGCTACGACCTGACGGGTGTGCGCGTATGGTTCAGGTTCGCGGTGGACGCCAATGGGCCGGTGCCGGAGATATTCTTCTTCAACGGGCGGCGCGTGGCTTTGGGTGATGACTTGGAACCGATAGTCCTCTTCGACCGGGCGAAGCCGGGTGACAAGGTACTGGTAGCCGTCAAGTTATTACACACGGTCGACAAGAAGATATTTGTCGGATCGGAATTAAGGATCGATTTCGCGGAAAACCGGCCGAATCCAGAAGACCTGCGGCTTGAGATCATGTCCACGGCGTCGCTGATTCCCAGCCTCTCAAAGGATGTGGCAGCGGACACGGCAACGCTGGAGAAGGCCGCGGCCACGGTCGATCTGGCGGCGCTGGAGGCGAAGGATCAGGCGAAGTTTGACGCGTCGTTGAAGCAGGCCCAGGCAACCATCGAAGGCCTGAAGCCCATGCTGCAGCAAGCCACCCTACACTTGTCAGGAAACTCGCACATCGACGCGGCATGGCTGTGGCCATGGACCGAGACTGTGGACGCCGTCAAGAGGACCTACAGCACCGCATTGCAATTGATGAATGAATATCCCGATTACACGTTCACCCAGTCGGCCGCGCAGTACAACGCCTGGCTTGCGGATAAGTATCCACAGATCAATGAAGAGATCAAGCAGCGCATCAAGGAAGGGCGCTGGGAAATTGTGGGCGGCATGTGGGTCGAACCGGACCTGAATAT
>CAYTMD010000510.1:0-4814 GCA_964438685.1 uncultured Acidobacteriota bacterium
GCCTTTCCCTGGAGGCCAATCGCACGCGCTGGGCTTCACCGTACGGCGTGCAGACGCAGGTCACCAATACTTACAGCAACGGCTCGGCATTTGGTAATGACTACGTTCAGGACACCTGGGGCGTCGGCAAGCTGATTTCCATCTTCACCCCCACAATCGCGAACGAGGTCCGCTTCCAGGTCGGTCGCGACTTTGAGTTTGAAACCACTCCGCCTCCCAACGCGTATGAAATAAACACCCTTTTCAAAACCAGCACCACCAACCCCGCGTATCCGTCCTGGACCAATTACACCAATCCCTTTGGTCTTCCCACCTATGTCACCCTGACCAATGGGTTCAACTTTGGGGCGCCCTATTACGATACGCGCATTGCCTATCCCGATGAAATGCGGACCCAGGTCGCCGACACGGTGAACTGGACCCATGGAAATCACATCATCAAGTTTGGGGGAGACTTCAGTCACGTCACGGACAAGATCCTGGATATCTATCAGCAGAACGGCCAGTATGGGTACAGCAGCGTATCCAATTACCTTGAGGATCTCTACGCGCCTGTGTGCGCTGGCGCCTCTGTTCCCTGCGCCTCGCACTATTCTAACTTCGCGCAGGGTTTCGGTCCTCTGGGGTTTACCTTCGCCACCAACGACATCGCCCTGTTCGTGCAGGATGACTGGAAGATTAAGCCGCGCTTCACCCTTTCCTTGGGCCTGCGGTGGGAAGCCGAGACGCTGCCCACACCGCTCTTCCCCAACAGTGCCGTATCTCAGACCACAACATACCCTGATACCAAGAAAGATTTTGGTCCGCGGCTGGGCTTTGCCTGGGATGTCTTCGGCAATGGCAAGACGTCCGTGCGCGGTGGCGCCGGCATGTACTACGGCCGAATCATCAATGGCACCATCTTCAGTCTCCTGACCCAGAGTGGTTTAGGAGGCCAGCCAGGGTATAGCTTCACCAGCGCTGCCGCCGGTGGGCCTAATTTCCCCGAGGTCATCCCCACTCAGCCCACCAGCGGTGCGGCTAAACCTTCGGCGATGTACTTGAACCCGAATTACAAGAACCCGCAAATCGACGAGATCGACCTCGCGGTTGAGCGGGACCTGGGCTGGAATACGGTTTTCTCCCTAAGTTACATGGGAGCCTTTGGACACTTCCTGCCCCAATATACCGACGACAACCTCTGCTCCTCCATCTCCGCGACTGCCACGGACTGCTCTGCCGGTATCAAGACCATCACATACGCGGTAGCCAAGGGTGGATCGCTCCAAAACCCAACGTTCAGCACCACGCTCTTCAACCACCGGCCCAACGCCAGTTTCAACCAGATGATCGACATCTTCGGCGTCAATTCCAATTACAACGCCCTGGTCCTGGCGGTGAATCACCGGTTTAGCCATTACATCCAGTTCAACGCCAATTACACCTGGTCGCATGCATTGGACCAAAACCCCACTGCCAACACCACGATCACGGCCAGCAGTGGTTACACTATGTTTGCCCCCAACAATGTGGGCGGTGAATATGGCAACTCCAACAACAATGTTCCGAATCGTCTTGTTGCACACATGGTCCTCACCGCACCCTGGCATGTAAAGGGTCCCTTGAAGTATCTTGCCAACGACTGGCAGTTGGCCCCCATCTTCCAGGCGCAGTCAGGGCTCGACTATTCGGTCGGGACCAGCGGGTCCGCTCCCGGATCGGCACCCTCGGGCGGCGGAATTAATGGCTCGGACGGCGCCTTCCGCATCGGTGGACGCAATGGCTTCATGATGCGCGGCACGCAGAACCTGGACTTGCGCCTCTCCAAGACCGTTCCCGTCAAGGAAAAGGTCAAGGTGGAACTGATGGGCGAAGCATTTAACCTGTTCAGCCACTTTAACGCGACGGGCGTAAACAGCACCGGCTACATCGTCACCACCAGCGGTACGATTACGGACACTGCCGGTACCCTTCAAACTTGCAGTTCAGCTGCACCCTGCCTGAACACCAGTTCCTCGTTTGGAACTTATTCCAGTGCGAACAGCAACTTCATCTTCTCCACCCGGCAGATCCAGATCGGAATGTTCGTGAGGTTCTAAGCAGTTTCGATTACCGGGAAGAAACGCGGCGGCTTCGGCCGCCGCGTTTTTTTTGGTGGGAGGTAGCACAGGCACTCCTGCCTGTGGCCTTAGATTGACGGCTTCATTTGATGACACAGGCAGGAGTGCCTGTGCTACATCGTTTACGCGCTGACGGCTTTTCCCGTGAATCGGGGCACAAATTGTTCCGCGACGAAGGTCTCGAACGGAGTAGGCGTGGTGTTCTGTGCCGAGCGAGATTCAAGTGGCGCCATGTATCCCGAGTTCAGGGCATCGGTCATTTCCAGTAGAAGGTCAGCCATGTTGGATGACATGCCGATCTGAAGCAGGGCGGGTTTGATTTGCGCTGGCCCGAGCTGCATATAGCCGAGGTCGGGCTTGCCGATTGCCTTGCCGATGACCGCTGCCACCTGCACGTAAGTCAAGTCGCGCTGCCCAAGGAGTTCGCGCGCCTGTTTTCCAGTAAAGTTGAGTTTCAGCAAAGCGTCTGCCGCCGCTGCGCCAATGTCCTCGGTGGCAATCATCGCCACTTTCAGGTCGCCGCGCAAAGGACCGCCCGTAACCCCAAAACTTTTGATGATCCCAACCTGCGCCAGGACATTTTCCATAAAATAGCCGGCGCGAAGATAAACAGCCTGCAAAGATGCAATCCCGTTGAGTTTCTGCTCAAGATTGTGCAGACCAACCACCGGCCCGGTCTTTTCCGCCTTGTCGGCTCCAATGCTGCTGAGAATGACGGCATACTCCACGCCGGCTTTCTGGACAGCCGCCACCAAGGCGTCGCTCACCCGCTCCTGGTCCTCCCGCACGTTGGGGTGCCCTGGATTGGGTGGAATCATCAGATAGACAGCCTTTACTCCATTAAAGGCCTGGGTAAGCCCAGACGCATCGCTGGCGTTGGCAACAAATGCCTCGGCGCCCTTCTGCACAAGACCTTCCAAGCGCTTGGCGTCGCGCCCAATCACCCGAACCTTCTCTCCGTGGGCCAATAGCCTCTGGGCAACTACACTTCCCGTATTCCCGCTTGCACCGATAATTGCGTACATGGGTCACCTCCGTATCGGTTTAGATGTGCAGAACCGGCGGAGGGTTCATGACTTTTCTTCTTCCTGGGCGCAATACCCGCCAGCATCTCCGTGCCCTCCGTGACTGGCAAAGCGTTCACACAGAGACCACGGAGAAACTCCGTGTCCTCCGAGTTGATAGCTCTGCGACACAGAGAACACGGAGAGAGCGGGTCCCCGTGGCGAAATATCCTTAGGGGCTGGCTGACTCCTAAGATTGAAACTCGAAATTCGGCAATCGCAATTTGGCGATCGAAAATCAGCAATCTTCCAATGACCCGATGACCCGATGACTCAATGACTCAATGACTCCATGACCCGGTTCTTTCAAGCATGGTAGAATTAGCCGAAGACACTTCCATGCGCGAATTTCCTTTGCCGCAAGAGATTCTGAAGGTTTTTGAGCGGGAGCCGGGCAGGACGTTTCGGCTTCGTGAGCTGGTGGGGGAGCTTGGCTTGCGGTCAAGCCAGGCGCGCGATCTCAAGAACGTCCTCAAGAGTCTTGCCCGCAACAAACGCATCGTTTATTTGAAGAAGAACCACTTCGCGCTGGGCAGCAAAGAACCTCGCGTTGATTCGGATCGCCCGGCGAAGGGCCGTTCCGCGCATTTGCCTGCCGCCAGTGCGCGCGGCGCCAACCTGGCCAGCGGCCGGCTAATTGGCCATCGCGACGGCTACGGTTTTGTGGTGTCCGACGCGCCGGTGAAGGGCACGGACCAGGACATCTTCATTCCCCCTGACGCCATGGGCTCCGCCATGAACGGCGACCACGTGGAAGTGCAGGTGCTGCGCGCCAAACCCGATGGACGCTCCGAAGGCCGCATCGTGCGTGTTATCGACCGCGCGCAGAAGACCGTGGTGGGCCAGTTTCATTGCGGCCAGCGCTACAACTACGTGATGGCCTTCGATCATCGCATTCCCTACGAAATCGTCATTCCGCGGGGCGCGGAGTGGCCGGGCGCCGAAGGTCCCGCTCCACCGCGCAGTCGCGATCGGCAGTTCGGGGGCGAGTCGGAACAGCAAGTCCAAGGTCCGAAGTCGGAAGTCCGGCGCACCGAGGACCTGGAAGGCATGGTGGTGGACGTTGAGATGACGAGCTATCCACGCCCAGCCGCATTGCCGCACGGCCGTGTGGTGGAAATCCTCGGCCGGCGCGACGATTTCGGCGTGGACGTGGAAATCATCATCCGCAAATTCCACCTGCCGCACCATTTTCCCCCCGAGGTGCTGGCGGAGGCAGGAGCTGCCCCCCAATACATCGCCGAGCGTGAGCATCAGGGGCGCCGCGATTTCCGTGGATTGCCGATTGTGACCATTGACGGCGAGACGGCCAAGGATTTTGACGACGCTGTGCTGGTGGAGCGCAGGGCGAATGGAAATTATCTGCTGCACGTACACATAGCCGACGTTGCCCATTACGTGCGTCCTGGCACCGCTCTGGACCGCGAGGCGCGCCTGCGGGGCACATCCGTCTATTTCCCTGACCGCGCCGTGCCTATGCTGCCCCTGGAGCTCTCCAACGGCATTTGCAGCCTCAATCCCCACGTTGACCGCCTGGTAATGTCAGCGTTGATGGAGATTGATCCTCAGGGCCGCGTCGTGGAGTACGAACTCACGCCGGGGATCATCCGCAGCGCCGAGCGCATGACCTACACGGCGGTGCGCGACATCC
>CAYTMD010000511.1:0-4811 GCA_964438685.1 uncultured Acidobacteriota bacterium
GCCGCGTTTGCCGCATCCATGGCGGGCGATCTGCTGGACCACGTGGTGCGGGTTGAGACGGCGCCCATCCAAATAACGGTGGAACATGGCGATCATCACGGCGCGGCGAAGTTGGTGGCAGGAAAGTTCGCCCAAATTAAAACGCGTAGCCTTTGCCAGGGTGATCACCTGTGCGGGAACGAGTCGGTGTTTTACCCGCCGCTCGTCAGCCTTGTGCATTCCATGCCGGCCTTCACGCTTGACAGTTCCTATTCCGGGCAGGGCCTGGGTGAAGTATGGAAGAACGTGGACAAGCGCAGCGCCTTTGTGGGCAGCTTCTAGTTCACGCGCGATTCATCCATGCAATTGTTGAGACGGGAAACTTCCCCAAAGGGAGCTTCCCGTTTCGCATTCTTGACATCTAATATGGGGGGAATCATAGGTTATGGAGGGTTTGTCAATGAAACTACACCGCGTACTCGGACTCGTTGTAATAATTCAACTCGTTGCGGTTGTATGCGTCTTCGGCCAGGGTGATTACAAGACGGAAGCCATTGGCGCTGCGCCGGCGGATGTTCCGGCACCCATTCTAAGTACCCTTGATACGAAAGGGGCTAAAGTAACCGACGATAAGGGCGCCACGATTTGCGAAGTCTGGTTGCGCAAAGAGCTCCCCACAAATTCGAGCCCCAACACTTCGTCGGACGTGCTTTACGGCACGCTGCCTGAAGGTGCATTGGTGGGTGTGCTGCACTTTCCCAATGCGACAGCCGATTTCCGCAGCCAGTCCATCAAGGCCGGATATTACACTCTGCGCTACGCACTCATCCCCCAGGATGGAAACCATATGGGCGTAAACCCTTCGCGCGACGCCTTCGTTCTGGTGCCGGTCGCTGCCGACACAGACCCTGACAAGGTTATGCAATTCGGACAGCTTGCGAAACTGGGCCAGCAGGCATCCGGCACCCCCCATCCCGGTTTTCTGGTAGGCGCACCGGTCAGTGGCACCAGCTTCCCCTCCATCAGCAAGGATGACGCAGGCAATTGGGATCTGCAAATCAACGGACACGGCAAAGCCGGAGACCTGCCCCTGGCCTTTACCGTGGTAGGTCACTGGCAGGGATGAGAACATTTGCGATTTGGGATTTGGGAGTAGGGCTCTTGCTGCGGTCTACAACCGCCTCTACATCGACTTCGATCGTATGAATTCAACGTCAACAATTCGACGCCGATGGATTCAACCGTGGATATGCGCGTGGGCACTCGCTTCCCTTCTGGCCGCAAGCCTGTTGGCCGCGCAGACCAAGCCGCTGACCGTGCTGGAAGGCAAACTGATATCTACCCCAGGAGGCTGCCCGCTGCTGAAGACGAATGGTCGGGAGCAGCCCCTTTCGGCTGATACTCCGCACCTTCTACACACCCTGCAGGACAGCAAGAATCTCAATGGCCGCGAGGTTCGACTGGAAGGAATTTCGCAGCCCGACGGCAGCTTTGAGGTCCAGTGGCTCTATACCATCAAAAATGGCAAGCTCTTTAAGGTGCGGTATTTCTGCGCAACTTGTAACATCGTAGCTTTGGAACCTGGACCCTGCGTCTGCTGCCAGCAACCCACGGAATTCCAGGAAATCCCCAAAGATTGAGGGATTGAGTCATAAGGTCATCGGACCATCGAGTCAATTGTTCCAATGAATGATTCGTTTTTTTGAATGACCCTCTGGCTCTATGGCCCGTTCACTCAAGGGTTCAGTTGACACCCGTCGCCACCGGATGTTACAAAAGAAGTATCGCTGTTCTTAGTGTGACACGCCGATATGGTGGGTGTAGCTCAGCTGGTAGAGCGCCAGACTGTGGATCTGGACGTCGCGGGTTCGAACCCCGTCACCCACCCCAAATATTCTAAAGCACTTAGCCAATTCCCAGCCTCCCAGCGAACTTCTGTGGCATCACTTTTAAGCCCGCTGTGGCATCAATTTCCCCAAAACGGCCGTGCCGATGAGCCTTACGGCCCGTCGACTTGACGCGTTTCTTAGGCGAGTACAGGCGTTTGCTTAATTCCAGTATCCAGTTCTTCCGGACCTCTTCGTCCACGTGAGCGTAATAGGTTAGGGTGGTGCGGATGTCCTTGTGACCCATGATATTCCGCAGCGTTACCGGATCGACTCCGCGGGCAACGGCCACCGTGGCAAAAGTGTGGCGCAGCAACTTCCAGTTGATGCCACGAACCCCAAGGTCCTTGCAGGCTTTCTTGAGATCGCGCCGCAGCAGGTTGTTGTAGCGGACTGGCTTGTTGGAGCATTCCCGTGTCCGAGCTGGGAACACCCAATCTTCATCGCCATTGTGCTGGGAGATCGATTTCCATTCTCGCAGCGATTGAGCGAGTTGAGGTGTTATGTCCACGCGCCGCGTGGTTTGGTTCTTTGTCGCTTGCTGAACGTCCCCGCCGCGGACATGCTGTACGATGTCAATGGTGTTAGTATTGAAGTCAACGTGCTTCCATTGAAGGGCCGTCACCTCCCCGGGCCTGGCCCCGAAGGTGCGCAGACAGTCAAACAGAATGGCGCTCATCACGGGAAGCGTTCTCGCTACCTGGTCCAGCAGGGTTTCGTCTGGCAGTTGAGGCTTGAGTGGTGCAGACGTTGGCGGAAGCTGGATGTCACGCACGGGGTTGTTCTCCAGCCCGGGAACGGACTGGAGCTTAATCAGATGAGTGAACAGTCCACTGAGGTAGTTGCGTACTTTGTAAACGTTGGTCACCCCCCGCCCCGCTGATTGAGCATCTGAAACCATCTTGTTAAGAACGGGCTGGAGATCGTTGCGCGTGATAGCAGTGATGGCGCGATCCCCGAGAGTCGGAAAGATGTGCTTGTCGAAAGCGCTCTGCTTGTCGTACAACGTGCCGCCGACTTGCGCGTGACTCTCCGACAATTCATGCTTCCAGGCTTCCCAGCACTCCTTGAGCGTAAGGCCGGCACTGGCCGGCTGGATTCCTTGTGTGACTGCTTCCTGCATGACCGGCAGGGGATTCGCGGGAACTGGCGGTACATTGAGCTGTTGTTCGATTTCCCGAGCCATCGTTTCAGCCTGCAACTTAGTGATCCTCTCCTTGCCAGCAACGGGCCCCAAAAGTCTGGCCCTCTGTCGACGTTGTCCATCCACGTTCGGGTACCAATACGCGGCAAACCAATCCCGGCCGTGACGATCACGGCGGGTACGAACTTTCACTTTGATGTAGCGCGGTGTCACTGTGAGCCTCCCGTGACCGCGCTCGGAACTATCACAATTATCCTCATTGACCGCCAGAGCGGCAACGACTTTATTCACCTCGAACAGTATCTTGCGCCCCAGGCGCACACACGGCAGCGATTGATTTGATCCAGGGTTTACGCGGCGATAGATGCTAACAGGCGATATGTGAAGCCGCGTCGCTAGCTCGTTGACTGTGACGTACGATTCTTCCACTTCTCAAGTGTGTCTTCAAATCCTCTCGAACCAAAGGTGGCATCCCTTTTGCGTTCTGCACATCCCCAAGGCCACGCACGAAGATGTCGCGTGGCTATTCGTGTCTCTGCGTCTGATTTTCCCCGGTCTTTTCCACCGGACGCCTGCTGTGGTGGGGCTTATTCGAGTTGAATTCAGAGCCCTCAAACGCCCTGCAAGATAAACGCTTTCAGTGAAATACAGCGGAAGTGGGGAGCGGGCGGAATTCTAACCTCCATGGCCCGGGGTCCCTGCGCTGGAGCAATGGGGCAGAATGAGCGTTCCCTCCTGGATCCCAGAGGGCTGAAATCCTTGGACCAGCAAGTGTACTCAACAACCACGATGCCGATGAGCAGGCAACTGGTGCTCGGACGGACCGATGCCGGAAGAACTTAACCCATGTGCTTTGGTAGACCCCAAGGCAGGTGGTATTCGTGGCTTGAGGCCAGGACGTCCTCAACTATGAACGGACAAAATGATTTCAGTTACTCCCCAGCGATACCCGACTTCCGGTGGATCAATCGCGAGATCCCTATCCTCGAGATCGCAGCCAAGCTGGGGATCATCGTCAGGGGCAACAAGGCACAGTGCCTGGACTGCGGCAAGGAGCGCCGTCTCTCCTTCACCCCGAAGCTCAACGGCTGGAAGTGTTTTCACTGCGAGCCCGCCGGTAAGATGCACACTCCTCTCGACCTGGTGATGAAGCACCGCGACTGCTCCGTGTACGCAGCCGCGGATTGGATCAGCCGGACCTGGGGGATCGTTGGCCGGGTGCAGATCGAGCGCAGCAAAAATGCGTACGCTTCCCGCGGCCCCACATACGTGCGCTACCGTCCCATTCCGGCTCCCCACAAGTCAAGGCCATCCCTGGAGGCCTTCATGGCCTCGCCGGCATGGCGGGAAATGCCTCTCACTACCAGGACCATTGCCATGGCGCTATTCGCCATGGCCAACGCTGAGGACAGTCATACGGTAACCATCAGCAGAAAGGAGCTGGCCGGCATTACGGGGATCCAACGGCTGAACACCATCAGCCACGCTACGCGTGAACTGAAGGCTATCAGAATGTTCGCAGTTGAACAGGGATTCGGTGGAAAGCTGGGAAGCCGGGCGAGTTCGTACAGGCTCACTTGGTGGAGCCAGTCATTTCAGGTATGGCTGAGTCAGGGCTACGCCCTACCCGGCGAGTACCCCCTGGTCCGCCCTGATACCCCTACACCCCACCCTGCTGGTACTCGTAATAGTGTGGCGCTGGTGACCCCATCCATTGAACCTGCCGAGAAGGAGCAGAGCGATGAGCAATTATTGACCCGGCCCTGAAGGAATGCTACGCGGCGGCATAGCTCACATCCTTA
>CAYTMD010000512.1:0-4809 GCA_964438685.1 uncultured Acidobacteriota bacterium
TTTCCACATCATTAAATATGGAATGGCCGACATGATGTTGACCGGGGGAAGCGAGTCGCCAATAACGTTCGGGATGATTCGCTCATGGGAATCAGTACGAGTGTTGGCCGTTGGCAACGGAGATCCCAGCAAGGCCTGCCGGCCTTTTTCCCTCGACCGCGAAGGATTTGTCATGGGGGAAGGGGCGGCGATGCTGCTGTTCGAGGAACTCGAGCACGCCAAACAGCGTGGGGCGAAGATTTATGCTGAGATCGCAGGCTTCGGCATGAGTTCCGATGCCAGCCACATTACCCAACCCTCCATTGATGGCCCGGCACGCGCTGTGCGTATGGCGCTGGGGGAAGCCGGGGTCAATCCGGACGAGGTGGATTACATCAATGCCCACGGCACCGCCACCCGCGTGAACGACATAACGGAAACGCGGGTCATCAAAGAAGTTTTTGGGAATCATGCTCCCAAGCTTGCCGTCAGCTCCACAAAATCGATGCACGGGCACGCGATGGGAGCCACGGGCGCCATTGAAATGGCGGCGACGGTTCAGACCATTGTCCGGGGAGTCATCCCGCCCACGGCGAATTATACGCAGCCGGATCCGGAGTGCGATTTGGACTATGTGCCCAACGAGGCGCGGGAGAAACCCGTGCGCGTGGCGGTCTCCAATTCCTTCGCCTTCGGTGGATTGAATGCGGTATTGCTGGTCCGACGGTTTGAGTAAAACCGGGATACGGGACTCGGGACTCGGGATTCCGATCCAAGTGTTGGTTAGACATAAGCGGATTGGGGTGATCGAAACATGGGATTTCGGCCCGAATTCTTAATCGTGGTTCCCGAACCCCGAATCCCGTACCCCGATCTTGGAGTCTTTTGATGATTCAGAAGCGCGTTTGCATTTTGACGCTCGGCGTGGGCTCAGGGCACTTGCGTGCCTCCGAGGCGGTGCAGCGTGCTCTGTACGACAGTATTGATCCTGTTGAAGTGAAGGTTGTGGACGCGCTCGATTCTGCCCGCCGATGGTTCCATTGGCTTTACGTGGACCCGTATTGGTGGATGTTGCGAAACGCTCCCTGGTTGTGGCGGAGGATGTTTGAGCGCCGCCAGCGCAAGGAGTATCACTCCACGGCTCCTGCTTGGTTTTTTCGCCGGGGGTGCCGCGACGTAATGCGCCAGATCAAAAACTATGCTCCCCATCTTGTTATCGTAACGGAGGTAGGGGCGGCGGAAATCGCTGCGATGGGGCGCCGCGAAGGGTGGTTCAATGCTCCCATTCTGGCGGTGCAAACGGATTTTCAAACTGAGCCACCCTGGGTTCAATCGGAAATAGATGCTTACTGTGTGGCCAGTGAGGAAGCTCGTGGGCAATTGATTGGATGGGGAGTTCTATCCAATCGCGTCCTGCTATGCGGCATCCCCGTGGATCCTGCGTTTGCACTGCCATTCGATAAGAACGAATTGATGAAGGCGCTGGGGTTGGACGCGCGGCGGCCGGTGGTTCTGGTTATGGGCGGCGGCATGGGGCCGGTGCCTCTCGACACTGTGATTTCGAGTTTGGAGCTTTGCGACGCGCCCATGCAGGTTCTTGCCGTGGCTGGCCGTGACCGCTTCCTTCGCCAGCGTCTTGAATTGCTGCGCGGGCGGCTGGCCGTGGATCTCCACCTGTTTGGCTGGACGGAAAATGTTCCGGAATTGATGGCGGTTTCCGATCTCTTGATCACCAAGCCGGGAGGGCTCACCGTGGCAGAAGCGTTGGCGGCGGGATTGCCGATGATCCTGACCCATCCCATTCCGGGGCCGGAGGAGCGGCACGTCCGCTATCTGGCTGAGCACGGTGTGGCGCTGCACGCGGAGACTTTGAACGACATACCACGCTTGACGTCGCAACTGCTCTCCTCCCCTGATGAGCTTGGTGAAATCCGGCGCCGTGCCCGCGACGGGTCGCGCCCTGATGCCGCACATGCCATTGCCCAGGTGGCGATGGCATTACTCGAAAAGGCGACGTATATCGACCTGTTTGCTACACCTGCACTGCGGTCGGGAGAGTCAGCCTATTTAATGTAATACGTCCGTGGTTGCGAGAATCAGGTGATCCGATGATCGGGCGATCGCGTGAATAAAAGACAGGAGCAGTTCGCTAGGTTTTTTGCTCACCTGATCACCCGATCTCCCGATCCCCCGATTTACGACTTCGGACGGGAAGCCAGTGACCAATAATGTTTAGTCAAGCTCGGAAATTCATTGAACGTGCCTTGGTGGGTGACTCCGTACCGGATCTGGTGCGCTGGGGAAAATATATTCCCTCCCCCGTGGTCCGGAGGATTCGGTCGGAGTCGTTTGTCGAGGTGGTGCGTTATGCCGCCGAGCACCAGAAGTTTTTTGCACGCAAACTGCGCGAACAGGGTATTGATCCGAAGCGCGTACACTGCCCCGAGGATTTGGGCGACATCTTCACTACCCAGGATGACTTGCGTACGCTTCCTGCCGAGGAATTCCTGTGCCGCGAGCCCGAACTGGTTTATGAAACCACCGGAACCTCCGGGGGGCCCAAGCGGGTTTACTTTTCCTACGAGGAACTGGACTTCGCCGCCCGTTATGAGGCCGCGGCAATGTATGAGAACGGAATTCGTCCCGGCGCGCGCGTCGTTTGCACGTTTGATGGAGGGTACTGGTTCAGCAGTACGGTTACTTTCCTGGCTTGCAAATACCTGGGCGTGTTCTGCTCCGCTGTGGGCAAACTTCATCCGCGCGAAATCTACTCCCGGATGGGTGAATACCGGTACGACGTCATCGCGGCGGACCCCACGTGGCTCGTCAGCTTCAGCGAGATTGCGGAGAAGGAAGGTACTTTTCCTCTGCGCCTGATTATGGCGGCAGGCGACCGCATGACCGATGTGTACCGCAACTATGTGGAGAGCGTCTGGAAGTGTCCTGTCTCCCTCGCCTATGGTTCCACCGAGATGGGTGGGGCGGGTATGGAATGCTCTTGCAAAGACGGCTATCACCTGGACGACTATAATTACTGCTTTGAGATTGTCGACCGGGATAAAAATGGTTACGGCGAGTTGGTGGCCACAACTCTTTCACGCCGCACCATGCCCTTTATCCGTTACCGGGTTCGCGACATAACTCGCTTTATTGACGCGCCCTGCCGGTGCGGCGCTCCGCTACGTCGCATGCGGCGCATCGAGCGCATCCGCGGACGACGCGACGAAATGGTGGTGATGGGCGCCGGGAACATGTACCCGGAAATATTTGAGCGCGTCTTGCACGACATCGCGGGCATCGACGAAAACTGGCAGGTGGTCGTGCGGCAGGAAGGCCTGCACGACATTTTGGAATTCCGCCTCGAGCTGAGCAATGGCATCAGCCCTGCCACCGTGGAGGCAGCGATCCAGGCCAACCTTAAGACCCTTTATCCTGATGTTTGGGAGAACCAAGCCTGCGGCATGTACCAGCTCAGTTTCCGTTTTCTTCCTCCCGGCAGCATTGAGCAGGGAAGGAAGCGACGGCGGCTACTGGATGAAAGGGCGGCGTGACAAGAAGGTTAAAGTGTAATGTGTAATGTGTAAAAGTAACGTGGAGTTTGTTTTTTACCCTTTAGACTTTATCCTTTACACTTTCTGCGGACTAAGGACTATCGAGCAAGGACATCATGACAAATTTAACGCATGAATCGGCCGATCTTAACCCTGTGGTGTTTTGTGATTTCGACGGGACGATTACGCCGCTTGACGTGACCGACCAGATTCTGACGGAGCTTGCGCATCCTTCCTGGCGTGAAATCGAGCGGGAATGGATGCTGGGACTGATCGGTTCGCGCGAGTGCCTGGCGCGGCAGATCGCATTGGTGGATGCCCCGGTGGAGGAGCTTCACGCGGTTATTGATGCCATTGCCATCGATTCCGAATTCGCGGCGTTTTGCAAGTTTGCGCGCAAGCGGCGCATGCCGCTCTACATCTTGAGCGATGGATTTGATTATGTGATCCGCCGGGTTTTGAAGGGCGCCGGCGTCGACAGGCATTTTCGCAGCGGTTCAACGCTGTTTGCGAGCTCGCTAAAGGTGGATGGCCGCCGGCTGGAGCCATCGTTTCCTCACCCGGCTGAACCCTGCGCGCACGGGTGTGCAACCTGCAAAGCCGCACTGATTCGCAGCTTGCGGGAAGGCCGGCAGCCTGTGGTCTTTGTGGGCGACGGCATGTCAGACCGCTTTGCCATAGAAGTTGCCGATGTGGTGTTTGCCAAACGGCACTTGCTTGCGCACTGCCGGGAGAATGGCATCGAGTGCCACCCGTTCGAGACCTTTAAAGACGTTCAGACGACTCTGGAAAAGTTGTTGCATCCAGCACCCGCCCGCGGATACCGCCAGGCCGTTGCAGCGCTTTCGTAACCCTGTTAGCGAAAATCGAAATTCGAAACTTGAAAATCGAAATTCGCCCGTATCTGACGAGGTGGGGGTTCGACCTGATGTATCGGCGGCTCTACTCCGCAATTTTCCAGTTTCGAGTTCTGATTTTCGTGCTTCATGTTTCGAGTTTCGACTTTCAACTATCGACTATCGACCCTTGATTCTCGACTCTCACGTTCTGATTTTCTTGTAATCGAAGGGAGGCCCCTTGGCCATTTCTGATCCTACTACTCACACCGCGGAGCTGCTGGCTCTTGAACGGAAGTATTGTTCCTTCGGCGACACGGTGCATTATCTTGAACCCCCGAAAATCTTTGTTGATTGCGAGGGCAGTCATCTTTACGACGAGCAGGGAACGCCCTACCTCGATTTGCAGATGTGGTATTCGGCGGCGAGTTTTGGTTACAAGA
>CAYTMD010000513.1:0-4758 GCA_964438685.1 uncultured Acidobacteriota bacterium
CAGTCGCACCGCAACCATCTGGTTTACGGAGTTGTCCTCCGCCAGGAGGATTCGCAATTGCCGCCGTTCCTCGCGCAAGGAGTGACGAGTAACGAGCGGGGGCCGATGATCGGGAGATTCCACCTTTTGCCCCAGCACCGTCAAGATGGCTTCCAGCAGTTCCGCCTGTTGGATGGGTTTGACCAGATAGGCGGAAATTTGCAGGTCACGACAGCGCAACGCGTCGCCTCGCTGGCCTCCCGAGGTCAGCATCATGATGATGGCTCCCTTAAAACGCGGGTTGCTTTTGACCTGCCGGGCGAAGGCGAAGCCATCCATGTCAGGCATATAACGATCCAGCAGGATAAGTGGAAAGGGTGTACCTGAAGCGTTGGTCCGTTCCAGGATTTCCATCCCGCGATTGCCATCCTCGGCCAGCGCCGGTTTCATTCCCCAGTGGCTAAGCAATTCATCCAGCATCTTGCGGTTCGTGGAATTGTCATCGACCACGAGGGCGGGAACGTCGTGCAGGACGGTAGGCGTGAGCATTGTTCCCGTGTCTATAACTTGCTTCCCTCGTATGATCTTCAGCGTAAAATGGAAGGTGCTTCCCTGCCCCACTTCGCTTTCCACCCACATCCGGCCGCCCATCGTCCCCACCAGCCTCGACGAGATCGTCAGACCGAGCCCCGTACCGCCATAACGACGGCTGGTGGAATTGTCAGCCTGCGCGAAGGCTTCAAAGATCACTTGCCTTTTGTCCGGCGGGATGCCAATCCCGGTGTCCGCAACCTCAAAGTGCAGCGTAGCTTTGTCGGCGTCGCTCGATTCTGCGCTGACCCGCACCGAAACTTCTCCCTTGTCGGTAAACTTGATGGAATTCCCCACAAGATTAAAGATGATCTGCCGAAGACGAGTAGGATCGCCAAGAAGATTATCGGGGACATCCGGCTGGATGCGCAGGGTAAGTTCCAGTTCCTTTTCGTGGGCGCGCAAGGCCAGGGTCTTCATGGCTTCGCCCAGGCAATCACGCAAGCTGAATTCCGCTTCGTCGATATCCAGCTTGCCCGCCTCGATTTTCGACACGTCCAAAATATCGTTGATGACGGTCAGGAGCGATTCCGCCGAAGACTTCACCAGTCCCAGGTACTCCCGGCGGGTAGGGTCCGGATCGCTGTCAAGCGCGAGTTCGGTCATTCCCATGATGGCGTTCATCGGAGTGCGGATTTCATGGCTCATGTTAGCCAGAAACTCACTCTGTGCCCGGCAGGCTTGTTCGGCCTCAATCTTCACCTGGGCGAGTTGAGAGTTCCGGGCCTGCAAATCCGCCGTGCGGGCGGCAACCTGTGATTCCAATTCCTCGCGATTCTTCCGCAGTTGATCGCTGCCCTGTTCGATCTGGGCCAGCATCTCCTTGATGCAGTTCTCTAGAAGGCCTACTTCGTCCTTGCCGAGGCCAGGCAAATGGCAGGAAATGTCCTTTTCCGCCATCGCCGTCGGCAAGGTCAGGAGCAAACTTTGAATGGGATCGGACACGAGGTGCTGGAGCCGGTGGGATAGGAGCCAAGCCACACCGCAGGCCGCCAGGGCCGCAATCAGCGCATGGCGAAAGGTGCGGGCATCGTAAACGCCCATTGCCACATACGCCACCACCAAAGCCGCACCTGTGGTGACCATGAGCATCACCATGAGTTTGCAGCGGACGGTCGTTTGGCGAAGAGCCTGCAATTATGCCTTCTCCTTAACTTTACTCTCAAACCCGCGAAGCAGGTTCGTATGACTTCGTCGCAGCGGCGAAGGTGGCCTTAATCGTTGCTCATCCGCCGGTTGACCGGGGCGACTCCGCAAATCGGCAGGCAGGGACGCAGGCCGGAGGGGACGCCAACGGCCCAGAATGAATCTGGTCCCTCATCCCTATCTTCGGCAAACATGGGGATTAACTTGAACCAAAAGCAAGGAGGTGAGCCACCCGTTGGTGAATTCCCGCAGTTTGGAACCATCACCATGGCCATGCACCCCGGGCGTGAAGCCCAGTTCAGCGCGCGATTGACGTTCTAGTGCGCCGTCCCATGTAATTTCTTGCTATGAATGGACGGGCATCTCCAATTCCCAAAGGGGGCACAAGGCCTTGTGCCCCTACACACCAATGGCACATTGTAACCCTCGTTAAGAATTAGCTGAGACAGCACAATGATGCCAGCAGGCTTGTCCCCCACCCGGTAAAATTGTCGCAGTCGCAATATCGAAGTGTTACACTGCCCTTCATCTCACCTTGGAGGGCTGATTATCATGAGCAAAGAAGGTCTATCGCGGCGGAGCTTTCTCCGCAGCACGGCCGTGGGCTCCACGAGTGCGGCTTTGGCATCCCTGCCAACCGCGCATGCCACGGTTGCCGAGGCACCACCCTGGCCGGTGACGGTCGAAGCGTATCCCCTGGTCGAACCCAGCACGGCCGACAGCCAGGTACACCTTAAGTTGGTGACTCAAGGAAATGGGCTCACGGGCTCGTACCAGGAGAAGCTGCAAGCCTATGCACCCAACCTGGAGATCAAGACCTGCCAGAGCAAGGAAGAGTTTCATCAGGAAGTTGCTGACGCCCACATTGTCTTCGGGGGCCTCAGCCGGGAAGATTTTCTTGCCGCCCGCCAGTTGCGCTGGGTCCAATTCCCCGCCGCGGGCGTAGAGTCAATCCTCTTCCCTGAGTTGGTGGAGAGCCCGGTGGTGCTCACCAACATGCAGCGCATGTATTCACCGACGATCTCGGAGACTGCCATCGGCCTGCTGTTGACGCTCACTCGCCGCCTCCACGATTACACACTCCAGACCCGCGAGCACCGTTGGAACTCCCTCGACGGGCTGAGGGAAATCAGCGGGCTCACCCTGGGCATTGTGGGCATGGGGGGCATTGGGACCGATACTGCCTATCGCGCCCACTACGGTTTCCACATGCGGATTCTGGGTACGGACGTCAAGCCGGTGCCGAAACCCACGTTCGTCGCCGAACTCCACTCGCCCGATTGGCTCCCGAAAATGGTTCCTCAGGTTGACGTGTTGCTCAGCGCCGCGCCGCACACACCGCTTACCCACCACATGTTCAATGATGAAATCTTTGGCTTGATGAAACCCAGCGCCTACTTTATCAATGTCTCGCGCGGCTGGCTGGTGGACACGCCCGCGCTGGTGAGAGCTTTAACAGAACGGCGCATCGCGGGCGCCGCGCTCGACGTGACGGAGCCGGAGCCGCTGCCCGCGGATCATCCTCTTTGGACGGCAGGCAATATCATCATCACCTCGCATTCGTCCGCGGTGTCGGAGGGTTCATCGCAGAGATCCCTGGATCTCTTCTGTGAGAATGTCCGGCGCTATGCGAACGGCTTGCCCATGCTGAACGTCGTGGATAAGAAACGGGGGTATTAGTGCGTGGCGCGGCGGAGCCGCAACCAAACTCGTCACCTGGAGTCATAGACATTCGCTGGGGGAATGGGCACATCATGCGAGCTGATTGCGCGAAGCGCCTTGGAGTGCGGCGGCTCGACGCCGCCTTGGAATGGGGATCGATTTCAATTGGATCAGAATTCGATCTTGAGAGGTAAAGGCAGCGACAAAGGCGGCGTCGAGCCGCCGCACTCCAAGGCGCTTCGCGCAGGCTAAAACTATGACTCGTCTTAATCCGGCCGGTTGGCGAAGGGCGAGTCCAGCCCTGGGATTCACTCCCCGCTTGCTTGATTCGCACTAAATCACAGAACGGAGCTCGTACTGCGCCAGCCGGCCTTTAGTCGTGTCCTGCTTCCCGCTCAAATACTACGATGATATTTGAGGAGAAGAAACGGAAAGTCCGTTTACACATGAGCAAGGGATGAGTTACGCTTCTGCCGCACGAGGAGGCGCCGACCCATGGTTGGTATTATTCTGCTTATCACCATCGTTCTATTCCTTGCTTTCATTGTCCAGGTCCTGAGCAACATCCGTGAAGCCCTTCGCAGCATTGATCGCAGTATCGCGGAATTGGCGAAGACGATCCGCACCGCAAAACCGATCTGACGGCATTGGCGGGCGACGTAGGGCCGAACGGCGTTCGGCCTTGGACCAGCGCCGCTGGTCCCTACAGGTTTGGTTGCGGCCCCGCCGCACTGCGCTGCCCGCTGGGAACCCTTCGTGGCAAAGCCTCATCGGGGTTTCGGCTTGCTCACTTTCTCGTTTTCGGACTTGGCGAGCAATTCTGCCGTGTGCTGTAGCAACTCCAGGCCGCCGACATCGCCGTGCCCTGGGACAACGATCCCTGCCCCCGGATAACGCTGGCGGACGCTTACCACGCCTTTCGACCATAGCGGCACATCGATTTCCGCCAAATTGCCCAGTGTCCGGGCACTCATGGATTTCACGAAGCAGCCACCATCAAGGACATGATCCTGCCCGAACCAAACCACGATGTTGTCCGCCGTGTGTCCATGCCCGGGGTAATAGGTCTCCAGCAACACGCCGGACAGCGCGAGGTGGTCCTGGCTGCGCAACTCATGCTCAGGCAAACTCAGTCCGTGTTGACGCGCCAACTCAATTGTCCTGCCCAAAGCGTAAGTGGCAACTTGGCGCTTTAGGGCAATGTCAATCCCGCCCATTCGATCCTGGTGCAAGTGCGTCACGACCAAATGCCGGACCGGACGATGCAACTGCCGCTCAGCCCAGTCAAGCACCAGCGCCGTCTGCTCATTCGTCGCGGGAGTGTCTACTATTGACCCGGCCCTGAAGGAATGCTACGCGGCGGCATAGCTCACATCCTTA
>CAYTMD010000514.1:0-4747 GCA_964438685.1 uncultured Acidobacteriota bacterium
CTCTTCCGGGGTGGCAGCGTCAGTGCCCTGGGCCGTTCGGCCCTTGTAAAGCTTCTCCACCTGTTCCCGGTAGATGGGTTGATCGTTGACCTGCGCCCAAACTTCCTGCCCAGGCGCCGGCTTGCGAAAGCTGCACGCCGGCAATAAAGTAAGGCCTGCCAGGACTGCCAGGGAGGCCGCATGCAAATAAGAATGAGAGCGATTCAGTGTATTCATGCAATCATTGTAACCTGATGGCGCTTTCGCGGTGGGCAAAATCGCGATTGTCTGGTAAAATTATCAACTGCGAGAGAATAGCATTCGATTAATAAAGAGGTGTGGCAATGGCTCAAGTGTGCGACCTTTGCGGTAAAGGTCCCAAATATGGGAATCATATCAGTCACGCGAATAACGTGACCAAGCGCCGTTGGAACCCCAACCTGCGGCAAGTGCATGCCCTTGTACAAGGCGCGCGCAAGACCATCAAGGCATGCACGTCGTGCATCCGCTCGGGGAAAGTCATCAAAGTCGGGAAAGCGGTCGCCAAGAACGGTTAACCGGCCCGGACCGGCACCTGCAACGGTAACTCCGTCTCTCATCCTTCGACTTCGGCAATGACATCAATTTCGACTGATACGTTCCGCGGCAGGCGTGCTACTTCCACTGTGGCACGGGCGGGCGGGCAGTCAACGAAGAAGCGCGCGTAAACCTCATTCATCATGCCGAAGTCCGCCATGTCCTTCAGATAGACCGTGGTTTTCAGAACTTGCCCCAGGTTTGACCCCGCAGCATCCAAAATTGAGGAAAGATTTTGCAGCACCCGAGCGGTCTGCACGGCCGCATCGCCTTCCACAATGTGACCGGTTCCGGGATCAAGAGGGATTTGCCCGGATAGGAAAACCAGGTTGCCACAACGAATCGCTTGTGAATAGGGGCCAATGGCCTCCGGCGCCAAAGGGGTGGAGACAGCTTGTTTGCTCAAGTGATCCTCCGAAAAGTGTATTGGCAGTACAGGATTACGGCTGCGTAACGCGTTCGACCTGATAAACGCCCTCAATTTTCTTGAGGGATGAAATGATCTTTTCCATGTGCTCAACGTCCACGATGTCGACGGTAACATCAATGTTCGCGCGGCTGTCACCCGTCCGCGCCTCAATATTCTGAATATTCGAATGCACCCCGGCAATCGTGGCGGTAACGTCAGCCAGCATGCCCTGGCGGTCCTCTGTCAGCAGGGCCAGTTTGACAGGATAAAGGGCGTATTTGGGGCCCATCCACTCAACGTCAATCCGGCGGTCCACGTCGTAAAGCAGGTTTTGGACATTGGAGCAATGCTTGGCGTGGACGGCGATGCCCTTGCCGCGGGTGATGTAACCGATAATTTCCTCGCCGCGCACGGGGCTGCAACATTTGGCAAGATACACCATCAAGTCGTCCTGGCCATTCACCTGGATTGCCGCCTCGGAGCCCACGCCCAACGCCCGCTTGACGGAGGTCGCCAATCGCGACGGATGCGCCGGTTCCAACTTGGCCGCTGGGACGAGCTTGGAAAGTACCTGCCTCGCCGCGTATTTCCCGTAACCGATGCCGGCGTAAATGTCATCAGCGGACGCGCATCCATAGTCACGCGCCACGCGGCCGTAATCCTCGTCGGTAATCTTCTTCAGGGAAAGATCAAACTTACGGGCTTCTTTTTCCAGCAGGCGCTTGCCAATGTCGAGCGCCTGCTTGCGCTGGGCAACATTGATCCAGTGCTTGATCTTATTGCGCGCCCTCGAAGTATTAACCAATCCAAGCCAGTCGCGGCTGGGGGACTGCGTCGTCTGGGTAACGATTTCCACAATGTCGCCGTTCCGCAAACGGTACTTCAGCGGCATGATGCGGCCGTTCACCTTGGCCCCCACGCAATGATGGCCCACCTCAGTGTGGATGGCGTAGGCAAAATCAATGGGCGTGGCTTCACGCGGCAACACTATGACTTTTCCCTTGGGCGTAAACGTGTAGACCTCTTCCGGGTAGAGGTCAATCTTCAGAGTGGAGAGGAATTCGCCGGGGTCGCGCATTTCCTGCTGCCATTCAACAACGTGGCGCAGCCAGGCAAAGCGCTCCTCATCCTGCTGCGAAAGCGGGCGGCCATCCTTGTACTTCCAGTGCGCGGCGATTCCCTCCTCCGCGATGCGGTGCATTTCATCGGTGCGAATCTGCACTTCAAACGGCTGGCCGTGCGGGCCAATAACCGAGGTGTGCAGCGACTGGTAGAGATTGGGACGCGGGATAGCGATGAAATCCTTGATGCGGCCGGGAACGGGCCTCCACGTGTTATGAATGACTCCCAATGCAGCGTAACAGTTCTTGACGTTGTCGGTAACGATGCGGACGGCGAGCAAGTCATAAACCTGCTCAATGGGGATCTGTTGTCGGCGCAATTTCTGCCAAATGCTGTAAAGCCGCTTGACGCGGCCTTCCACTCGCGCCGGGATGTTCGTCTCCTTCATCTTGGCTTCCACCTGTGCGCGGACCTCTGCCAGAAACTCGTCACTAACCTTGCGCCGGCTCTCGATGGTGCGCTTCAGGTCCGCAAACGCCTCCGGCTCAAGATGAAGAAAGGCCAAGTCCTCCAGCTCACCCCGCATTTTCCCCATACCGAGCCGATGCGCGATGGGTGCGTAAATTTCAAGCGTTTCCCGTGCCATGCGCTCGCGGCGGTCAGGGGGTAGATACTCCAGCGTGCGCATGTTGTGCAGCCGATCGGCAAGCTTCACCAGCACCACGCGGATGTCATCCACCATGGCCAGAACCATCTTGCGGAAGTTCTCCGCCTGCTGGTCCTGCGGGCTGAGAAACTTGATCCGGCTGATCTTGGTGACGCCCTCCACAATGCGCGCGACTTCAGCGCCAAAATCCTGCCTTACCAACTCGGTTGTTGTGTGGGTGTCTTCAATCACATCGTGCAACATGCCTGCCGCCAGACAGACGGGATCCATTTTCATGTTGGCGAGGATGTGCACTACTTCGAGCGGATGGCAAATGTAGGGCTCTCCGGAAAGCCGCTTCTGGTCGGCATGTTGCTTTACCGTGAACTCATAAGCGCGGCGAAGCAGAGAGAGGTCCTCGCCTCCGCGATAGGACTGCACTTGGCGTAGAATGTCTTCAAATTGGACCATACCAGTTACCATCATTCTAGCAGGTCCGAGGGGAACGGTGTAGCTGCCTTCACCGCCGAGGCGCTGAGGGGCAGGAAAGGGAACAGCAAGATTCAAAATTCAAGATTCAAGATTCAAAACTCGAGACGATCCGGAATTCGGCCTCTTGAATGTTGAATTTTGAATTGATTTTGCACCGCGCGTCCGCGGCGAAAAAACCTCAAGTCGGCTGGAACGAAAAACAAAGGCCGGACTTGTTGTCGACCTGGAGGGTCGAGACAAGTCCGGCCAGAAACTCAGCCTTGGTAGGGGCGCGCCATGGCGTGCCTCCACATTGGGGTGTCCTTACTGGGTAGCCGCTGGAGCGGTTTCACTCGTACCGCTGGCCGTTCCCGCCTTGCGGATAGCCAGGTTCTTATTTACCCAATCATCCGCCAGTTTCAAATCCGCGGCGCGGGTCTCATCATCAGGATCAATCTCCGCCTTCTGACGGTACATCAGGTTGAGATAGGCCATGGAATCGACGTCGTTGGGATGGAGTTCGATGGCCTTTTGCAGAGCCTTTAGACCCTCGTCAACCAGTTTCCCGTTCTTCTCGGCGAGATCGGTACGGAATTTCGCCGGGATCACGGGTAGCTCCCCATCCTTGTTGGGTTGGTCGATGTTATGCTCCTTCCGCACTGCTTGCGCATTGGGGAAGGCTGCAGCCCAATCCAGCACACCAATCCAGTAATAGGGCACGGGATTGTTGGGTTCAAGTTTCAGCCAGCGGGTCTGGTAGTCTTTGGCCTGTTCAAACTTCTTCTGGTTGTAATAAATAGTGGCGATGCTGGCGAGGGCACCGGTATTGGTCGGATCCGCGTTCAAGACGTCGGTAAAAGCGTCGATGGCTTGTTGCGCGGTCTTTAAATTGTCCGCGGAATCTCCACCCGGAATATATTGCTGCGCGTACGCCGTGGCCAAATACAGGCGCGCGTTGATCAGGCTCGGATCAAGACGTACGGCTTCTTGAAAATGTTTGATGGCAGGCTGAAACTGCGCGTTGCGGTAGTCCTGCACTCCCTTATTAAGGTGATCTCGCGCCTTCAGTTTATTGCATCCGCAGGCAGCGAGCGCCAGCAGTAGCACCCCACAGAGCGGGGCGATTTTGTAAAGTCTCATCAGGGTTCCTCCCTCGGTGGAAGCAAGTGAGAAACTAATTCCCTTCCTCAAGTGCCTTCGTAATTAACCCGATCTTGTCGATCGCTGCGCCTTTAGCCACGTCGATAACTGCGGCCACATCGCCGAAATCCGCGCCAGGATCGCCCTTCACGAAGATGATGCGTTCGTTACGGGTTTTGAAAATTTCCTCGAGCCGGGGGCCGAGTGCTGCAAGCGTGGACGGTTCCTGGTTGATTTTGATGTTCTGCATCGCGTCAACACTGACCACCACGGTGCGGCTCATGACTTCCTCGTTCGGGGGCGTTTTGTTCGGACTCGGCTGAGGGACAAGCGCGTCAAGACCTTTGGGTGTCAAAGGCGTGATCACCATGAAGATGATGAGCAGCACCAGCAACACGTCGATCAGCGGGGTAACATTCATGTCCACCAAGGGACCTTTCTTGCTGCCCCCTGCGGCCATAGAC
>CAYTMD010000515.1:0-4745 GCA_964438685.1 uncultured Acidobacteriota bacterium
AACCTGGAAGAAATGTGGAAGAACATCTCGTACTTCCTCAAAGCTGTGGTGCCCGTGGCGGAGCAGTCAGGAGTCAGGCTGGCACTTCATCCCAACGACCCTCCCGCCCCACTCAGCCGCGGGTCGGAACAGATCATGGGGACCCTTGCCGGGTGGAAACGCCTGATTGAGGTTGTTCCCAGCAAATCGAACGGAATTACGTATGACTGCGGCGTAACGCGCGAATTAGGGGAAGATCCGGTGGAAGTTTGCCGCTACTTTGGAAGCCGCGATCGAATCAATCACGTTCACTTTCGCAACGTCCGCGTGGAAATACCGCGGGAGAAATACACGGAAGTCTTTCTGGATGAAGGCCAAGTGGATATGTTCGCCGTAATGAAGGAACTTGTCCATCAAAAGTACCCTCGGCTGATTTACCCGGAACACCCCCGCGGGCTTGATGCTGATCGTGATATCACCGGCGTCAAGTCCCACTACCCGGGTGGCGGATCCTATATAGGCTATGCTTACAACGTAGCCTATACACGGGCCATGTTGCAGGTCGCCTTGTCCTCGTAACATGCTGCTGACGCATCATTTAACTTTGCCCCCCGGCATTGCCGGGAGTCCGCTCCGCATGGCCTACGGGTGCGTTGAGACCGGCATTGCCCACCTGCGTTCCTGCCACCTCTCCCCCGCGCAACCCTGTGACACCAACCGACTTGCAGCAAGACGCTTGAAATAATTACGGCCAGACTGTAAACTGCAAATGGTCCATTTTTTCCTGCAAGGTGTTTACCGGCCGGGATTGGATTAGGGCGGGGCTTGACTAGAACCTCCAGATCGTAAATATATGAGGTTGAAAATGATTGCTGAAGGAAAACACTTGCCCCGACCCTCCCAAGCAACCCTTCCACCCATTGTACCGTCGCAGAATGGGGTGGGCGTGTGCGCGCAACGAGATTGCTCATAATCGCCACAGAGTGGAGAACCTTGCAGCTTGAGTGGTCGTTTTAAATTTAAGTGCCACTCACACGGAGAGCACGAGCACTTCATGAGACAACGCAACCAGGCTGAATCAGTTCCGCAACAGCTAGCCCAAAGGCTTACCTACGCTGAAGTCCGCTTTGACGAAAACCTCCAGGATGTCATCCAGCGATCCGTGGATCATCTGCTGTCCCTGCAGACCCCGGAAGGATACTGGGTAGGAGAACTCGAAACCGACACCACCCTGGAATCGGATTACATTTTTTTCCTCACAGTTTTGGGAAAATTGGATAATCGCAGATGCGTCAAGCTGGCAAATTATATTCGCCGCCGGCAGCTTCCGGATGGTGGATGGAATATTTATATCGGCGGCCCGTCGGAGCTCAACGCCACCGTCAAAGCGTACGTCGCACTCAAACTGGCCGGCGACTCCCCCACCACTCCGCACATGGCCCGGGCCCGCTGCCAGATACATGAGTTGGGCGGGGTTGAGGCTACAAATTCTTACACGCGTCTTTATTTGGCCTTGGGAGGCGTTCTCCCCTGGTCTTATGTCCCGGCAATCCCACCCGAGTTGATTCTTCTGCCGTCCTGGTTCTTCCTGAATATTTATTCCATGTCGTCCTGGACGCGGGCCATCGTGGTCCCCTTGATGCTCCTGTATGGCGGCAAACCACAATGGGATCTGCCGCCGAATTCCGGAGTGGAGGAACTCTTTCGTGATGCCTCCGGGCGAATTCCCGCTTTTGAGTGGGATCGCCGCCTGGTGAGCTGGCGCAACTTCTTTCTGGTTCTGGACCGTCTCTTTAAGTTGCACGAGAAACTGCCTTGGAAGCCCCTCCGCAATCGAGCGCTCCACCGTGCCAAGCAGTGGCTCCTTGAACACTTGGAGCGATCGGAAGGTCTGGGGGCGATCTATCCCGCCATGGTCAATTCGATTTTCGCCCTGCGCGCCATGGGATATTCCGTCGATGATCCTCTCACGGCACGTGAAATTGGGCATCTCGCAGACTTTGAGATTGAAGATGGTGATACCCTGCGCATGCAGCCCTGTGTATCTCCCATTTGGGATACCGCGCTGGCCATGTTCTCTCTTCAGGAGGCAGGATTGCCCGCTGACCACCCGGCGTTGGTCAAAGCCGCCAGTTGGCTGCTCGACAATCAGGTACTGGGCGGCGGCGATTGGCAAATAAACAATCCTGGCGTCGAACCCGGTGGATGGGCATTTGAGTTTCGCAATGACTTCTACCCCGACGTGGATGACACCGGTTTCGTGTTGATGGCTCTTCAGCGCGTCGCCTATCCGGATCCTGCCCGCCTTGAACAAGCCTTGCGCCGTGGCACCGCCTGGGTGCTCAGCATGCAAAATCGCGACGGCGGGTGGGGAGCATTTGACCGCGATAACGATTCCACCTTCTTAACCCGCGTTCCCTTTGCCGATCACAATGCCATGATCGACCCCTCCACCGGCGACGTAACCGCCCGCGTTCTGGAATATCTAGGCAGAAGCAGATGGCCTGCCTCCGATCCCAGAATTCGGCGCGCCGTGGAATTTCTCCGCCGGGATCAAACGGTCGAAGGTCCTTGGTATGGCCGGTGGGGAGTCAACTACATCTATGGAACCAGTGGGGCGTTACGCGCGCTGGAAACGCTGGACCTGCATAAAGAACCGGGATGCCAGCGGGCAGCCGCATGGCTCCGCGCCGCGCAAAATACGGATGGGGGCTTTGGCGAATCCTGCGCCTCCTACGACGATCCGGAGTTGAAAGCGCGGGGCCAGAGCACAGCTTCACAAACTGCCTGGGGACTGATCGGCTTGCTGGCGGCCGGGGAAGTCTCTGAGCCCGCCGTGAAGCAGTCCGTGAGCTACCTTTTGGATCAACAGCGGGAGAACGGAACGTGGGCAGAGGCGGCTATTACCGGCACTGGCTTCCCCCGGGTCTTCTATCTCAAGTACCACTACTATCGGAATGTGTTCCCGCTCTATGCCTTGTCACGATACCGGAATATGTTGGAAGGGACGCCAGAGTTTGAGGTTCTGCGATTCAGGCCGGATGAGTTCCCGCCCACAAATGGAAACAGGAGGAGTAAATGAGGTTTCCGCTAGGCATGACCACGAAGCTGAGCAAGTACATCGCCGGCAAAAGAATGCGGGGAGTGGAGAAGTTCCCCTTGGTGATGATGCTGGAACCCCTGCACGCCTGCAACCTGACGTGCACGGGTTGCGGGCGCATCCGTGAATACAAGGAAACCATCAAAGATCAGATCACGGTGGAACAATGCTTAAAGGCTGTGGACGAATGCGGATCTCCCATTGTTTCCATTTGCGGCGGCGAGCCCATGATCTACCGCCCGTTGGCACAACTGGTTACCGAAATTCTGAACCGTGGCAAACATATTTACCTTTGCACCAACGGCATGTTCATCAAGAAGCGCTTGAATGAGTTCAAACCAAGCTCAAGTTTCTTCTTCAATGTCCACTTGGACGGCATGGAGGCAACGCACGATCTTTGTGTGGAGCGCAAAGGGGTGTTCCGGCAGGCGATCGATGGCATCCGAGCCGCCAAGGACGCCGGGTTTATGGTTTGCACCAATACCACGATTTACAAGCAAACCGATCTGAACGAGATCGCTGAACTCTTTGAGTATCTGAAAGAATTTGGGGTGGACGGCCACACCATCGCCCCCAGCTACTCCTATGCGGCGGTACAAGTCAAAGAGATATTCATGTCGCGCCAGGAGATTCACGAAAAATTCCGCCAGGCGACTCAGATCCTCGAGAAATACGCCCTGATGACTTCTCCAATTTACCTGGACTACCTTAAAGGCGAACGCGAAGACATGCAGTGCACCGCTTGGGGAAATCCCACGTACAATCCACGGGGGTGGAAGTCGCCGTGTTATCTAATCACCGATGGCCACCACGAGACGTTCAAGGATTTCATTGAGAAAACGAACTGGGAAAAGTACGGGCGCGGGCGCGACCCACGTTGCGAACACTGCATGGTTCACGTGGGATATGAGCCCTCCGCAGTGCTCGGGGCGAATCGAAAACTACGCGATACCTGGCGCCTCCTGAAGTGGCAACTCTCCGGCGGGAATAATGGTCGCGGTCGGGCGAACGGCAAAGAGACGGATAAATGCTCTCCCTTATTACCGGCGCAAACGGATTCATCGGAAGCCACCTAACGCGCTTTTTAGTGGAGCAGGGTGAGCGGGTTCGGGTTCTGGTTCGCCGACAAAGTGACGTACGCTCTATCGAGGGACTTCCGGTAGAGTATGCGTACGCGGATTTGCGGAAAGCCGATTCCCTTGCCGCCCCCATGCGGGATGTGCAACGCGTTTATCACGTCGCCGCCGACTACCGGCTTTGGTCGGCCAATCCCCAGGAAATATACGACAGCAACGTCACGGGCACGCACAACATGCTCGTTGCAGCCCGCCAAGCGGGAGTTGATCGGTTTATATACACCAGCAGCGTTGGAACGCTGGTCCCCCCTCACGCCACGAAATTGCCGGACGAACAAACCATCCTGCATCTAAAAGACATGATCGGCCATTACAAGCGGTCGAAACTCCTGGCAGAGGAAGAAGCCCTAGAAGCCGCCCACCAGGGCCAATCCGTGGTCGTTGTAAATCCCACCACACCTGTGGGCCCGGGCGACTGGAAACCAACGCCCACCGGCCGCATCATTCTGGACTTTCTCAACGGGAAGATTCCAGCTTACGTTGATACCGGGCTGAACTTCGTTTCCGTGGAGGATGTGGCGCGGGGACAT
>CAYTMD010000516.1:0-4736 GCA_964438685.1 uncultured Acidobacteriota bacterium
GGCGAGGGATATAGATTCAAATCACCTCTCCCCTCGCCCCTTTGGGGGAGAGGGGTCGGGGGTGAGGGGGTCACAAGGTGCGCCCACTTACGTGCGACTTGCTCCAAGTCACAGACTATTCAATCCGGCCCCCGCCGGTGGCTGGGCTGCCTACTGCCTAATGCCTTTTCCGCCCCCGACCGGCGGGTACTATTTTCCCTGCTATATTCAGAGTCGAGGAAATCCTACCGGGAAGGCAGGAAGTGGGATGACGACGGAAGCCGAACTGCGCGAGAAGCTGCGCAAAATTTATGCTCTTTTCGAAGGCGCGACCACTCCAGGTGAACGCGATGCGGCAGCGGCAGCCATTAATAGGGTGAAGGCGGCACTTGCGGCCGAGCAGAAACGCGAGCAGCCCGTGGAGACGCGGTTCTCGCTCCCCGATCGATGGCAGAGGCGGCTGTTCACGGCACTGTGCCGCCGGTACGGGGTGGAACCCTATCGTTACCGGGGGCAGCGCTACTCCAGCTTGATGGTGCGGGTCCCGCGATCATTTGTCGATGGCGTGCTCTGGCCGGAATTTCTGGGAATCAAGCAAGTGCTGGATGAGTACCTGAATGAAGCCACCGAGCGAATCATCCGCGAAGAGGTGTATCAGAACGCCGGGGAACCACAGGAACGGACGGGGTAGGGTGCCTGCCCCCTCTGGGGCCGAGTCGGTCCATCGTGGCCGCCCACGAGGGGCGCCCCTACGCTCCCTACGATTGAAGAATCCAACGGATCAGCAGCCCGACTCCGGCGAGAAGTTTTACTCCGTCGAGCGACGTAAATGCTCCGTGTAACATCCAGAAGCGCGGCATGACGGGTGGGGGAGGATTGCGCGGAAGGAAATCAATGCTTCGGCCCACCGAAGTGACCATTGGTGTGATTACCAGAGTCAGGATTATAGACAGCACCAGCATGGCCGCCACCAGGCCGATATCCAGGGTTTGGCGCGGGGTTTGGCGCATGACCAGCAGGAACAGAATCGCTCCGAACCCGATTTGGAGCGCGCCGTATCCCCAAAAAAGCGTGCGATTGATTTCCGACGCCATGTGGCGAACCACCATGCGCGTCGAGGCCTCACCCAGGGGTTTGGTGATTTCCACAAATTGCGGCTGATCGCCCTTCATCACTCGCTCGACAGTGGCAAAGCTTCTTGTCGCCGCAAACCACATGCACAGCGTGGACATGATCCACGCACTCAGAATTGCTACGGCCAGCACCTGTGATCGTCCCATGTGACTCTCCATCACCAAGACATTGGTATTTGTAGCGCCGGCCTTCAGGCCGGCATTTGCTGAACTAAAGTTCAGCGCTACAACTGCCCAAGGGCCCACGAGGGGTGCCCTGGGAAGCGGTGCGGTGAAATGCTTGCTTCCACTGCCAATGCTCGGATAAGCTTGCCCCCGCATTATATCGCAGACCTCTGCGCCTCCGCGCCTCTGCGGTGAGAGACGAGAATTCACCCCTTCGGCGCGCAGGGTGCAGGGTTGACGCCTCACTTATCTCTTGACAGAAGGCTAGTTGTGTAGGTATACTGAAAAGGCAATTCGGACTTGGAGCCGAAAAGGCGCCGCCCGTGTCGAACCTGAACGAGTGCAAACTCCGCTTCTCGTGGCGATCCCGCCACACCTCAAACCAACAACAAGTCGGAATCTGGTCCCGGCCCTCGCAAAAAAAGATGTTAATAAAATGCGTTCGAAGCCGGAATGTGTATGAAAACAAACAAAACATGAACATAATGTCCGATGAAAAGTCGGACATTTACGTCGATATGACACGAATTTTGCGGAATATTGCAGGTTTTGAAGGACAATCTGTCTTGAGCGGCGCATTCGTGGTAGGTTTTCTGTGCGAATTTGTGCCCAAAACCCAACGTTCTGGTGCCCCATGTTGAGCGAATACGATGCGGTAATCGTCGGCGCCGGCCACAACGGCCTGGTGACCGCCGGATATCTGGCGCGCGCGGGCCTGCGCACGCTGGTTCTGGAAAACCGGGCCATGGTGGGCGGCGCGTGCGTGACAGAGGATATCTTCCCCGGCTACAAATTTTCCACCACCTCCTACTTATGCAGCTTGATGCAGGAGAAGGTGACGCGTGACCTTGAGCTCGAAAAGTTCGGCTTCACTGTTTATCCCAAGGATCCCGCGTTCTTCAGTCCATTCCCTGACGGCCGCTACCTGATTATGGGATCGGACACGGCGCAGACCTGCAATGAGATTCGCAAATTCTCTGCACGCGACGCCGAGCGCTACCCGCAATACGAGGAGTACGTCGACCGCCTGGCGCGCTTTGTGGAACCGCTGCTGCTGGAGACTCCGCCCGACATTGCGGGCCGCGGATTCGCCGACTGGCAGAAGCTCGCCGGGTTGGGCCGCCGCGTCATGAATATGCCCACAGAGGAACTGATTGGCCAACTGCACATCCTGACGCAAAGCGTGAAGGATTTTCTGGACCCGTGGTTTGAGTCGGAAGCCCTCAAGGTCGCGCTAGCCACTGACGGTGTAATCGGCACCAAGGGGGGCCCCTACACGCCCGGCACAGCTTACGTGCTGCTGCACCACGTCATGGGCGGCGTGGGCGGCAAGCGCGGACTGTGGGGATTCGTGCGCGGAGGCATGGGCGGTGTGACCCAGGCGATGGCAGCTTCGGCGCGCTCCGTGGGGGTGGAGATTCGCACCAGCGCGCGGGTAGCGAAAATCCTTACCCAGGATGGCCGTGCAACGGGTGTGGCTCTGGCCAGTGGAGAGGAGATTCGCGCCCGCGTCGTGGCCTCAAACGCCGATCCCAAAGTTACGTTCCTGAAGTTGTTGGAAGAACGCGAGCTGCCTGCGGATTTCTTCGCCGCCATTCACGCGCTCAAAATCGAAGGCGTGTCGATGAAGATCAACCTGGCGCTTGACGGTTTGCCGGACTTCACGTGCCTTCCCGGCTCCACCCTCGCGCCCCATCACAAAACCACCATCCACATCTGCCCCACGCTCGAATACATTGAGCGTGCCTACGACGATTCTAAATATGGCCGCCCCAGCGCGCGACCCATGCTGGAAATCACCATTCCCACAACGTATGACACGACGCTCGCGCCCGCCGGCCATCACGTGATGAATATTTTTCTGCAATACACACCTTACACGCTTTCGCCGGAAGTGGCCCCGAGTTGGCACGCCATTAAGGACAGTTATGCCGACCGCGTTATGGATATGATTGAAGAATACGCGCCGGGCTTCAAAAGCCGCGTGTTGCATCGCCACGTGTTGTCGCCACTCGACCTGGAAGAAGAATACGGAATGACCGGAGGCAACATCTTCCACGGCGAGATGAGCGTGGATCAGCTCTTCTTCATGCGGCCGGCACCCGGTTGGGCCAAGTACCGCACGCCGATTCGCGGGCTCTACCTGTGCGGCTCCGGCGCGCATCCCGGAGGAGGAGTGATGGGAGCCCCCGGCCACAACGCCGCGCGCGAAATCCAGAAAGATTGGAAGAGGCTGAAACGCGAGTGAGGGGGTTCGTAGCAGGATGGAAATAGTGTGCCCGAGCCGTAAAAGCAAGTCAAAAGGCAAAGCGCAAAAGTCAAAAGTGAAAACCCCACGTATCGGTGGTGCTTCAGTAGACCCAAGAGTTTTTGACCCCCTCACCCGTCCCGCCCCGGCTGGTAAAAACGCCGGTTGCGGGCCACCCTCGCCCCCAAGGGGGCGAGGGAAGGAGATTCAAACGACTTCCGCGCGGAACGATTTGATTAGAGCCCAAGCGCAGTACGTCGGAGGACCGAGTCGGCCCCCTTTGGGCACCTGCGAGCGGTGCCCCTACGGGTTGCGAACTGATCCAGTGAGGAATGAAGTCATTGATGTCAAAGTTTAACAGCCTGCTGCAAATCACTTCCGCATGGGAGGCGGAGTTCGCGCGCAACAAACGCTTGCACGGCGCCAAAATCACCTGCCGGCAGGGCTGCACCGACTGCTGCCACCATCTATTCCAGATAACCGAACTGGAGGCCGCGTTTATCTCGCACGGCGTGAAGTGCATGCCTGCGGAGAAACGATTGGCCATGGAGCAGCGCGCGCAACAGTATTCATAGGACAGGTTAAAGCTACTGGACGAACGCCACGTTGCCGACGCGTGGGGCAACCTGCCACCGCCCGGCTTGCGGCTGGCTTGCCCGGCGCTGCAGGATGGAGCGTGCCAGATTTACGAACACCGTCCGCTGATCTGCCGCAAGTACGGCATGCCACTTTACAATCCGCAGAAACCTGATCGGGTGTTTGCGTGCGAGCTGAACTTCCAGCCCGGCGAAGAAATTGAGGACTCACAGCTTGTGCAGATTCACACGGACCTCTGGCACCAGGCGAAAGACGTCCAGGCGGAATACACTCGCCAGGGCGGACGTCGCGACGAGAAACCGATTAACGTGGCACGCGCGATTTTGGAGGACTTTGAGAGTTATCTGCCGTAGCGGCGGCTTTACGCCGCCACTTCAACTCGCAGCACCGCCACTCCTGGCTGAGCCGGAAGAACAACGCAGGCAGGAGTTTGTATGCCACTGCTCCGACGCTACGCCGCTGTGTGGTGCCGCGTGTTATGGCGATTCCAGGTCGTCTGACCTTTGCCAGAGGGAGTAGGAGGCGACGGGGGAGTTGGCGTCGTCGGTGGCGTAGGGGGATGTGGGCTGGCGTGCAGAATACGGATGGCCCCGTATTCGGTGTTAATGCGGATC
>CAYTMD010000517.1:0-4725 GCA_964438685.1 uncultured Acidobacteriota bacterium
GTCGGTCAGGTGGCCATGGACGAAACGCGCATCATACACGTCCACGTCAGAACCAATGGTTGGATCCAAAAGGTTTTCGTTAATTCCACCTGGCAGCAAGTGAAGCAGGGCGATCCGCTGTTTACGTTTTACAGTCCTGACCTGCTGGCGACGGAACAGGAATACCTCTTGGCATTGCGCGCCCGCGACTCGTTAGGCAAGAGTTCCTTTCCGGAAATCGCCTCGGCCGGCGCATCCCTGTTGGAAGCGGCGCAGCGGCGGCTGGAGCTGTGGGATTTGACCGAGGCGCAGATTCACGACATCGAAAGTTCGGGCAAGCCCGCCCACGACATCACCGTTTACGCCCCGGCCACGGGGTATGTTGTGGACCGCAAGGCGTTCCCCAATCAATACGTCAGCCCGGAAATGGATATCTACCAACTTGTGGATCTCAGCTCGGTCTGGGCAGAGGGAGAAATTTACGAATCGGATCTGCCCGCGGTCAGCCTGGGGCAGCAAGCCGTTGTCACCACGGACGCGCTGCCCAATGCTGCCTTGCGCGGAAGGCTCACCTTCATTTCCCCCACGGTCAAGCCGGACACGCGAACCATCACGGTCCGCGTGGAGTTTCCCAACCCAGGCATGAAGCTGAAGCCGGGAATGTTCGTAAAAATGGATCTGCACCGCAGCCTGGGGCACCGCCTGACTGTGCCCGTCGACGCAGTTTTGGATTCAGGCGCGCATCAACGCGTATTCGTCGCTCGCGGCAAGGGAGTCTTTGAACCGCGCACGGTTACGGTGGGCTCGCGCACGGGTGATTATGCCGTCATCCTCAGCGGCCTGCGCGCCGGGGAACTGGTGGTGACGCGCGCGAATTTCCTGATCGACTCGGAAAGCAACCTGCGCCAATCAGTGGAAGGAATGCAACCGGCCGAGCCCGCAAGTCCGGCAACTCCCCCGGCAAAGGGGAAGGGGACGATGCCGGGAATGGTTCATCAGCATTGAGCGGAGTGAGGTGCTTCGAAGTCACCCCCTCACCCGTCCCGCCCCGGCTGGTGAAAGCGCCGGTTGCGGTCCACCCTCTCCCCCAAAGGGGCGAGGGCAGAAAGTCGAAATGAGCAGCCACCCTCGACAATGGGGCCGTGCGCAGTAAATTCGAATCAACTCTCCCCTCGCCCCCTTGGGGGAGAGGGGCCGGGGGTGAGGGGGTTCGAGGGTCAAACAGGACGCATAAGGCAACGCGGATAGGAGCCCTACTCATGATTCACCGCATCATCGATTTTTCCGCAAGAAACAAATTCGTAGTCTTTCTGCTGGTGGGAGTGGCGGTGGCGGCCGGGTGGTGGTCGCTCAAGAACATACCGCTTGACGCGATTCCCGATCTTTCCGACACCCAGGTCATCATCTATTCGCGCTGGGACCGCAGCCCTGACATCATGGAAGATCAGGTCACCTATCCCATCATCACGGCGCTGCTGGGCGCTCCCCACGTGAAGGACATTCGCGGGTTCTCCGACTTTGGTTATTCCTACGTCTACATCATTTTCGACGAAGGGACGGATATCTACTGGGCGCGCTCACGGACGCTGGAGTATCTGTCCAAAATCACCCCGCGCCTGCCTTCGGGAGTGCAAACGGAGTTGGGTCCTGACGCCACATCCATCGGCTGGGTCTTTCAATACGCGCTGGTGGACACCACGGGCAAGCAGAGTCTGGATTCGATGCGGTCCTATCAGGATTGGTACCTGCGGTATTACCTGGAAAGCGTTCCGGGAGTGGCGGAAGTGGCGCCCATCGGCGGCTTGGTGCGCCAGTACCAGATTCAGCTCGACCCCAACAAGCTCGCCGAATACAAGATTCCCTTGATGAAAGTGGTGGAGGCCGTACGCGCCAGCAATAACGACGTAGGCGGGCGCCTGGTGGAATTCGCCAGCCGCGAATATATGGTGCGCGGGCGCGGCTATGCGCGGTCACTGGACGACCTTCGGAGCATCGTTGTGGGCGGCGACGCGCGGGCGGGCGTTCCCATTACGGTAAGGGATATCGGCCAGGTCACGCTGGGCCCCGACATTCGCCGCGGAATTGCCGACCTGGACGGCAAGGGCGACGCAGTGGGCGGAGTGGTCATCATGCGTTCCGGCGAAAACGCCTTAAACGTTATTGACCGGGTAAAGGCCAAGCTGGATCAGATCCAGCCCTCGCTGCCTCCCGGGGTAAAAATCGTTTCCACCTACGACCGGTCCGAATTGATTCTGCGCTCCATCGACACGTTGAAGCACACGCTTTTCGAAGAGATCGCGATCGTCAGCCTGGTGATCTTAATCTTCCTCTGGCACATCCCCAGCGCCCTGATTCCGATCTTGACCATACCCATAACGGTTCTGATTGCCTTCGTGCCGATGAAAGCAATTGGAGTTTCTTCCAACATCATGTCGCTGGGGGGAATTGCCATTGCCATTGGGGCCATGGTGGATGCGGCCATCGTGGTGGTGGAACAAACCCACAAGAAGCTGGAGATCTGGGAAGCAGAAGGTCGCAAACGGGACTATCACGCTGTGGTCATTGAGGCCATTCAGGAAGTTGCACCGGCGAGCTTCTTTTCCCTACTGGTCATCGCGGTTTCGTTTATGCCCATCTTCGCCCTGGAAGCGCAGGAAGGAAGACTCTTCAAGCCGCTCGCTTTCACCAAAAACTTTTCCATGGCCATCGCGGCGGTGCTGGCCATCACACTTGACCCCGCCATGCGGTTGTTCTTCACCCATGCCACGGAGTTCAAATTCCGCCCGCGCTTCCTGGCCCGCGTGGTAAACGCCGTACTGGTGGGCAAGATTCACCCCGAAGAGAAGCACCCCATCAGCCGCGTGCTGATCAAGCTCTATCGCCCGGTGGTGGAGTTGGCCGTGCGCCTGCGTTGGGTGGTTATTGCCGCGGCCATCGCCACCGTGGTACTGACCATCCCGGTGTTCCAGCGCCTGGGCTCGGAATTTATGCCGCCGCTCAATGAAGGCACATTGCTTTACATGCCAACAACGCTGCCGGGAATTTCACTGGGAGAAGCGCAGCGGCTGCTGGAAATCCAGGATCGCACGCTGAAGACTTTTCCCGAAGTCGAGCGCGTGTTCGGCAAGGCGGGTCGCGCGGAATCCTCCACCGATCCCGCACCCCTTTCAATGGTTGAGACTACGGTGCTGCTAAAGCCGCAAGACCAATGGCGGAAGAAGCCGCAGTGGTACTCCGCACGCGCTCCCGAGTGGTTGCAGAAAATCCTGCGCCACATCTGGCCTGACCGCATTTCGCAGGACGATCTGGTGGATGAGATGGATAACGCCCTGCGCATCCCCGGTACCACCAATGCCTGGACCATGCCCATTCGCAATCGCGTGGACATGCTCACCACCGGCGTACGCACTCCCGTCGGGGTAAAGGTGCTGGGCGCCGACCTGGACACCATCCAGAAGATTGGCGAGGAGATTGAACACATGCTGGTGAACGTGCCGGGAACCCGCAGCGTTTACGCCGAGCGGGTGAGCGGCGGATATTTCCTGGACTTCAATCTGCGCCGGGACCAACTAGCCCGCTACGGGCTGACGGTGGACGAGGTTGAGGCTTACATCATGTCGGGCATCGGCGGTGAGAACGTCACCACCACGGTGGAGGGCCGCGAGCGCTATTCAGTGAACGTCCGCTTTATGCGCGATTATCGCAGCGATTTGGGATCCCTGGAACGAACGCTTGTGACCACACCTTCCGGCGCGCAAATCCCCATCAGCGAGCTTGCTGACATCCGCCTGACGGAAGGTCCCAGCATGATCCGCGATGAGAACGGCTTGCTGAGCGGCTACGTTTACGTGGACGTGGCGGGCCGCGACTTGGGGAGCTATGTGGAGGAAGCGCAACGGCTGGTGCGCAGCAAAGTGGAAACGCATCTGCCCGCCGGCTACAGCCTGAGTTGGAGCGGCCAATATGAATTCCTCGAGCGCATGCGCGAGCGCCTGAAACTGGTAGTGCCCATCACCATCTTCCTGGTTTTCATCCTTATTTACCTCAACACCAAGTCCGTGGTGAAGACGTTGATCATCTTCGCGGCGGTGCCGTTTTCAGCGGTTGGGGCCGTCTGGTTTCTCCACTGGCTGGGTTACAACATGAGCATCGCCGTCTGGGTGGGACTCATCGCCTTGATGGGTGTCGATGCGGAGACCGGCGTCTTCATGCTGCTCTATCTCGACCTCGCTTATGAACAGTGGAAAGAGGCGGGGCTGCTAACCAGCTACAGAGGTTTGCAGGACGCCATTGTGCATGGCGCCGCCATGCGGGTTCGCCCCAAAGTGATGACCGTGGGGTGTATGTTCATGGGCCTGTTCCCCATCATGTGGTCCACGGGAACGGGCGCGGACGTGATGAAGCGCATCGCCGCCCCCATGGTCGGCGGAATCTTTACGTCGTTCATTCTGGAGTTGCTGGTTTACCCGGCCATTTATGCGGTGTGGAAGTGGAATTTTGAAGTGCGCCCAAGTTTGCATAAGGCTAACGAGGAATGACAAGTGTGTTCGGGAATTTGTCCGTGGTCCGTCGTCAGTTGTTCGTTGCTCGCGGTCGGCATTTTGTTTCGATGGAAATTGATTTGAATCTGCTCCCCTCGCCCCCTTGGGGGAGAGGGTGGCCCGCAACCGGCGTTTTCATCAGCCGGGGCGGGACGGGTGAGGGGGTCAAGAACTCTGGGGCTTAGTGAAATGCTGTCGACGCTGA
>CAYTMD010000518.1:0-4723 GCA_964438685.1 uncultured Acidobacteriota bacterium
TGCAGTCCGCGCTTATTTTAACGCCTATGCCCCCGGCCCCTCTCCCCCAAGGGGGTGAGGGGGTCGCAAGGCTTGCCCCCCGGCCGGTGACTAACACATGTCACAGACTATTCAATCCGGCCCCCGCCGGTTGCGGGGCTGCCTTCAAACTCCTAACTTCTAGCTTCTGACTCCTGTCTCCTGACTCCTTTCCTTACGGTCTCAGACTCACCGCCTTCCCCGTGCGAATGGATTCCTTTGCCGCGTCGATGATTTCGTTTACTCCCACATTGAGTTCTGCCGACACCGGGTCCTCAATGGGCTTGTTATTCCGAATGCAATCGAGGAAATAGTTGATTCCGTCTATTTTCTCCGGCGGCAGCGGCGGGGTGGCAACGGGCGAGCCGCTCGGATTTGCTATGCCTACGCGTTGCTTGTCAGGTTGATAGAGCAAACCGTCGCCCATCACCAGCAAGCTGCCTTGGGGACCGAAGAACTCTGCCTGGGTTTTGGTGTACGGCCAATCCCAGGAGGGGAGCAGAACGGCGGTGGCGTCTGGATATTCCAGCACGACCACCGCATCATCCTCTACATCATTGTGCTGGGCAGTTTTGAGCTTGAGTGAGTAGGCGAAGACGCGCTCCGGCCGGCCCTTTACCCACATCGCCCAATTGGCGCCGTAGCACGCGAAGTCCATCAGGGCTCCCGCGCCATTCTTCTCGGGATCATAAAGCCAGGCATTGAATTGCTTTGAGGCGCCGATTTCCTTGGGGCCCTGGTGCCCAAACTCGACAATGATCTTCTGGATGGGGCCTACCCTGCCGGCCTTCAGGAGCGCGGCGGCTTCCTGCGTCGCGGGCGACCAGAGGGTGGGATAATTCACCATCAGCTTGATGCCCGCCGCACTCGCCACACGCGCCATCTCGCGGGCGTCCGCGCCGTTCTGGGCCATGGGCTTCTCCGTGAAAAAGTGGATGTGCCGCTTGGCGCAAGCGCGCAGGATGGGCAGATGCAGATTGTTGGCCGTGGTCACAATCACCGCGTCCGGTTTCATCTGGTCGAGCATCTCAGTGTAATCGCTGAAGAATTTGACGCTGGAGGGAACCCGCGTCTTCGCCTTTTCAATCAATTCCGGGTGGGTATCCGATACTGCCACCAATTCCGCATTCGGAGTATTCAGAAGAGTTTTCATCCGCCCCCACACGTGATCGTGGTCAAGGCCGACGACGGCGAAGCGAGTCTTCGCCGCCTGGGCAAATCCCATGCTTATTCCCAGGCTGATTAAAAGGACCAGGTAAAAGAACTTTTTCATGGCTGCACCTTCTTGAATTGAAAATCGCTGCGCGTTCCCGGCGGGGATTCTACTACAAATCGCCACCATCAATACTGGTGAGGTTTTGCGCCAAGTCATTTTGCGCCAAGTCAGGTTGACCTCTTTGCTTATAGGCTGTAGCATGGGGTCAAAGGGCAAAGGCGGAGGTTCTCCGAATCTGGATCAGTTGGCCTGCTGTGAGGAGTATCAAGTGCCATCCAGGCGAGCAAAACGCTTTCGAACCATAGCCGACACCGAGGTGGGATTTGTCGGAACCGATGTGAAGTTCTCCGCCCCCCTTCTCGATTTCAGCCCTTTTGGCTTGTCCGTAAAGACTTCCCAGGAGGTAAAGGTGGGAACGGTCTTCCGGCTGGGCGTCAAAATTGGCTCTGACTACTTTCGTGCCGCAGGAGTTGTTCGGGCGAAGATCCCTGAAGGGTTCGCCGTGGAATTCCTGGCTATGACGTCTGCCGACCGTGCGTTGATGCGCCGCCTTTACCTGCGCTTGGATATGGCCGCTCGCGCCGAGTGACGCCGCTCCGCCAGTTGCCGGGTCAGCCGCGGAGGCCGTATTGGACACAAGCACCGACTGGTGCAGGTCCGGCTATCCCGTCCAGGTAATTCCACCCAAGGAACTTCCGTACCAAAATTTTTGTCAGGCATTACCGGTCGAGGTTGCGTGTTTTGAGCATCTGAACAAGTAGGGCGGCCCATCGCCGTTTAAGCCGGCCCAGATGTGGACCTGGCCACGCTTGGTTGCTGTACCCGCCAGAATTTAATGGAATCGCAGGGAGGAATTATGTACGTCGTTTCAGGGGGGCCGTTGCGCTCTTTCGCCGGGAGGGTCGGGGTCGCTTTAATGGCGGCATTGGTGTTTTCGCTGGGCGTACAGGCTGCCCCGAGCAAGGATTTTCTCCACACCCTCAACAGCTCTATGGAGTCCCTGGTGCAGCAGGTTTCTCCTTCCGTCGTTCAGATTCTGGTAACCGGGTACGGGACGGTGGATTCGCATGGGCAGGGTGATACGGCCCTGATCGGCCGCCAGCGGACCCTTGGTTCCGGCGTCATCGTGGACCCGGAGGGGTACATCATTACCAACGCCCATGTGGTGGAAGGGGCCGTGCGGGTGCGGGTGGTGATGTTTACATCCGAGAACAGCAATTCACCCCATGCCACCTTGCGTTCCCGAACCACAACCATGGACGCGCGCGTTCTGGGCGTGCACACGGGCACCGATTTAGCCTTGCTGAAGATCGAAGCCAGCGGTCTGCCCGCGCTTCCCTTTGGCAGGTACCAGGACTTGCGCCAGGGTCAATTGGTGTTCGCCTTCGGAAGCCCGCAGGGCTTGGGAAATTCCGTAACCATGGGGGTGGTGAGCTCAACTGCACGCCAACCTGACCCCGATCGTGCCATGGTGTACATCCAAACCGACGCGCCCATCAATCCTGGGAACAGCGGCGGACCACTGGTGGATATTGATGGCAGGGTGGTGGGGATCAACACCTTCATTCTGTCGCAAGGCGGGGGAAACGAAGGCCTGGGCTTTGCGATTCCCAGCGCCGTGGCGCGGCGCATTTACGACCAATTGCGCAAGCATGGCCACGTTCACCGCGAGGAAGTCGGCGCGGCCGTCCAAACCATCACTCCAACCCTGGCTGCTGGATTGGGCCTCACGCAGGACTACGGGGTGATTGTCTCCGACGTCTTGCCCAAAGGTCCTGCTGACACGGTGGGCTTGAAAGTCCAGGATATCGTCCTGACGCTGGATGGAAAGCCGGTGATGAACGTGCCGCAATTTGACGCCGCGTTCCAGTTGCGGATGGCGCCGGCGCCCCTCCATTTAGAGGTCTTGCGCGGATCGCAAAAGATTTCGCTGGAGATTCCCGTGGTCGAGCAGCAGGACGAGATGGATCGCCTTGCCGACACGCTTGACCCGGTGAACGACCTGGTTCCCCAACTGGGATTTCTCGGCGTGCAGATCGACCGCCGGATTTCCGAGATGGTTCCGAGCTTGCGCATGGCGTCGGGAGTTATCGTGGCGGCACGCACCGCCTTCGGCAACAGCGTCGAGTCGGGATTGGCCACGGGCGACGTGATTCACGCAATGAACGGCATTACCATCATCAGCCTGGACACATTGAAAGCGGGCATCAAGCAGTTCAAACCCGGCGACCCCGTGGTGCTGCAAATCGAACGCAGCGGCCAGTTGCTGTACCTGGCGTTTGAGATGGAGTGAGCACTCTTCCCGCCGGAAGCCCTGAGCAATGACCTGCGGCTCCGCCGGTTGCTATCGTGAAAATAACTGTGCAATGGGCGCCTTGGACCGCGCCAGCGGCAGAACACTGCACCCAGCCGCCGCAATTTTGAAATGCGAATTGGAAATTCAGGTTAAAATGCTCCGCGTGTCGAGAATCCACAATCTTTTCCTGGTAGTCTTCATCCTGACCTGCTCCGGGGGACTGTTGGCGCAGGTGAGTCCGGGGACGGACTCGTCTACATCCCCCGCGCCAAAGCCAGGCGCCAAGTCCAAAACCCCAACGCAGCCGCACAAATTCTGGGACACGGAGAACAGGCTGTTGTTTACCGGCGTCGGCGGCGCCCGCATGCTGGACTATGCTTCCACCCGCCACCTGCGCGATCAGGGGAACAACGAATGGCTGCTGAGCAATCCCATCGTCGATAACCGGCCTCTTTTTGTGGGAATTGAACTGGCGGGGACGGCGGCGTCAATCGGTGTTTCCTACCTCTTCCATCACTACGGCCACCATAGCCTGGAACGTTGGGTGTCCGTTGTCCACATCGGCGTGGGCGTGGGCGGGTCCATTCATAACTACGCTTTGAAACCGCCACAAACAATCACCATCGCGGTGCCAGCGACGACGATTCAACCTGGGCGGTAGTGCGGCGTGCCCTGCAATTTCTACAACAGATCGGCGGGCATCTTCCATTCCGGAACTGGGGGCGCATGGCCGTGCGCCCCCATAGGCGTTAAAATAACGATTGGCAATAACCCAAGCCCGCAAAGCGGGCGTTGTCATCTCACTCGTGTCCAAATTAGCAGACGAGCCGTGGGGCGAACACGGTTCTGCTCGTGAACGATCACGAATACGACGCCAAACTAACGATACATTTCCCCTCGCCCCCTTGGGGGAGAGGGCGTGGACTGCAGCCGGCGTTTTCACCAGCCGGGGCAGGACGGGCCTACGCCCGCCGAAGGGGCATCTGGGATTGCAAGAAAACGTCGGCTTCGGCCCGCAGGCGGGTGAGGGGGTCAAAAACTCTGGGGCCTACCGAGATAATGTCGACGCTAAGGGGATTTCACTTTTGCCTTTTGCCCTTGCTTTTGCTGTTCGCCAAACGAATTCCATTTTGGTAAAGACCCCCTCACCCCCGGCCCCCATAGGCGTTAAAATAAGCGCGGACTGCATGTCC
>CAYTMD010000519.1:0-4710 GCA_964438685.1 uncultured Acidobacteriota bacterium
AGCCTGGTAACGGACAAATGACAAATGACAAGTGACAAGGGACAAGTGATGAACATGGTAAATGCGATACTCGGTAAGAAACTCGGTATGACGCAGATCTTCGCCGAAAACGGCGACGTGATACCCGTGACAGTTTTGAAGGCGGGTCCCTGCGTGGTGGTGCAGCGCAAGACGTCGCAGAGCGACGGTTATGATGCCGCGCAACTCGGACTGGTGGAACTGCCTCCCCCCCGGCATGTAAAGAAGCCGATTGAGGGACACTTCAAGAAGGCGAATGCGAATCCTGTGCGTTTCCTTCGTGAGGTGCGCCTGGCTCAAGACGGTGGGGAAGTCAATGTCGGCGACAAGGTATTGGTTGATGTTTTTGCTGTCAACGACCTGGTAGACGTCGTCGGCACCTCGAAGGGACATGGTTTTGCGGGAGTCCAAAAGCGGCACCATTTTGGTGGCGGCATCGGAACGCACGGCTCCATGTTTCATCGTGCACCAGGCGGGATTGGCGCTTCGGCATTCCCCTCACGGGTTACCAAGGGCATGCGCGCCGCAGGGCATATGGGCAATGCGCAGGTAACCACGCGAAACCTGCGGGTGGTTCAAGTATTGGCGGATGACAACACGCTCCTGGTGGAAGGGTCTGTGCCCGGTCCCCAAGGCGGATACGTGGTGGTACACAAGGCCAAGGCGCCGCATAAGTAACAGCCGGCCATAAGCAGCAGGCCGCATGCAGAAGGACGAACATGGCAACCGTGGAAGTAAAAAATCTTGAAGGGCAAACGCTGAGGGATCTGCAGATCGCCGACGAAATATTTGGCGCGCGACCCAATCAGAGTCTGCTCTGGGAATCGGTCAAGCAATTCCTGGCCAGTGAGCGTCGCGGCACCCACGCGACAAAGAGCCGTGGCGAAGTGCGCGGTGGCGGCAAGAAGCCCTGGCGGCAGAAGGGAACGGGCCGGGCCCGCGCGGGAAGCATTCGCAGCTCCCTGTGGCGGCATGGTTCGATTGCCCATGGCCCTCAACCGCGTGATTACTCCTATGCGCTTCCGAAAGGGATGCTGCGAGGCGCGCTGCGAGCGGCTTTGGCGACAAAATTTCAAGAACACAAGCTGACCGTGGTGGATCAATTCAATCTCGGAGAGCCCAAGACCAAAGGTTTCACCGGGGCGCTCGCGAAGCTGGGGTTGGAGCAGGGTGTGCTGGTGGTGGACGACGCAGTCAACAGCAACCTTAAACTCTCATCGCGGAATGTGAAGGGCTGTGACTTGGTCCGGCGGCACGAATTGCATCCTTACCATGTGCTGAGTCACAATCAGCTTCTGATTTCCGAGGGGGCTCTTACGCGGCTCCAGGAGGCGCTGCGATGAACAGGAGTCCATACCAGGTTTTGCAAAAACCCATCGTTACCGAGAAGAGTCTGGCGGTTAAAGAGGCTAGTCGGACCCTGTGCTTCAAGGTTGACCCGAAGGCGACCAAGACCGAAATCAAGGAAGCCGTACAAATCATTTTCAAAGTCAAAGTGGAATCGGTGCACACTTCGACCTTCTTAGGCAAGGAGCGCCGCCGGGGCCGCACGGTCGGTCATCGCCCGGAATGGAAGAAGGCTTACGTCAAGCTTCGGTCGGGAGAGAAAGTTCCTGAGTATACGGAGAACGCGTAAGCAAGCTTGATGAGCTAAGCGGCGTGCGCCGCGGAAGATGAAGGTTATGGGAATCAAAACATACCGACCCTATACGGAAACACGCCGGTTTCAAACTGGCCTGACATTTGAAGAGATCACGACTTCGCAGCCCTATAAGCCGCTCATGGAGTCCAAGACCCGCATTTCCGGGCGGAACAACGAAGGGCAACTGACGATCTGGCGCCGTGGCGGCGGGCACAAACGCCAATACCGCGTGATTGACTTTAAGCGCGACAAGACCGGTATTCCTGCGCGCGTGGCGACGATCGAATACGATCCCAACCGCTCCGCCTTTATCGCCCTGTTGAGCTATGCCGATGGCGAAAAGCGCTATATCCTTTATCCCCAGGGCTTGAAAGTCGGAGACCATGTGGTGTCGGGCCCGGAATCGGATATCGTAACCGGCAACTCGCTGCCCCTGAAGAACATCCCCGTCGGCACCATGATTCATAATATCGAATTGCGCCCAGGGAAGGGCGGACAGATGGTGCGGAGCGCTGGTGGCGCGGCGCAATTGCTGGCCAAAGAGGGCGAATACGCCCAGGTGCGCCTGCCGTCAGGCGAGGTTCGCAAGGTATTGATTGAGTGTGTGGCCACGGTTGGGCAACTCGGAAATCTGGACCACGAAAATGTTACCATCGGCAAGGCTGGCAGGAAGCGCTGGATGGGAATTCGACCAACGGTGCGCGGCGTTGCCATGAACCCAGTGGATCATCCGCTGGGCGGTGGAGAAGGTAAGACCTCCGGTGGCCGCCATCCCGTAACACCTTGGGGCCAGCCGACGCGCGGTTACAAGACACGGAACAATAAGTCTACGGACCGTTACATTGTCAAGCGGCGCGAGAAGAAATAAAGGGAGGGCAACTTGGGAAGGTCGCTGAAAAAGGGTCCGTTTGTGGACGATCACTTGATGAAGAAGGTCGAACTGCTCAATCGGCGGTTCGAGAAGAAGGTCATAAAGACCTGGTCGCGGCGGTCTACGATCCTCCCGGAGATGATCGGACACACGATAGCCGTCCACAATGGTAAGAAGTTCATTCCCGTGTACGTCACGGAGAATATGGTGGGACATAAGCTGGGAGAGTTCTCACCGACCCGAACCTTCAAAGGTCACGGGGTGAAAGTCGCGGCGGAGAAAGCAGCCCAGGCGGCAGCACCGCCGCCAGTCAGCGGTGGTACTAAATCAACCGCGCCTCCGGCAGGTGCGTGAGGCAGCAGGTCATTTTCGGGTCTTTGACCACGAAATTCAGGTGAATCGATGGAAGCTAGCGCCACTTATAAGAACATGCGAGTCTCGCCGCAGAAAGCACGATTGGTCGTAGACCTTATCCGCGGCAAGAGCGTCAGCCAGGCATTAAGTGTTTTGAATTTTACCAAGAAACGCGTCACTCACGACGTCGAGAAGATTTTGCGGTCGGCCATTGCCAACGCTGAGCAGAAGGCCGAGCACCTTGACGTTGACGACTTGGTGGTTTCCAAGGCATTTGTTAATGAAGGTCCGCGGCAAAAACGCGTCCGGCCTGCGCCCATGGGGCGCGCCTATCGATATCAGCGCCGGACGAGTTCGATCACCTTGGTGGTGGCAGCGCCGGAAGCTTAGAAAGCGGTGGGAGTGTCCGGTCCGATACGGGCAGGGCACAGCGCCGCCGGCGAAATGAAGGAGGCATAGGGTGGGTCAGAAAGTTCATCCTTTTGGGTTCCGCTTGGGATACAACAAAACGTGGAAGTCGCGTTGGTACGCCAAGAAAGATTACGCCGACTTGCTCCACGAAGACCTGAAGCTTAAGAAGCGGCTCAAAGACCAGCTTCGCGCCGCGGGTGTGGCGTCAATTGAAGTTGAGCGCCCCGGCAACAAGCTTAAGGTGACCATTTTCACCGCGCGGCCTGGCATTATCATTGGCCGCAAGGGTGCGGAAATCGACCGCCTCCGGCAGGAGATTCAGAAGCGCACAGGACGCGAAGTGCTTCCGATAAATATCCAGGAAGTTCACCGTCCGGAATTGAACGCGCAGCTCGTGGCGGAAGCAATATGCCTGCAATTGGAAAAACGAGTTGCTTTTAGGCGCGCCATGCGGAAATCCGTGGACTCAGCCTTACGATTCGGCTGCAAAGGAATCAAGATTCGTTGCGGTGGCCGCCTGAACGGTGCTGAAATAGCGCGGTCGGAATGGTACTTGCAAGGCCGGTTGCCGCTACACACGCTGCGGGCGGATATCGATTACGGTCAGGCCGAAGCTCATACAACCTACGGTGTGATCGGAGTGAAGTGCTGGATTTATAACGGTGAGATCCTGGAGCAACGGCGACGGGTGGAGCGAAAGCCCGTACCCGCAGCAGCAGAGCCGGTTGCCGCTCCTGTCGTAACGCCCGAGAAGCCCCCGGTGGCTGCTCCCGGCGCGTAACCAAAGCAGCCGGGACGTGCGACTGCGAGCTGAATATCAAGAACTGAGAATGACCTTATGTTAATGCCGAGCAAAGTTAAATACAGGAAGCAACAGCGCGGACGAATGCGCGGCAAGGCCTGGCGGGGTTCTGACCTCTCCTTCGGCGACTTCGGGCTGAAGGTTATGGAAGCGGGTTGGATCTCCGACCGGCAGATTGAAGCCAGCCGCGTGGCCATCATGCGTTTCATCAAGCGCGGTGGAAAGCTTTGGATCAGGATATTCCCCGATAAGCCGGTCACCAAGAAACCTGCCGAAACCCGTATGGGAAAAGGCAAGGGCGCCCCCGAGTTCTGGGTGGCGGTGGTAAGGCCGGGACGGGTGCTATTTGAAATGGAAGGCGTACCGGAAACGGAAGCGCGGGAGGCCCTGCGGCTGGCCAGTCACAAACTGGCATTGCCGACACGGTTTGTATCGCGCGCCCAGTCAGTGTAACCGGTCGTGGAGCGGAGCTCATGAAGCTGGAGAAGGACAAGAAATGGAAGTGGCCCGCAGAAAAAATGCGGGAATGGACCGATGCCGAGCTGAAAACTCGCGACCGCGAGTTTTCCGACCAACTGTTTCGGCTGAAATTCCAGATGGCGGGCGGCCAAT
>CAYTMD010000520.1:0-4706 GCA_964438685.1 uncultured Acidobacteriota bacterium
CAAGACCCGACGCTTGGAGGGGGGAGAGAGCTTCCCCCTCATTTTATTTTGGGCCTCTTTACTTTCTGGCTGCATCCCAGCTAATTCATCCTGATCCTTTATAAATTCCGACATCCTGAAATTACCCTGCTTGCCACTGCCCCTGTAGGTGCCGAGAAACTGAGTCCTCCGCCTCAACCAAAATCGTCGCAGGATTCGAGTCTTTCTCGAGATGTCATGTGTTTGAACTTTTGGGAAGCGCTGGTGAGATGACGTGAAGTTTGGAAACGCAGGTGCCCTACCATCCAGCGCAAAAGGAAACACGACGGAGAACAGGCGATTGGAGTATGATTAATCAAGGACTTAAGGACCTGTTGCTTGCCCAGCCGACGCCTGGTGGCGACAGTGGTGGAGGAAGTTCACGACACCCCCAGGACGTGGGTTAGAAATGACTCCTTGACCTTTTGCAAGTGCATACGGACAAAAGGGGTTACTGTAATCCCCGGTCTGATTGACACATATCAAACTGTCTGTTAGATTGGAAAATCGCCATATTGCGAGTCGCACTTATTAAGACATTTCATGTAATCTCGGGAATCGTTCTCACCGCCTTGGTCTTGGCCACGCCTGGATGCTTAGTGCGGAAGGTGACGCACGTCCATGCACCGAGTCAAAATGCCCCCGCGCTTAATGCGACTCTGGCCGAGCTCGTGGCCAAGATCAACGCCCAAAGCAATGCTTTCACCACCATGACTGCTACGGTGGACTTGGCGCCAACGGCGGGGTCGGTATATTCGGGAGTTATTAAGGAATACCACGATGTGAAGGGATTCGTTCTACTGGAGAAGCCCTCCACTATTCGATTGCTTGGGCAGGCGCCGGTGGTGCGCACCAATGTTTTTGACATGGTCTCGAACGGCGAGGAATTCCGCTTGTCGATTCCCACCAAGCACAAATTCATTATCGGCAAGACCACGTTCCGCCATCCCGCTAAGAACGCGCTGGAAAATCTTCGTCCGCAGCATATTCTGGAAGCCTTGATTATTCCTGTGATCGATCCAGACCATGAGACCACCTACCGGCGAAGCTTCCCGTCCCGCACCGACGCGAAGCGCTATTACCTTGTTGATGTGGTCGAGGCGCAATCCCCAAAGCACATCATTCCGCGGCGCATTTTCTGGTTTGACCGGTCGAATTTGGAATTGTCGCGGGCGCAGTACTACGAGCCGGATGGCACTTGTACGGAAGACATTCAGTACTCCTCCTACCAGGACTTTTCCGGCGTTCACTATCCCACCCACATTGAAATTAACCGGCCGGAAGAGGACTACATGGTAACCATCACCATCGAGAAGGCCACCTTCAATCAACCCATCGCCCCGGAGAAATTCGAACTGAAGCAGCCGGAGGGGGCGGAATTGATAAACTTGAGCGCGGCAAAGCAGGAGGAAAATCCTCTTGGACAATAAGTTGATCATTTCCAATATCCTGCATCGGCCCATCCGCACTGCGGTAAGCGTGCTGGCCGTGGCCATTGAAGTTGCCATGGTCATTCTGGTGGTGGGTCTTTGCCATGGGCTGTTGAACGATATCGCCCATCGGGTGGAGGGCATGGGCGCCGACATCCTGGTGCGGCCGCCCGGATCTTCATTCCTAATGGGGATGGGGGAATCCCCCATGCCCATCAAAATCGGTGACCTGCTGGCGAAGTTGCCGCGCGTGCTGGCCGTGACGCCCACCGTCGTTCACGTCAACGCCGTACAGTCGCTGGACCTTATTTATGGCATTGACTTGGCCAGTTTCAGTGCCGTTTCTGGTGGTTTTGTTTATCACTCGGGCGGGCCCTTCCAGGCGCCTTATGACATCCTGGTGGACGACATTTATGCCCGTGCAAATCACTCTAAAGTGGGGCAAACCATCAATTTGATGAACCATGATTTTCGCATCTGCGGGATCGTGGAACACGGCAAGCTCGCCCGCCGGTTTATTCCGCTGGCAACCCTCCAGGATTTGATGGGCGCGCAGGACAAAGCGACGACGTTCTTCATCAAGTGCACTGACCCCGCTTATACCCAAGAAACCACCGATGCCATTAAAACTATGATGCCGCGCTATACCATCCTGCCGATGAAAGAATACATGGACCTGATGGCGTCCAATAATCTTCCCGGCTTGAACTACTTTATTACTGTTATGATTGGCCTGGCGGTGGGAATCGGATTCCTGGTCATCTTCCTGTCGATGTATACGACGATCACCGAACGCACCCGGGAGATCGGCATTTTGAAATCGCTCGGGGCGTCGAAAATGTACGTTATTTCCGTTATCATGAAGGAAGCGGTGCTACTGACGTCTGCAGGTATCATCGCCGGGTTCATCGGGTCAATTATCCTGCGGAAAATACTGATTGGAATCTTCCCCACGCTCCCCATTGACCTCACTTGGGGCTGGAGACTCTACGCTGCTTGCCTGGCGCTAATCGGGAGCGTGGTGGGAGCTTTCTACCCTGCTCTAAGGGCCGCACGGCTTGACCCTGTGGATGCCCTCGCGTACGAGTAACCCCTTCAGTCTGGGTTACGTCTGGATATGTAGAGACCAAACGTCCGGATCCCCGGTAATTTACCAAGCTCCGCACCCAACCGAGGGAGATCGTAAGGATTACGTGGAACCCATTATTTCGACGAAGGCTCTGAAGAAAACATACCGCATCGGCAAAGTCGATGTACCGGCGTTGCGCGGGGTGGACCTGCTTGTCCAGGAGGGCGAATTTGTCGCTGTGGTGGGGCCATCGGGTTGCGGCAAGTCAACTTTGCTGCACATTCTGGGAGGCCTGACGGGCCCGTCGGATGGTCAGGTATGCGTGGACGGCAACGACTTTCGGGTGATGTCCGACTCCGACCGGACGCGCTTCCGCCGCCATAAAATTGGCTTCGTTTTCCAGCGCTTCAACCTGTTGCCCACATTATCCGCCCGTAACAACATTGCCATCGCCCAACACATTCAGGGGAACGGATTCAATCCCCATCGCTTCGAGATGATCACTCGCATGCTGGGAATTGAGGGGAAACTGAATCATCGCCCCTATGCGCTTTCCGGCGGTGAGCAACAGCGTGTGGCGATTGCCCGGGCGGTGATTTGCGAACCCAAGATACTGCTGGCTGACGAACCCACGGGCAATCTGGATACGGAGAACTCCCAGATCGTGCTGGACATGTTGCGTGAACTCAATCGAACCTTCCGCCAAACCATCCTTATGATCACTCATAATCCTGAGGCCGCGGGGGTCGCGGACCGGATTATCCGCATGAAGGACGGGCGAATTATTTCAGATTGATTCCCGTCACACTTCTGGGTATTTTTTCAAGTTAGGACCTATGGCCGAGCCGGCTGACATCCACGAACACGCTCTTCCCCCGACAGCGGCCAAACGGAGTGAGTCTGCAGTGAAAAATGTGTGGTCAGGCATCAAACTCGTGGTCACGCGGAGCGTCTTTTGGGCTTATCAGCGTGGCACCTGGCAATATGACATCATTGTGATTGCGATCCTGGCGTTCATCTTTCTGTCGCCGCGCGCCTGGTTTTCCGACCGCCCCACGTTGCAACTGACTGACTTGCGCCATCAGCAGGGGATCGTGGAGATGAACCGGGTTAATAACGAGGTACGGTATCTGGTGGACGCCCGGTTGGTGGAGTTTCGCGACCAGAAACCGGAGATCGCCATCCCCGTCATTCTGCAGGAACATCTTCAAAAGGCCTTCACCGTAAAGTCCATCGATCCCGTGATTGACCGCCATCAGGTCATTCTGGGCTATACTGTGTTGGTGGAGGAATAAGCCGGCTCCAGAGGGGTTGGGTCGAACTGTCGGCTGAGCAGGATTGCGATCCCATGCGAAACCTATTCAAAATTTGGATGCGAGTGCTGCTAACCGGCGCCATGACCTTGGCCCTGACCCCGCATGCCAGCGCCCGCAAGAGCAAACACCATAGCGACCTTACCGTAAGCCAGATCCTGGCCCATATGAATGCGCAGTCGAAAAGCCTCAAGACCATCTCCGCCAAACTTGAATACACCAAGGTGACGGTGCTGGTTGATGACAAGTCAACAGAATCGGGCCAACTCTACTTTCCCAGGGGTAAAACAACGGACATTCGTATCGACTTCGATAAACCTGAGCGAAAGACCATCCTCTTCAAGAAGAATAACGGCTATATTTTCCTTCCCAACATCAATCAGGTTCAGGAATACAATCTGCAGCAAAAGAGCGAACTGGTACAGCAATTCCTGCTGCTGGGTTTTGGCACGGACACCAACGAACTGAAGAAGAACTACAATCCGAAATACCTTGGGGAAGAGGATCTTGACGACGACACCACGGTGCAACTGGAACTTGTGCCCCTCAAGGGCAACGTCACCGCGCAGATTGCCAAAATCCAAATCTGGGTTAGCGAAGAATCCTGGCTCCCCGTCCAGCAAAAATTCTACGAAGCCGGCGGCGATTACCTCATCGCGCGCTATTCCAAGGTGGGGCGTGATCTCCAGCTACCCGCATCCATCTTTAACTTGAACGCCCCCAGCAGCGCCAAGCGCGTCCAGATGAATTAGCGGGCGGGCTCTCCGTCAACAGTTCCCTTTTATCATCAGTCAGCACCGGCGCGGATCTGTGCCCCGAATCAGCACCACCCCGTCGCTCGGCGCGCCACCCCTCCTCATCTGAGGAGGGGAGCCC
>CAYTMD010000521.1:0-4701 GCA_964438685.1 uncultured Acidobacteriota bacterium
CCTCACCCCCGGCCCCTCTCCCCCAAAGGGGCGAGGGGAGAGGTAATTTAAATTTGATTCCCTCGCCCCTTTGGGGGAGAGGGTGGACCGCAACCGGCGCTTTCATCAGTCCGTCAGCCGACGGAGACGGGTGAGGGGGTCAAAACCCAAGTGTTGCGGAAGTAGTCACAGGCCAGGAGTCGGAAGTCAGAATAAACCCTTCCGGCAAGGGAGTTGGAATGGCAGTTGATCCTTACTCCTGTCTCCTGACTTCTGACTCCTGACTTCTGGTATTTAACTATGGTTCCACTTTCACATTATCTGGCGCTGAGCGTCATCCTGTTTTGCCTGGGCGCCGCCGGATTCATTTTCCGGCGCAATATCATTACCGTTTTCATGTGCATCGAATTGATGCTCAATGCGGTGAACCTGGCGTTTATCGCCTTTTCGCGATTTATGGAGAATCTGGACGGCCAGATCTTTGTGTTTTTCGTCATTGTGGTTGCCGCCGCCGAGGCCGCCGTGGGACTGGCCATCATCATCGCGCTGCACCGCAACAGTAAGTCTTTGAATATCGAAGATGTGGATTCAATGAAGATGTGAGAACTCACAGCCCTCGCCCCCTTGGGGGAGAGGGTGGCTCGCAACCGCCGTTTTAATCACGTCAAAGCGGGACGGGTGAGGGGGCCCAAAACCGAACGTGCACGACAAATCGCCCTGAGTAACGAACACAACGTTTCACACGATAATTTCATGAAACTGGAAATTCTACTTCTCCTTATGGTGTTGCCCCCGCTCGCGGGCGCGGCCCTCAATGGCATTCTGGGCCGGCGCTTTTCACGGGCAGTCGTTTCCATTGTTGGATGCGGCGCGTCGGGGCTTTCCATGGTTTTCGCGATTCTCGCGGCACGGGCTTACTCGGGGTCTGCGGACCAGCCGGCGCCTTTCGTCCACAAATACTTCACCTGGATCCAGGCCGGCCAGTTGAACGCCGACTATTCTTTCTTTTACGACCGCCTGACCCTGATCATGACCCTCACGGTCACGGTGGTTGCTTTCCTGATTCATCTCTACTCGCGCGGGTACATGGAGCACGAAGGCGGGTACTACCGCTTCTTCACCTATTTGAATCTGTTCCTTTTCATGATGCTCACGCTGGTTACGGCCTCCAGCTATCCCTTGATGTTCGTGGGGTGGGAGGGCGTCGGGCTCTGCTCCTACCTGCTCATTGGATTTTATTTCACCAGGAAAGCCGCATCAGACGCCGGCAAGAAGGCTTTTATCGTAACGCGCATCGGAGACGCAGGCTTTACCGTGGGCGTGGCGCTGCTGTTCTGGACTTTTCATTCGCTGGATTTTCAGACGGTCTTTCAACGCGTGGCTGCCCTGCCCCAAGGTGAGCTTGCGGGTGTGCTGACGGCGTCCGGACTGCTCCTCTTCCTGGGTGCGGCCGGAAAATCCGCGCAGCTTCCCCTTTACGTGTGGCTCCCCGACGCCATGGAAGGCCCCACGCCCGTGAGCGCCTTGATCCACGCGGCTACGATGGTTACGGCGGGCGTCTACCTGGTGGCAAGGTCGAGCATCATTTTCGCGCACGCTCCCACCGCCCTTGCAGTAGTGGGCATTGTCGGGTGCCTCACGGCATTCTTTGCCGGAACCATTTCCCTGACGCAGAACGATTTAAAGCGCATGCTGGCCTATTCCACCATCAGCCAGCTTGGTTACATGTTCCTGGGCTGCGGGGTGGGCGTGTTCGCGGCCGGCATCTTCCATTTGATGACTCACGCGTTTTTCAAGTCCCTGCTCTTCCTGGCGGCGGGCAGCGTGATGCACGCGATGAATGGCGAACTGGATATGCGGAAGATGGGCGGCCTGCGGCACAAGCTGAAAATAACGCACGCCACGTTCCTGATAGGAACCATCGCCATCAGCGGGATCCCCCTGATCGGCGCCGGGTTCTTCAGCAAAGACGAGATTTTGGCGGGGGCTTATGAAGGCCCGCTGGGCAAGCCCCTGCTGTTCTGGTTGGGGACTTTCACCGCCGCGCTTACCGCCTTCTACATGTTTCGCGGGCTCTATATGACTTTTTACGGGACCTCCCGCGTCGAGCCTGAAGCTGAGCATCATCTGCACGAAAGCAGTTACAAGATGACGATTCCGCTCATGGTGCTCGCGTTCTTTTCCGTTGTCGCCGGATGGGTGAGCTGGCCCAAAGCATGGCATGGCAGCGAAGCTTTCGACCGCTACCTTGAACCGGTTTTTGCGCCGGCCACTGACGCGCTGAGCCGCGTTCCACGGGCGCATTTTGCCGAACTCAGCCCCGGGGTCTTGATGGGATTTTCCATTCTCGCGGCCCTGATTGGAATTGGAATTGCCAGTTGGTGGTATCTGAAATCCACCGATATCCCGGAGCAATTGGCGGAGCGATTCTCCGACATGTACCGGGTCCTGATCCACAAATACTACGTGGACGAATTCTATAATTGGCTGATTGTGCGCCCGATACGTGTCGTTTCGGAAAAGTTCCTGTGGCGCGTTGTGGATGCGGGCGCCATCGATAATCTGGCCGCAAATGGCCTCGGCGAAAGCACGGCGGGTGTTGGTAACGTGCTCCGCCGAATCCAGTCGGGCAACATCTCCAGCTACGCCACGTGGGTCATGCTGGGCGCGGTGTTGTGGCTTTTGTACATTTTCGCGGTCCACGCATAATCGGCGGTTAGGAATGGCCTATCCCGTCTGATGGGGTCGCAAGAGAAGTACTGATAGAAACTATCTATGTCCTGGTACACTGCGCATACGCTCACGATCGTAACCTTCCTCCCGCTTCTAGGCGCGGTTGTCATCGCCTTCCTGGGGCGCGAACGGACATCGGCCATCCGTTGGGTTGCACTGCTGTTTTCCGTGCTGACATTCCTGGTTGCCGTCTGCCTCTACTTCCGCTTTGATGCCTCCCGCAGCGGCATGCAATTTTCGGAAGTAAGCCCCTGGATGATTCTGCCGCCGGTCAATTACCACCTTGGTGTTGACGGCCTCAGCGTGCTGATGATCCTGCTCTCCGGGTTTCTAACGCCACTGTCGGTGCTGGTTTCCTGGAAGAGCATCGCCCACCGGTCCAAGGAGTTCTTCATCTTCCTGCTGGCCCTGGAAACAGGAATGATGGGAGTGTTTGCCTCGCTCGATCTCGTTCTCTTCTTCGTGTTCTGGGAAGTCATGCTGATTCCCATGTATTTCCTGATTGGCATTTGGGGACATGAGCGCCGCGTGTATGCCGCGATCAAGTTTGTTCTTTTCACCATGGTCGGCTCGGCCTTCATGCTCACCGGCATCATCTATCTCTACAACGTCACCGGCTCGTTTGATTTTCAGGAAGTGCTGAACCACCTGGCGGCCTTTCCCTCACTTTCTGCCCATGCCGAACGCTGGGTCTTTCTGGCCTTCTTCATCGCCTTTGCCATCAAGGTTCCCGTTTTCCCCTTCCATACCTGGCTGCCCGACGCCCACGTTGAGGCGCCCACGGCAGGCTCCGTCATCCTGGCGGGAGTTCTGCTGAAGATGGGGACTTACGGAATGCTGCGCTTTTGCCTGCCGCTCTTCCCCGATGCGGCGCACGAGTTTGCCCCCGTCATTTGCGTTCTGGCCATCGTGGGAATCATTTACGGCGCCCTGGTCGCCATGGTGCAGCCCGACTTGAAGAAGCTTGTGGCTTACTCCTCCGTCGCCCATTTGGGATTCTGCGTCCTGGGGATTTTTGCCTTCCGCCCGGAAGCCATTGAAGGCGCCATTTATCAAATGTTCAGCCACGGCGTTTCCACCGGTGCTCTCTTCATGCTGGTGGGAATGCTCTACGAGCGGCGGCATACCCGCCTGATCAACGAGTTCGGAGGCCTGGCCACGTCGGTGCCCGTCCTCAGCACGTTTTTCCTGATTGTGACCCTGTCCTCCCTGGGCCTTCCGATGCTGAACGGATTCGTGGGAGAGTTTCTGATCATCGTCGGCTCGTATTACCGCCACGCTTCCTACGCTGCTTTTGCCTCTGCCGGCGTGGTATTGGCGGCGGTTTACCTGCTGTGGATGTACCAGCGCGTGTTTTACGGCGAGATTACCCAAGAGAAGAACCGGAAGATTCCCGACTGCGACTTCCGCGAGAAACTGATCCTTGCCATTATGGTCGTCGTAATCATCGCCATGGGGATATATCCCCAACCCTTCTTGCGGCGGATGGATCGGGGCGTGACTTCCCTGATGTTCCGCCTCGACCAGCACTCCACGCTGATAACCAAAGGAACGCCCGCCCTCCGACCTGCGAGAGCGGCAGCCGGGAGTCCTGGATTGGGAGTTGAGGTGCGTTACCCGGTTTCGCGCTCCACACCCTCTGCTCCCAATGCAGTTCTGGCCTGTGACTACTTCCCCGGCACTTGGGCTTTGACCCCCTCACCCGTCCCGCCCCGGCTGATGACGGCGCCGGTTGCGGTCCACCCTCTCCCCCAAAGGGGCGAGGGAAGTAAATTCGAATTACCTCTCCCCTCGCCCCCTTGGGGGAGAGGGGCCGGGGGTGAGGGGGTCGCAGGGCTTGGCCGCCAACCGGTGACGAACACAAGCCACAAACCATCCAATCCGACCCCGTCGGTGGCAGGTCTGCCTACTGCCTACTGCCCACTGCCTTCTCTTTCCGCTGGGGGTGAGGGGGTCGCAGGACTTGCCCACCAACCGGTGACGAACACA
>CAYTMD010000522.1:0-4698 GCA_964438685.1 uncultured Acidobacteriota bacterium
CCCCCCTCTCCCCCAAGGGGGCGAGGGAAAATGAATCGTTAGTTTGGCGTCGTATTCGTGACTATGCATGAGCAGAATTGCAATCGCCACGCGACGCGTCTGCTAATTTGGACAGCAGTGACGATCTTTCGCCCGCTACGCGGGCTTTTCAAGCCTGCCCTTTCAGATCCGCGAAAAATTTTCATGGGATTTGCAATTCTGCGGGGGCATATTTGAGCGTTCGATTTCCAGTCACCCACTCAGTGTCTACAAAGGCAGGTTCACTATGGAAGGGAACCGTTGCAACCTCTACATCCGTCGGCCGAAGCAAGTCAGGCTGTGCTCAGAAGTGCTGTGTATAAGTTTCTTGCTACAAATTCTATTATTGTGTCCGGGTGTGGCGGCTCAGAATCTCGAGGACAGCAAAGAAGCGGGTATCGATCCGCAAGGATATGTTTACGTGATCTCCGATGAGGGCAAACGGATTAAGGTTACGGAGACCAAGCGTTGCGAAATGCTGTTAGTCGCTCCGAATAGACAGACGGTTGGCTGTTTGGTGATGCGTGGGGCAGAGGCAGAAGAGTTTTCGCATCCTTTGAACCTTGAGATTTACTTGAAGGGTGGCCGACAGATAACGATTGAGCCCGGGACACCCATTCGCGATTGGCATTTTTGGAGAAATGGCGAGCAGGTATTCGTTAGCTTTGGATCCTCCAATGGCCCGGGAACGGATGTGCTCTATGATACCGCCAGCGGCCAGGTTGTCGAAAAACTCGAGGAACCGTCCGATGAAGGGTTGCTTCCGCAATGGGCAAGAAACCGGTTGCAGATCGACAGTGAATCCTTACCCATGAGCGCGGCCTTGGCACAAGAGCGTACCAAGTGGATCGCGAAGATCTTATGGCAAACGGGAAAAATCAAACCGGGCATGCAAAGGAGTGACCTGCTTAAAGTGTTTACCACCGAAGGTGGCGTGTCCACCCGATTCCAGCGAACCTATGTTTATAAGGAATGCCCCTATATCAAGGTCGATGTCCGGTTCAAAGCCGTTGGCAGTGCCAAGACTCCTTTTGAGGAGCCTCCCGAGGATATTATTGAGTCTATATCCCGACCTTACCTTGGATGGACGGTCGCGGATTAGGGAATAAGGACGGACGGCTATCTACTGACCTGAAGCCTCGCGCTACACCTGCTTGCTTAATCCAAAATCCAAAATCGAAAATCCAAAATTGGCTTACGCCACCGCCCGCTCATACTTGCAAGCTTCATTGGGGCAATGGCGGGTAGTCTCGCCGGTCTTCTTGTCGAATTTATCCACCAGGATCGGCGACCCGCAGTTGGGGCAGGGTTCGGCGACGGGCTTATCCCAGGAGGTGAATTTGCAGTCCGGGTAGCGGCTGCAACCGTAGAAGGTCTTTTTGAATCGCGTGCGGCGCACCACGATCTCACCCGTACACCCTTTTTCCGGACAGGGAATTCCCAGGGTTTCGCGCTTCACGTATTTGCACGTGGGGTAATTGCTGCACGCGGTGAACTGCCCAAAGCGGCCGTGCTTGATCACCAGGTGGTTGCCGCAGTCGGGGCACTTTTCTTCCAGCGGTTGATCGCCCACCGCCGTGGCATTACCTTCCTTCATCACGATCTTCTTGGTGCTTTTGCATTCGGGGTAGCCGGTGCAAGCCACGAAGTAGCCAAAGCGGCCGCGCTTCACGATCATGGGCTTGCCGCACTTCTCGCAGTTCTCCGCGGCGATTTCCGGCGCGGGCGGCCCGGCGTTGGCGTACTTGGCGGCGAGATCCGGCGGCAGGTCGCTGGTGCCGTCGCATTCGGGGTAGCCGGTGCAGGCCATAAACTGCCCGTTGCGGCCCAGGCGGATCACCATGGGCTTGCCGCACTTCTCACACTTGACGTCAGTGGGGATGCCTTCGCCCTTGATGTCCACCATTTCGACTTCAGCCAGGCGCAGGTCTTTCTGAAACTTCGTATAGAATTCGTTCAGCGAGTCGATCCAGGAAAGTTTCCCCTCCTCGACGTCGTCCAATTCCTCTTCCATACGCGCCGTGTAAGCAACGTCGAAAATATCGCTGAAGTTTTTCACCAGCATGTCATTGACGAGCATGCCGAGTTCGGTGGGATAGAAGCGTCCCTGGTTCTTCTCCACGTACTCGCGGTTCTGGATGACGGAAAGAATGCTGGCGTAGGTTGAGGGACGTCCGATGCCCTTTTCCTCCAGCATCTTTACCAGCGTCGCTTCGTTAAAGCGCGGCGGCGGTTCGGTAAAGTGCTGCTCCGGCAGCAATTTGTTCAGCGTCAGGGGTTCGCCCTCCGCCACTTGCGGCAGACGGAGCTTCAATTCCTCGTCCTCTTCCATCTCCGCTTTTTCGTCTTTGCCCTCTTCGTAGACCTTGCGGAAGCCGCTGAACTTTTCCACGGAGCCCGTGGCGCGCAGCGTATAATCGCCCGCCGCAATGTCAATGGTGGTCTGGTCAAAGATCGCAGGATTCATCTGCGAAGCGACGAAGCGCTGCCAGATCAACTTGTAGAGTTTGTATTCATCGGGGCCCAGAACCTTGCGCAGAGAATCGGGAGTGCGCAAAACGTCGGTGGGACGGATGGCTTCGTGCGCGTCCTGTGCGCCCTTCTTGCTCTTATAGTGGATGGCTTCTGCCGGCAGATAATCGTTTCCGAAGGTTTTCTGGATGTAACTGCGTGCCGCGGTCAGAGCGCCTTCCGACACGCGGGTGGAATCGGTACGCATATAAGTAATGAGGCCAACGGCGCCCTCGTCCTTCAATTCGACGCCTTCGTAAAGGTGCTGCGCCACCGTCATGGTTTTCTTGGCGTAAAACCGCAGCTTGCGCACGGCTTCCTGTTGCAGCTTGCTGGTGATGAAGGGTGGGACGGGGAATTTCCGCTTCTCTTTGGTGATGACCGACTGCACCACCAGGTTGGCAGCCTTAATCTCGGCGGTAATCCGGTCGGCCGTTGCCTGGTCGGGGATCTCAATGTCTTTGCCCTGGTATTTCGCCAGATGCGCTTCAAAGGCCGGCGGTTTCTTGCCGGCCACGGTGGCGGTGATGGTCCAGTACTCCTTCTTAATAAAGGCCTGGATTTCCCGCTCGCGCTCCACAACCAGCCGCAACGCGACGGTTTGCACACGCCCGGCGGAGATCCCGCGCCGGACCTTGTCCCAGAGCAGGGGACTTACCTGGTAGCCCACCAGGCGGTCCAGAATGCGGCGCGCCTGTTGGGCGTCCACCAAATGCGCATCAATTTCGCGGGGATGCTCGAACGCCTCACGGACGGCGTCGCGGGTAATTTCGTTAAAGAGCACGCGATAGAATTTCTTCTTGCTGGAGTTCAGCAGCTCATGCAGGTGCTGGCAAATGGCCTCACCTTCGCGATCAGGGTCAGCGGCCAGGTAAACGGCATCGGCGTTCTTCGCCGCCGCCTTGAGTTCGGAAATAACATCCTTGCGCGAGGGGATATGGATGTACGTCGGCTGGAAGCCATGTTCGACGTCGACCCCCAGTTCTTTCTTGGGAAGATCCATGATATGTCCCATGGAGGCCTTCACCAGGAAGTCAGATCCGAGATATTTGTTGATGGTTTTCGCCTTGGCCGGCGATTCCACGATAACTAGCGATTTACTCATAATTCTTTGGGCCTTTGCCAAACATTTGTGCCGCAGCTTACAGCCGACAGCTCACAACTGACAGTTAACTGTGAACTGTTGGGCGGCTAACTGTCAACTTTCTCCAGCTTACAACTTTTGTCGAGGGTTCCCTTGGCCTACAGTTTACGGATGAAATTCTTTCCCGGCAACTGCCGGATCAATCCGTTCATCTCCAACTCCAGCAGAACCCCCAAAACCCGCGGATGAGGCATCTGCGCGGCGCCTACAATATCATCCACAAAAGATGTCTGGTCAGCCCGCAAGACATCGAACACCGCTTTCTGGTCAGGAGTCAACGAAGTTTGGAAAAGCGAGGCGGTTTCCGCGCCCATCGGTACTCCTTCTGTGACCTCCGCGGGCGGCATCAGTTGCATGCGCACCTCAGACGGGAACTCCTCCACCACGTCCATCCACTGGTCCACCAGCTTTGCCCCCTGCTTGATGAGATGATTGGGACCGAAGCTTTGGGCGGAAGTTATATTTCCAGGCACAGCAAAGACTTCGCGGTTTTGTTCCAGCGCCAGGCGCGCCGTAATCAGCGATCCGCTGTATTCCGCCGCCTCCACAACCACCACTCCCAGCGATAATCCACTGATGATTCGATTGCGAATGGGGAAGTTTTCCGGCGTCGGGCCCGTGCCCAGCGGAAACTCGGAAATTACCGCCCCGGATTTCGCAATCTCATCTGCCAACTTCTTGTTCTCGCGGGGGTAAATGACATCGAGGCCGGAACCCAGGACGGCCACAGTTTTCCCCTTGGCCTCCAGCGCTCCCCGGTGCGCTGCGGAATCCACGCCTCGGGCGAGTCCGCTGGCTATCACCAGTTGGCGCTGCGCCAGATCGTGCGCCTGGCGGTGCGCCACCGAACTGCCGTAGGCGCTGGGCCGCCGCGATCCGACGATGGCCACTGCAAACTGCGAGAGCACCTTGACGTCGCCCCGCACATAGAGCAGCAGCGGCGCGTCGGCAATCTGCTTGAGCAGCGGGGGATAGTCCTCGCTGTCGAAAGCCACCAACTGGCACTCGGCCTTCGCGACCGCCTC
>CAYTMD010000523.1:0-4646 GCA_964438685.1 uncultured Acidobacteriota bacterium
TGACCGTGTCGAACATGTGCCATTCCCAGTGGTCCTCTTCCAGGTTGCCGAGGGCGGCGCCAATGCCTCCCTGTGCTGCTCCGGTGTGCGAGCGCGTGGGATAGAGCTTGCTCAGCACCGCCACGTTGCCCTTTCCGGCCAGTTGCAGGGCGGCCATCAGCCCCGCTCCACCCGCTCCCACCACTACTGCGTCATACCGTTGGACCATGTGATTAAGCCTCGGAAGAAGTTATCAGTTTTCAGTTATCAGGGGTCAGTCAATTGGCACTAATAGCCTTTATTGATAACGGATGACTGATCGCTGAAAACTTGTCTTGCCCCACGCCCCCTCCGCGGGTTACATGGGGGGCTGGAAAGTAAGAATGGCCAGTGACCCCAGCGTGAGGAGAACAAACCCCAACACATAAAGCGAGGCCAGCGAGACCACCCGCCAGCCGCGGGCGCTGATGTAATCCACCATCAACGTGCGAACGCCATTCACACCATGAATCAAGGCGAACCATAACATCAGCAGGTCATAGGTCCGCCAGAAAGGAGTGGCGTAGCGCGCCGCCACAAACTGGAAGTCAATATGATCGACATTATGGATAATGTGCATGATCAGCAGATGCCCCAGCGCCAGGAAAAGCAGGGCAAGGCCTGAAACGCGCATAAATAGCCAGGCGTAGAGTTCCAGCCCGCTTTCCGGTCTTGGATTTCCCGCTCCACTCATCGTAACCCCCTACTTCACAATGAAGCTCAACATATAGACGGCCGTGGGAATGAATATGACCGTAAAGATGATTCCCACCGCATAGTTGAACTTGCGGTGGAAAGCCATGGTTTGCGGCCAGAAGTCCATGATGCAGATGCGGACGCCATTGATGGCGTGGTAGAGGACCGCCGCCACCAACCCCACTTCGCCCACGCGAAAGACGGGGTTGCGATAAAGAAAGAGCAGCTTGTTGAAGACCACCGGCCCCCATCCAATGATGGATATATCCACGATGTGGATTAACAAGAATAGAAATACACCAACCCCGGTCAGACGGTGCAGGACCCATGACCAATGCCCGGGGCCACCACGATAAGTCAAATACTCGAGAGGTTTGACCATGCTCGCCCTGTTCTCCTTGTTACGCGTATGAATTGAGATGGATGTGAACGCCCGACGCAGGAAACAACCCGTAGGCAGCACCCACATCGCTTCCCCTGCACTAGCCCAAACGGTCATCCTACTCCAGTTTTTCCTTTTAATGCAATTCCGCTGATGAGGCAAATGCGGCAAAGCTGCATTGACAGGTTTTGGGAACTGCGATAGTTTGAGTAAGGTCTTTACTTACCCGTGGCTCATGCCCGGTTAGCGTCCCACCAACGACCGCCGGATCGGGGACGCATGGACAAGAGCCTCTCAGCAGTTTCTTTGTAGGCCCGTAGCTCAGCCCGGTTAGAGCGCTACCTTGACACGGTAGAGGTCTGGGGTTCGAGTCCCCACGGGCCTACCAAATCAACAGCTTACAGACCTTCGATATCTACCTCGATGGGCTAAATGTCAACTTGGGATAAGCGGATGATCTTCAGGGGTTTACGGAAGACGTGGTATTCACCGTGGAGTATTCGATCCGCTCCGCGCAAGCAGCCGTCCACTCCTTGCTGGGCCTGAGCCTCGCGCCACCGCCGGTCTACAAAGGACGCTACGATCCGCCCGTTCTTCTTAATGCCTTCCTGACGTTGCACGACATGACTGCGCACGCTTAGGCCACTCGCTTGAAGTCGATAAAGCCGCGCGCTACATCCGTGTGGACAAGTTGCACGCGAAGTTGGTGGCCCACGTCCATGCCCTCAAAACCGCTCGCCAGTCTTCCTTCAATGGGTGGATGCAAAAGACGGACCCATGTGCCCTTCACCGATGCGCCGGTGACGATGGCATCGAACTGCTCTCCAATCCGTGATTGCAGCATGATGGCCGCCGCGGATTTAGTGACTTGCCGTTCCACTTTTTTCGCGGCGTCTTCCTCCTCGGTGCAGTGCTGCGCGAGAGCTGCCAATTCAACATTCTCGTAGGGCACGGCACTTCCTGCCATTGCCGCTTTCAGCAACCGCTGGGTAATCAGATCAGGGAATCTGCGGTTAGGGGCGGTGGAGTGAGCATAGTCCTTCACCGCAAGACCGAAGTGCCCGGCGGCATTGCCTCCTGGAAGCTGAACGACGTATTCGCCCGGCCCCAGGAGTTTGACAACGCTGAGAGAAAGATCGGGAAAGCGCAAAGGATCAGCAGCTTTCTTCGATGCCAGAAATTGCTCCAGCGCCTTGGCGTCGGGTTCGCTGGGTAGCTTTGAGCCTCGCTCCGCGGCAAGCTCAACGATGCGGTCCCAGCGTTTGGGAACGCGAACCACGCGCCGCATGGAGGGGAACATCCTGGACCCGAGGAATCGCGCGGCCACGCCGTTGGCGGCGATCATGAAGTCCTCGATAATGTCTTTGGCCCGGTTCCTTTTATCGACGGCCAAGTCCGTGAGTTCATCTCCCGTAAAGACCGGACGCGCTTCGATGGTTTCCAGATCAAGTGCACCCTGCTGGTGGCGGAGCGCCCGCAGCTTCCGGGCCACGCGGTCCTGAAGTCGGAGGTTTTCGTCCAGACCACTGACCGCGCCGATTTCCGGAGGCATCGGCCCGCTTCCCTCCAGCCAGCCGGCCACGCTGTTATAAGCCAGCTTGGCGCAATTCCGCACCATCGCTTCATAAATGCCCGAACTCTGCAGTGTGCCGTCACCGGCGAGAACCATTTCAATAACGACGGCCAAGCGGTCTGATGCATGGTTGAGCGAGGTGAGATCTGTGGACAGTTTCTCCGGCAGCATCGGAAACGTCTCGGCAACCGTATAAACAGAAGTGGTGTTTTGCCGCGCATGATCGTCCAGCGCCGAACGTCTTTTGACGACCGCGTCAACGTCGGCAATGGCCACCAGTACCTTCACAGCCCCATTGGGTAGAGCTTCGGCAACGGTAAGCTGGTCCAGATCGCGCGAATCATCGTTATCGATGGAGCACCAAAGCAACTTCCGAAGATCGCGGGGCGAGCCATCCGTTGCCGTCGCCGGCCCATGGATTCCCTCAAGCTCGGCGAGCGCCTGAGGCGGAAAATCCGGAACAAGTCCTCTTTCCACCATTGCCTGACGGGCAATTCTCTGCAGGATTGTGCGGTGCTGTTTATCGTTTGCGTCTGTCATTTATGCCACCCTATCTGGGATGCCCGGTAGTGTTTTTGCTCAACGAATGCATTCTACCTGTCCCTTTCCTCATTCGCCAATCCTACGAATGCAGTTTCTCCTCTTTCCCTCCATTTTCAATAACCCCCTTTCTTTTCATCAACATCTTGGAAAGAACGCTATAACCCGTTTGTTTTCATGAATATCATGGAAAGGCGAAAAGCAGACATTTTTTCTACATGTGTTTTCAATAACTTAACGGACCTTCGCCCCTTTTTTTACCCGCTTTTTTTCCATGACCCTGGTGACGACAGATTAAGCTAAATATCTTAATTTCAACGACATAGATTTCTGCGAGATTCTCGCCCTACACCGTTAACCCCTTTTATTTCAAGTACATCTTGGAAAGCCCCGCTCCTTTTCTTCTCCCCAGCTCACGTATTTCAAGCTAAGCCTCTTCTATTTTAATAAGTTAGAGTTTTGAGACATTCTGGCGCTAACCAGTTAACCTCTTTTGTTTCTGGTACATCTTGGAAAGCCGCGGTTTTTCCTAATCCATGTTATCTGCCGCTGATAGCGTATTGCCCGCCGAATCCCGTGCTCTTTCCCAAGGACATTGGAACCTCCAAGGGGCAGTGGGCGATTGCTAGTTGACGGTGCAAAGTGGCGAGAGGCGGCACTTGGTTGCAGGAACTTGGTTCTGATGGTTTTTGCCAGGCACTAACCACCAGGCGCTAGCCACTGCTTTTAAGTATGGATTACGCTGACCCCTTGAATAGATCTGCGTCCTTTCGGCCAGTTGGGGCTGGCCTTATCTAATAAGCATACCAAATGCTATCGTATTTGTCAAGTCACAAATAAGTATATAGTCCAGATATACAAACCACGATAAATCGTAACAAATATTTTCCGCCGGTCCTGCGGTTTGGTTGCCCCTCTTGCGCGGGGTGAGCAATCTTGACCTAGTGTGTGTTTGATATCGAACTGACGCGCGAAACGTCTTTGGGTATAAAGGGTGTGCCTCTGGCTGCCAGTCAGGCTCCGGTGGGGAAGCGCTTGACGTTTTCCCAGCTTGGTTTGCAAAAAAGGAGCCAACTCCCCGCAGATGTGGCAGCTTGTAATTTGAGCGCATAATGCATTTCCAAGAAAGCCTGAGCCGTTTCGGGCAAACAAATCCAGCATAGCAAAGGACTTTCGTGGCAAAAAAAGACTTTCAAACAGCACAGGCAGGGGAGCGAACGAATTCTACTGGGAAGCCGGTAAACAACAGGGTCCTTCTGTCTGTTTCCGACAAAGAATATCGCGCCATCCGTCCTCACCTGGAATTTCTTAGCATGCCGCACCAACTTAGCCTTTATGAACCGAACGATCCACTGGAGTTTGTGTATTTTCCGAATGCAGGCATGGTGTCTCTGGTCATTGAGACGGAAGACGGAAGGACGGTTGAAGTAGGTGAAG
>CAYTMD010000524.1:0-4643 GCA_964438685.1 uncultured Acidobacteriota bacterium
CTGACTCCTCCGCTATCGACTTCATGGCACCAACAATCGTCCGCACGAACTCGTCGGGGTGTTCCAGCACCATCGCATTTGGAATACGCAACAATCGAATGCCGAGGGTCCGCAGATAATCTTCTTTGGCGGCATCTCTGCGCATCTGATTGATCTGCGAGTGAACGCCGCCATCGAGTTCAATGGCCAGCCGATGTTCGAAGCCGTAAAAATCGAGCACGCCGTTTTCGATGCGGAATTGACGGCGAAATTTCGTGCCCAATCCACGATCACGGAGCAGGTTCCACGCGGCCTTTTCCGCCTCCGTGGGAGTGGCTCGCAACTCGCGAATGCGCGCAGTGGGGATACGCATCGGCCGATTATAACAGCGCAGGTGCCAAACGGCGGGTGACCCCTGGGGGAATCAAGAGGAAGAGAGCGTTACCCCCGACTCAGATCACATTGGCCATAAACGGGCAACCCGTGGTTGTATGTGGCAGGCAACGGGTGGCCGAAGTGACCCCTCATCCGGCCCGTCCGTCAGCTGACGGACGGGTGAGAACGCCTGTCGCGGTCCACCTTCCCCGATTTCTGGGGTCCGATGGTCCGATCCGATCGGACCTGAAATCGGACTCCCCTCGGAGAAGGTTGGGATCATCTGCGCACGCAGAGGCGTGCAGAAAACATCCTTCTCCCCGTGGAGAAGGTTGGAAATATCGCAGGGTGCGGGCGTCCCGCTCCCGCCACGCACGGGCATCCGAGTCCTGTCTGAGGAGGTTCGTGGCGGCACGCTACTTGCGAGGGACCCGTCGCGAGCCCCGGTCCGGCCTTTACCGGCGCCATCCACGGATTACTGGAAATCCCATCCCCACCAACAAACGGATATCAGCCGGCAAATCTTCGTCGGCGAAAATACTGGTGGCCCTGGTTGCAATTGGCCCTATTCTCCGTCTACGCTTATTCCCGGGCGGAAACACGTAATGTCAAGCACTGAAGCTAACGTGGGAGCGGGCCGGTTGATGTTCGATCGTGCCCCGGCAGGGATCTATCAAATGCCGGGCAGGTTCCGTGAGCTTCCTGCGGAAGTGACAACAGGCCACTGGAAATTACGAGGACGATGAGAATTGGCAGGCCCTACGCGCTACGCAAACAGCTTGTTGCGAATCCCGGAGCAGAGGGGTCTTAAAAAGGAGGATCATCATGATGCGAAAGACGGCCTGCCTGGTGGTACTGGTCGGAATCGTTGCCGTGTGGAGGATGGCACGAGTCTCCGCGCGGCCATCGGAGAAGCCTTCAAGTGGGGAAATCCCTTTTGAGCATGTCATCATTGACAGCCATGCCCCCCTGAATCAATGGGCCATCGGGGCCGGTGACCTCAACGGCGACGGCCAACCGGACATCGTAAGTTCTGGAGAAGGGCCCATGGAACCTGGAGCCACCGGGACGCGAGGCGGCCTTTATTGGTATGAGTATCCCACCTGGGCGAAACATACGATTGATGCCCACGGCACCTTTGCCGATGACATGCAATTGGTTGATGTGGACGGCGACGGAGATTTGGATATCGTGGTCCCTGAGGACTCCAGCAAGGAAGTACGGTGGTATGAGAATCCCGGTCCCCGAGGGAACCCCGCGACCGATCCGTGGAAAATGCACGTGATTGGCAGCTACGCCCCATTTCATTTCGAAGAGGCGCATGACGTCGAGGTGGCGGACCTCAGCGGAGATGGCAAGGTGGACGTCGTGATCGCCAACCAGAAGTGGGAGCTTCCACGGCCTGTGGACCAGGCTGAGGATGTTGTTTTCTTCCAGAATGAGCCTGACTCCTGGACACCCGTGGTAGTTTCGAACACCTACGGAGAGGGAACCTGCCTTGCCGATCTGAACGGTGACGGAAGACTGGACATCGTCAAAGGCGGGTGGTGGCTCGAGAATCCCCGGGACCCCCGGCACGACGAGTGGCGGCAACACTGGTTCATCCGGGGCTGGCCGGACCGGGCGGGCGTTACCGTCGCCGACATCAATCAGGACGGCAGGCCGGATGTGGCCCTTTCCGCCGCTGAGTCGGAGGGCCGGCTTTCGTGGTTTGAGGGCCCAACGGACGCCGTTCATGGGACGTGGAAAGAACATCTCATTCAGGACCATGTCGATTACGCTCACACCTTCAAGGTGGCAGACATAAACCTTGACGGGAAACCAGACGTGGTCTTTGCCGAAATGCAGAACTCGAAGGAAAAACGTGTCGGCTTCTTTTTGAATCAAGGCAAAGGCGCCAGTTGGATGCTGCAAGTGGTGGCGCGCACCGGGTCGCATAACATCCGCGTCGTTGACATTGACCACGACGGAGATTTTGACATCATCGGAGCAAACTACGACAGCGAACGCGATCCCCGCGGCGCACCCCTGGAACTTTGGCGAAATCTACTTATTGACCACCGCACCCCCGGGAGCAGAAAGTGAGCGAAATCATCACCCGCCGGCAGTCGCTGAAGACCATCGCCGCTCTGGCAGGCGGCGCTGCGGCTCAAACATTCCAATCTGATCTTTGGTGCTTCACCGGCCCGCATTTGTCGTTTCCGGTCCAGCCTCGTGCTCGCATCGCCATTGCCTCTTGGCCGTTTCGCAAGTTCATCGTTGCTCCCGCCAACCACTGGGCTCGCGATTCACGGCTGCCGGGAATGGACCTCACCGAGTTTCCTGCGATGGTGGTGCAGCGTTTTGGCATCCGCAATATTGAGCCGCTCGATCAGCACTTCCGTTCAACTGACGCGGCATACATCTCGCTGCTTCGTAAATCGGTGGAAAAGGCAGGGTGTCGCGTCGTGAACATCCCCTGTGGGGTGAAGGCCAGTTTCTATGACAACGACCCCTCGCGGCGCAAATTGGCGGTAGAAAGCGGCAAACAGTGGGTGAACATCGCCGTCGAACTTGGTTCGCCTGGCATCCGCACCGCGATTAGCGGGCCTCCCCAATTGCGTCCTGATACCGACCGCGCCGCCGAGAGCCTTACAGAACTCTCCGACTACGCTGCAGCGAAGAACATCATCGTCGCGCTTGAGAACGACGACGACTTTACGGAAGACCCCTTTTTCATTGTGAAGATCCTGGACAAAGTAAATAACCCATACTTGCGGGCCTTGCCGGATTTCTGCAATTCGATGCTGACCCACGACCAGGATTTCAACAACCGTGCCATGGAAGCCCTGTTCAATCGCGCATACAACATTGCCCACAAGAAGGATGAGGAAGGCGATGACGAGGGACATTTTCACACCGTGGACGTGTCCAGGTGTTTTGAGATTGCAAAGGCTCAAGGCTACCGCGGCTACTTTTCGATGGAGTGGGAAGGCAAGGGCGAGCCATACGGCGGCACGCAGAGGCTCATCGATGAGACCTTAAGGTACCTCCGATAATCGGCCGTTGGCGGGCAAGCAGCGCGAACCTGATGTCCAAGACCCGCGGCGCTTCTGCTGCCAATGCACGGATGAGCATCTCACGTCATTTTCGCCGCTGTGTAACAGGCTCATCGCAACGCCACAGGGCAATAACCGGCGCGCGCGCGGGACGCGGTGCATGGTCTAAAGGCCGCGGACATTGGAAAGCATGTCCGCGCTACGATTCTTCCACGAGCTACTCGGAAACAAACCACGTGGCTGGTGAACGGTCTACCCACCGAGTGTGCCGCACGACAGCCGGTAGAGCAGGGGTGGAAGAGACCCCTCATCCGGCCCGTCCGTCAGCTGACGGACTCGTGAGAACGCCTGTCGCGGTCCACCTTCTCCCCTCGGAGAAGGAAACAAATCCTTTTCCCGGGGCGCGCACGCCCCCAAAGAACAATTTCCCTCTCCGCAGGGGAGAGGGGGGACCGCAAGGCGGGGGGTGAGGGGTCCCTTTCGCGTGTGTCGCATCCATTGAGGTTTATGTGCGCGTCGATCGCCGTTCGAATCCAACACCCCTTACGGAGCGCAATTGCCTGGGTAGTACCTTCGTTTGGCATGCCCCAATCGAAAAGCGCCACGATCTTCGTAATTGATGTAGAATCAACAATACGTTTTTAAGCAAGTTACGGCGGACTTGCTTGTCATGAACCTCAATAGGTCGCGGAGGGGAGCTGGAACGCGCCAGGATCGGCTGTTCGAGATCTGAAGGTGGGCAGTCGTCAAGGGAAATCGCCTTGACAACTTGCCGTGAGTTCCTTAGGATGCCTATACTTGCGTGACTTACAGCCACCTGCCATGAAGTCAACTACGGTGTGGTTCTGCAGACGAACATGTAATTCATGCCAGAGCGCATGGGGGTTCGTGAATGTCGGGTAAGCTCGGGGAAATTCTTCTCAAAGAAAACCTCATCACCCCTGATCAGCTCAAGCAAGCGCTTGAACATCAGAAGACAAACGGTGGAAGGTTGGGGAATTCCCTGGTCAAATTGGGGTTTCTTAACGACGATGAGGTCACCGCGGTCCTCTCACGCCAATATGGTGTTCCTTCCATAAACCTTGCCTATTTTGAGGTTGATCCCAGCGTTACCAAACTGATCCCCATGGATACGGCCACCAAGTACCAGGTGCTGCCGCTCAGCCGGGTGGGATCGTCGTTGACCCTTGCCATGGTGGACCCCACCAACGTCTTCGACATGGACGACATCAAGTTCATGACGGGGTTCAA
>CAYTMD010000525.1:0-4637 GCA_964438685.1 uncultured Acidobacteriota bacterium
CACTAATAATAGTGTCAGAAAAGAGCAAAGTCAAGCCCCCGTAAACAAACGAACTGAAGCCGACGGAGTCCCTACCTTACGGAATCACTGGTGTAGGTCCGACGGGAAAGGGCGAAAGCGGAAAGCAGTAGGCAGAAGGCGGAAAGCTGAAGGCAGAAAGCACTAGCCAGTCGGCAGCAAGCTTGAGGCAGCGGGGCTCGCCATTTTTGTGGGAAGCCGGACAATTGACGACGCGTAGGGCATTGCGGCGAAGCCGCAACTAGAGGCGTGCCATGGCCTACCTGCCCCGATCCATCGGGGTCCTGGCTATGCTCGAGCACGGGCGGGATAACGTGTGAAAAAATAAACATACTCACGCAAAGGCGCGAAGGCGCAAAGACGTGCAACCACAACGGCCTTGTTTTCTTTGCGCGCTTGGCGTCTTTGCGCCTTTGCGTGAAATGTCTTTGCCTTCGCTCAGTTCTTTACAGTTTCGGACGCCCGTGGCACGTCGCGTGGGGGCCGAACAGCGTTCGGCTTTGGCTTGAATCCCACCAACTGGTTCCGGAGGGCGAGTGGTACAAGGATTTCGGTTCATTCAAAATCTGCGGTGAGGGACCGTGTCCGAAAATATTCCTGCTGCCCGGTCAAACCGCCAAGGGCGAGAGTATGAGAATGCAGCGTGGCCGGCCGCGCATCGCGGCGCTTCGCTTTGCGCCAGCCCTGGTCATAGTTCGAGCGGGGTCTTCACCAGTTGTGCGATTTCTGCTCCGAACCTGGTGAAGTCCGGTTTATTCCACGTGAGCAACACCTCTGCGCCGGCTTTGACGGCACACTTGGCGATGAGTGCATCATATGCCGCTCCCCCGATGATCGTTCCCGACACCGACTCCAGCGCGGATACGTACTCTTGCTCCGTGAGGGAAATCACGGTCAACCTGTCGCGGATCTGTTTCAGTATGGTCATGCCGTCGTAGCCGGTTATGCGCGGGCGAACGGGCAGTCCGGTCAAGGTCGCGTACATCTCGCCAAGCGTCCGCAGCGCACAGAAGTCCTCCCTCCCGGCAGCAAGAAATGCCCTTGCGCTGGCATCATGATGGGGATGGTCGGCGTAGAAGACAGGAACGAGAACTGAGGTGTCAAAAAAGAGTTTCAAGAAAGATCGCCCAGGATTTGCTTTGCTCTTTCCTCGCGGGAGCGGTAAATGGCATCATCGACGACCTGGGCGGGCAGGGGTTTGCCCGTGCGGTAAACGAGGAGGCCGTTTTCCGAAACCATGCCGCTGCCTTCCAAAGGCGCAGGTTTCATGCTCACGACTGGAAGTTCCCGTTCCACGAGCCGTTGGAGGTAGTCTTCCACTGAAAGCCCCTGGTTGGCGGCCAAGCTCTCCAGTGCGGCGGCAACGTCAGATTTCAGATTTAGGGTCATAGGTTACTCTTCTTCTCTACTCTCGCAGTTTACGCCGGCCTTAATGCTACCGCAAGAGCCTCTTTCCACCATCTGCTACATGCACGCTACCACCTACCCATGCCGCTACCTTGTCTCCGGCCCGTCAGTGGGCGATACACAAGCAGTTTGGCGAATAGCGCCCCGATGCATCGGGACAGTTCGCCCTGAATTGACAACAAAAAGACGCGGACCTAAATGGCAGGTCCGCGCTACTTGCTTGGCGCAATGCTGACACAGCCATATTGCATTGTCGACATGCTGGCGCGCATCTGACGACACGGAGGGATCGTTTCGTGGCCCGCCGGGCGCCGCGCCGGTAATGTGTGCCGCAACCACTACGTTGAGGGCTTTGGCGGAGTCGTCCTGGGGGCCACTTGTAGGTGCCCTGCAATCGGGATTTGAACAAACGGTTCCGACCCGCGCTGAAACCGCGCGTTTCACTTCGTCGGTAAAATCTTCACGCATTCAATCTGCCCCACGATTGAGGTTGGTGTTATGCTTGCTCGTCTTCGGGTTTAGGCGCTTCGGCAACAGCTGGACGTTCCAGCGTTTCCGGGTCTGACGTGTAATATCTAATCCAGACCGCGAATCCCTTATGTTGGAGGCGGTACACTCCAGTCTCACCCTCTTTCGACCAGATGATCTTTCGATCTCGCAGAGCTTTGATGGCATTATCTAAAACTGAGAGGCTTCCCTTGAATTGATTTCTGATTTGCTGTTTCGTAACCCAGCCATCCAGATTCTCGGCCATTATCCGCAGCACCTTCCGGTAGCTCTCCTTCTGGATCTTTTTGTAAAAGTCATTCCGATAGTAGTGGTCGCCAATCTGGTCGAATGCGCCTCTCGGCGCGTAAGCCCCATTGGAGACATCCCGCTGGTCGATCACGTCGTCAGTGTCAGCCGCGAACGCGGAGTACCCAAACTGTTGGATAAAATGTGGGTACCCCTCCGAGAGTGTAACGAGGAGTTCTCTCCCGTCCTCGGCAACGGTGGTCGCTTTGCTGTTCTTCTCATTCGCCTCCTGCAAGCAAAGATTGATAACGCTATTAACCTCTGATGTCGACAGTCGGTCTAGGACCAGCTCGTCGAAAATCCTCAGAGAGGACGGATGACTGTCGTGCAAGACCTTGCGAAGCTCCGGAAGTCCTGCCAGACCGAACATGACGCGATTGCACTTTCGACGTTGAAGCCGCTCAGCGAGGAGCTTAAAGAAAGAACCTAGTTGCAGCGTCTTTGAGCCGTTATCGCACTCATCTATCAGAATCAGAATGCCATCTGACTTGGTGCCCCACAGAGTTGCCTCTCCTGAGTCTGAACAAACTCGATTAGCTGTTTCGGCTAGGGAATATGCGAATTCATCGAGTAGTAGTTCGTCCGACAGTTTCTTGGCCTCGCCCAGCTTTATCCCGCCAGCCTCAACGCGTTGAAGAAAGGCCCATGTTTTCCTGATAAATTCACGACCTGCCTCATGGGGACAGAGAGCCTTTTCGAGACCCAATTGGATCTTGGAAAGGAGCCCTAATTGTGTGGTGCTTTGGTCGACGTCGGTGTCAACAACTACCAAAGACAAATTTGCGCCTTCAATCGGAATGAGTCCTTCCGCCGCGTACTTCAGATAATTCAGAAGGGATGTTTTGCCAATGCCGCGTTCACCCGTGATCATGAAGTTGACAGGCTTCCCTGCACTAGTTTGGAGTAGTGCCGACTTTAGCCTTCGCAGTTCGTTGAGCCTACCAACGAATGTGCCGGGGTTTACAGGCGCAAAGGGTTCGAAAGGGTTAATTTTCATACAGTGCCTCGCCATTTAGCGGGTAGTGTCTTCCTTTCTGTGGGCTTTTCGATGCAAAGCGAATTCCCAGTCAATCAAATGCAGGGCATTGTCAGATGCCTTCGTCAAAGTAATCTGCATCGATCCTCTTTACTGGATAAAGCGACACCGTTGATACGCCCACATCATGGTCGATCATCAATTGGGAAAGTTGATCGCCGTCAATCAGGACAATTTTGCTTCCAATCTGAGAAACGTAGCCCCGAGCATCGTCAGTGAATCTGGAAGTCGTAATAAAGATGCCCTTGGTTGCCTTCTGCGCCTGGAGTGCTCCGGCAAACTGCATGACATCAGGTCTTCCGACAGGAGTATTGTCCCATCGTTTCGCCTGAATGTAGACAAAGTCCAGCCCGAGCTTGTCTTCTTTGATAATCCCGTCGATGCCGCCGTCTCCACTCTTGCCGATGGCCTTTCCCGCGTCGGTGCGCGAGCCGCCATAGCCCATTTTCAGGAGAAGATCGACGACGATCCGCTCGAAGAACGACGGCGACGACTTTTTGAGCTTAGCGAGAAGCTCGTCGACCAGTTCATCGCGGAGGTTCTCGTAGGCATCTTCGAGCGCCTCAGATGGCGTTGCGGTTTCCACCTCGAGCGGATCTTTTGCGATATCTGTCTTCCCGCCACCGCGTGTTCCTTTGAGTTTTTGGAACTCAAGGAACTCGGGGTAATGCTTGAGCAGTTTGACGTTGATCGTTTTGGGATCTTTCTTAAGGAGGTCAATGCCACGCGGTGTGATTCGATAGTATCCTCTGCGGGTAGGTTCTAGCAGCCCCGCCTTCTTCATGTAGGTTGATGCCCATCCCACCCGGTTTACAAAAGTCCGTTGGACGCCACTCGGGAGCATTTCTTTGAGATCATCATCGGTAAGGTCCAACCGGGTCGCAAGCGCCTCAACCGCATCACCCGTGGATATTTCAGCTTTTCGCTCCTCAGCGAAGCGAAGCAGCGGGAGCATCACACTTTGGTAGTCGGGAACAGACATACTTTCTCCTAACCTGGGGTTCTCGGCAGTGGGCAGATTCTCCCACATCATCAGCTGCATCTCAATCACTGATATGTCGCAGTGTTTCGCATCAATCCTAGTTGGAAAGGACACTCTCCAATTGATGCAAGGGATGCACCGCCCCTCTCCTATCATCACAAGGCCGGGGTCAGGAGATCACTGCCTGTAGCCAATTGCTGTTCAGGCGAGTATTATCTCGCCAGAGGCAGGCTGGCCGTGGCGGGGCTCAGAATGACGTCCATAGATTGGGAACATCGGCGGCTGGGGTCAGAGACGTGAATCGCAGAGCTGGGCTCGCTCCGCGCCAGCCAGCGCCGCTGGTCCCTGCATCTTTGCGTGCGGGTCCACCGCACTGCCTTTGCACAACATCTGGTTTAT
>CAYTMD010000526.1:0-4616 GCA_964438685.1 uncultured Acidobacteriota bacterium
GAGCACCACCACGAAGTCGCCTGCGTTGATCCGGGCACGCTCCACCACGTCATGTACCACGTTGGCGGTGGGCTCCACCAGCGCGGCCAGGTCGTAACTCATGGAGTCCGGAATCCGGTGCAAGAGCCGTTCGGGCATTTTCAAGTACTTCGTCATGGCGCCGTCAATGCCCCAGCCCGGCGAGCGCTTCATGGGGCAAATCTGGATGTTGCCCGTCCGGCACAAATAGCAATGGCCGCAGGCTTGCGTGTGGGGCTCTCCCACAACCCGCTCACCCACTTTGAACAGGCTGGTGGCCGCGCCCGCCGCCACGATTTCACCAGCGAATTCGTGTCCCAGAATCACCGGAGGCCAGTAGGGAAACTTGTCGTTCCAAACATGGATGTCGGTGCCACAAATCCCGCAGGATTTGACCTCGATCAACACTTCATCCGCGCCCGGAGTGGGTTCCTGAACCTCGCGAAGTTCCAGGAAGCCAACGCCTTTCTGGGTCTTCATTAATGCTTGCATGTCGGAGTAATCCCCCAGTTCTCGAACATTTCACCGCAGAGGCGCGGAGGCGCAGCGCGGCGGAGCGGCAACCAGATCTATGTGGGCGGACGAAGAGACCCCTCACCCGTCCCGATGCATCGGGACGTCCTCTCCCCTCGGAGAGGGCAGTTTTACAACCTGCCTTCTCCCAGGGGAGAAGGTGCTGAGGTACGAAGCGGATGAGGGGTCTCTTCTCTCCACCTCCCACTTTCAACAAGGACACAAAAATGTTTGCCAACAAAACAAGAACTTACGGTATTGCAATACAGAGATTTGAAATCAAAAGCCCTTTTCTCTGCGTCTCCGCGCCTCTGCGGTAAACTTCGCCTTCACCCGCACCACTCTGCGAGGAAGCGAACCAGGATGGCCGCGCCCTCGGCGATTTCGTCCAAGCCGATCTGCTCTTCGTTCGTGTGGGCAAAGCGCAGGCTGCCCGGTCCGAACACCACCGTCGGAATGTGGAGCTGATTGTTGTAGTACCAAGAATCACAGGAGGCGGTCATGGCCGTCACTTCCCCCGGCGCGCCGGATTCGCGGCAGGACGCTTGCAGGCCGGTCACGAGCGGGTGCGCGGGGTCAAGCACGTGAGCGTCGTGCCGGTACATGAATTCCAGTTGGAAATGCTCGCGCAGCCAGGGGTCGCCACCGTCCATCAACGCCTGGCGCATCTCTTCCATCACCTGGTAGCGGGTCTTGTTGGGAAGCAGGCCGAGCACGCCTTCCACCACTGCGCGAGCGGGCGCCGTGGCCGGCCAGTCACCCGCGGCGATCTTGCCGAAAGTAATCGGCATGGGGTTGGGGAAAGGGTCGAAGAGGGGAATGCCGCGCGACGCCGCCAGCAGGCGGTCGTGGTATTGCTCCAGAATTTCCATGGCGCGGACTGCCATTTTCAGCGCGCTCACCGTATCACCGGCGCGTCCGCTGTGACCGGGCCTCCCGGTGCAGATGACCCGGAACCAAACCGCGCCGCGAACCGACGAGAGGATGCGCAACTCCGTGGGCTCCATCACCACGCAGGCGTCCGCCCGCTCGCCCCGCCGCGCCATGGCCAGTGTGCCGTTGCCGCCCACCTCTTCTTCCACCACCAGATGCGCAAGAACGTCGCCCCGCAGTTTCAGCCCCAGACGTTTGGTCGCCAGCAGAGCGGTGTAAATCGTGGCCACCTGACCCTTGGCATCGCAGGAGCCGCGTCCAAACACGCGCCCGGCTTCCACGCGCGGGTCAAAGGGGTGAACCTGCCCTTGCGAAGCCGGCACAACGTCCAGATGGGAGTTGAAAAGCAGCGATCGCCCGCCGCCCGTGCCAGCCAAGCGCACGCGCAGGTTCGAACGCCCGTCGTATTCGATTCCGGCAACTGGACTGGAATAATCCTCATCCTCACGGAGTGCATTCGAAAGGGGAACGTGCTCCACGTGGGCCACGTCGCCAAAGCGCGCGGCGGCACAATCCACCGCTCCCTTCTCCTGGCCGGGCAAAGAGGGAAAGCGAATCAAGTCGCAAAGAAACTGCTCCGTCTCGCGCTGCGCGGCCTGCACCGCACGGCGAATTTCCGACACAGAAATTTGGGTCATAAGAGTGAAAGCGCCTTTTCGAAGATATCCAAACTCTCGTGGGCCTCGGCTTCGGTAATCACCAAAGGCGGCGCCACGCGAATCACATTGCCAAAAATCCCCACCGAACCGATCAACAGTCCGTTTTCAGCCGCCACATCAATTAACTTGCGGGTGAGGTCGGGCGCCGGCTCCTTGCTTTTCTTGTCCTTGACCAGTTCAACGCCCATAACCAATCCCATGCCCCGGACGTCGCCCACATAGGGAGACTTTTCCTTGATTTCGAGCAGGCGCGCCATCATCAGCTTGCCGATGCGCAAAGCATTTTCTGCCAGATGCTCGCGTTTCATGATGTCCACCACCACGGCCACCGCCGCGCTGGCCAGCGGATTGCCGCCCATGGTGCTGCTCATTTCGCCGTGTCCCAAGGTTCCAATCACCTCGGCGCGACCCGCCACCGCCGAGGCCGGAACGCCGCTGCCAATGCCTTTGCCAATGGTCACCAGGTCGGGAGTCAACTCTTCCCACTGCATTGCCCAGAACTTCCCGGTACGCCCGTATCCGGATTGGACTTCGTCCAGGGTGAAGAGCAGTCCGCGCCCGCGCAGCCATTGCTCCAGACGCTTCAACCATCCCGCCGGGGGGAAAATGAAGCCGCCTGCCCCCTGGTAGGGTTCGACGATCAGTCCTGCCACGCTGCCCGTGCTGTTGGCGCGAACCGAGTCATCAACGTAATCGAGGCAGAGCATGTCGCAGGTGGCTGGATCGGCCTTGAACGGGCACCGGTAACAATACGGGAAAGGCACGCGAATTGCCCCCGGCAGCATGGGCCCATATCCTTTCTTCGGGCCGGACAGTCCACCCGCCGTCGCCGCGGCCGAGGTGCGCCCGTGGAAGCCCCCATAAAAACTGATGATTTCAAACTTGCCCGTCTTCCGCTTCATGATGCGGATGGCAGACTCCGTCACCTCGCTTCCCGTGGTGAGGAAAAAGCACCTGTCCAGGTGCGGCGGCAGGACGGAGATCAATTTCTCCGCGGCTTCGACGCGCCAGGGATGCAGGCACTCGTAATTGTTCAGAAGTTGCGCGGCCACTTCCTGCACGGCCTTCACCAGATCCGGATGGCAGTGCCCGACATTCGTCACCAGCACCCCGGAGGTCCAGTCGATAAACTTATTGCCATCAACATCGGTCACCAGCACGCCGAGGGCGTGATCCCAGGCGACTTTCGCCTGATAGCCGGCACATTGCGCTTCCACGCGCGACCAGCGGGCAAACAGGTCCTTGGATTTGGGGCCGGGCAAGGGTCCCTTTACGGATGTCACTTTAGTGGTCATGTTTTTCCTCTCAAGCCGCCGGCTTGGCGATATAGCGCGGGGGCTGTCCGGCCAGGAAGCGGTCGATCTCCAGCAAAATCAGCTCCCGGATGTGGCGGGCCGCGTCCTCAGAATACCAGGACAAGTGCGGGGTCAATATGGCGTTGGGGAGGCCGAGGAGCGGGAAGTCAGGCCGCGGTGGCTCCACATCGTAAACGTCAATCCCGGCCCCGGCAATGACGTGGCTTTTCAGCGCCTCGGCAAGGGCCTGAGTGTCTACCATCGGCCCCCGCGCCGTGTTCACAATGTAAGCCGTAGGTTTCATCATCCCCAGCGTGCGGGCGTTTACCAGATGTCGCGTTTCCGAGTTCAGCGGCGTGTGGATGGTGATGAAGTCAGAATTGCGGAACACCGTCTCCTGGTCCACGACTTCGATGCCGAGTTCGCGTTTCCGGTCCTCGGTGAGATACGGGTCGCAGATCAGGAACTTGAAACCGAAGGACTGTAATTTGAGGTAAACCCGCGAACCGATGCGGCCACATCCGATGATGCCGAGCGTCTGCCCGGCCATCTGGAACATGGGGACGATATCGGCGAAATCCCAGGCGCCGCGCGCGGAAGAATCATCCACCACGCGGCGGCTGCTTACAATCCTCCGGCCGCACGCAAACAACAGCCCGATGGCCTGCTCCGCCACCTCTTCCTGGCAATAATCGGGAATGTAGCAGAGTGGGATGCCGGCTTCGGCGAGCGCCGCCAGGTCAACGTTGTCGTAGCCCACCCCGTGGCGGATAACCAGCCGGCACTTTTTCCACTGGGAAACAATCTCGGCGTTGATCGGCACCATGTTGACGACCACCAGGTCAGCGTCGCACGTGGCCGCCACCACCTGGTCGGAGGGCGCGAACTTGAGCTGATGGGCTTGGAACTCGACCCCGCGCCGGGTCAGTTCTTTGGCTTCCCACTCGAGGTCAGGCTCGATGTAATCGGTGACGACCACCTTCAAACTGCTCATAATTTCACACTCCAGCCGCTACGGGCGAATCGATAAATGGCCACACGGAACTGTATACCCACATGGCCTGCACGGCAATACCGAAGGGAATAACCTCCAAGTTGGCGGCAGAACGGCACCACTCATGTCCAAAACAGATTGCGTCAGGTTGGGAATGAGGTGCAGCACAAGCGCTCGCTATGCGGGGAAGCTGGGGGTCATTCT
>CAYTMD010000527.1:0-4603 GCA_964438685.1 uncultured Acidobacteriota bacterium
GTGAGAATGACCCCCAGCGTCCCCGCATAGCGAGCGCTTGTGCTGCACCTCATTCCCAACCTGACGCAATCTGTTTTGGACACGAGTGAAATTGAATAGCCGTGGGCAAGGGCACGTTCTTTGTGCCCGCCGCCCACGGTTGACGATCCCGTCCGCGCCTCGACCCTTCCAGGGTCGGCAAGGCCGTGGGAAGCTTACCGTGGGCGGCGGGCACAAAGAACGTGCCCTTGCCCACGGCTACTAAATGCAAACCCCTTCGGGGTTGGGGGCCAAAGTTAACCCCCCGTGTCCAGCCAAAGATGTGGGTAAAGATCAGCCCCCAAGGGGGCGAGGGACCAACATTTCCTCGATCTCCGCCGGAAACAGGTTGGCGCGACCGCCAGTGTGAAAGAAGGCTCGACCTTCTCCGCATAACGAGCACTGTACGACCGAGTTTTTTGATTTCGTGGGGCCTGAACCAAAAAGGGATATAGCGAAGATTGAAGGGTGCGCCGAAACGAAGCACGGCGGTCCTTCACCGTGCTTCGTTTCCGCTAAGACTATTGCGTCAGATAGGTTGACAGGTACTGCTTCATGCCGGCTTCGTTGAGCTTCAATTTGCCGGTTCGAATGAACTGGTCCTTAAGGTTTTCGCGGTAGATTTCAAATTGCAGGTCGCGCTTCTGGTCAAGCAACTCTTCGCGGAGCTGGTCGCTCTGGGCGGCAAAATCAGCATCGTTGGGGGCCGTGTGCGAGACCACCTTGAACAGCACCTGGTTGGTTCCCGCGGAGATGACGCCGCTTACTTGTCCCGGATTCAACGTAAAGGCTGCGCCCAATTGGGAGCCATTGCCCACACCTTCCACGTACTCGGTCGCACTGAAGTCATTGCTCAGTTTGGGAGTGAGGCCCAGGGATTTTGCCGCCTTGTCAAAGTCCTGCGTCTTGGCAATCTCCGCGAGCTTTTTCGCCTTGTCCTGTGCCAGTGTAACTGATTGTTCGTGACGATAGTCTTCTTCCACCTGCGCGCGAACTTCATCCAGAGACGGAACGTGCTCGGGAACGATTTGGGCCAACTGGATAATCGCTTCCCCCTTGGGAACGGAAACGGGCGTGCCGACTTCGTTCAGACGAAGCTGGAAAGCCAGGTTCTCAAACGCATCGGTCTTGCCGAGGTCAGCAACCGGCTGGTTGTATTTGAAGAGCGGTGACAGCTTGGGTTCCAGACCTGACTTGCGGGCAATTTCCTCAAACTGTTGCGGGTTCGCTTTGAGCTGCGATCCGAGATTGCTGGCTAATGCCGCTTGTCCGTCGGCAACGCGCTGTTTCTCCAAATCCGCACGAATGGAGTCTTTGACCTCGTCAAAGGTTTGCAGGTGCGCAAGCTGTTTGTCTTCCAATTTCAAAATATGGATGCCGTACATGGTGGTAACCAGGCTGCTCACTTCGCCAGCTTTCAACGAAAAAGCCATGGAGTCGAATTCCGGCACGGTCTGTCCGTGAACCAGCCAGCCTAATTCGCCTCCCGCCTGCGCCGTGCTGTCCTCGGAGAACTTCTTGGCAAGGTCGCCAAAGTTCCCGCCGGCACGGACCTGGTTCAGTACATCGGCTGCGGTTACTTTAATGGTCGCCACTTCCGCCGGGGTCTTTCCGGTTGTCTTAAAGAGGATGTGGGCAACTTTGACGCGGTCGGGCACGCGGTAATCCGAGAGGTGCTGGGCGTAGTATTGGTGCAGATCTGCATCCGATACGTTGATCTGCGTCCGCACCACGTCAGGATCAATCACCACGTAGCGCACCTGGCGTTGTTCGGAGAGCTTATAGCGGGTGGGATCCTTCTTAAAGAATGTGTCCAGAGCCTCAGGCGTCACCTTAACGTCCTTGATGAACTGGCTGGGGTCAAAGAGAACATAATCGATTTTGGCCTTGGTATTGCGCTGGCGGAACTGCTCCTGGATTTCCGCGGGCGACACCTGAACGCCGTCCGTCACGATGCTGCGGACTTTCTCCTCCAGCAGGCTATCGCGCAACAGGCTTTCAAATTGGGGAAGCGTTTTGCCGGTGTTTTCCGCCACCATTTCCGCGGCTCGGTCAGCACCCACAAAATTTCCCCCAGGGTACAGCCAGGGGATGTTCTGCAGGGCCCTAATCACCTCTCCGTCGGACACCTCGACACCCATCTTCGCGGCTTGCTCCACCAGGACGTGTTCAATCACCATCTGGTCAAGGACCCGGGGCGCGACCATTGGCACCATGCGCTTGTCGAATCCCATGGGCGAGTTCTTGAACCGGTCGCGGATGGCTTGATCCAAGTCCGCACTGGAAATGGAGTACCCGCCGATGGCCGCCAACACATTGCCTTCGGGGCGGCTGGTATCGCCACTCGGCATGGGCGCCATGACGACGACCATACTGAGCGACACGATGCCCAGGAAGAAGATGAGGAGGTATTTCTTTACCGCCTCTTTGTTTTTCCTAAAAAAATGAAACATGATTGCTCCTGCAATTTGGCCAAAACCTTTTCATTATAGAAGAGATACGTCAATCGCGGCAAGGCCGGGGTTTTCCCGGGGGTGCACGTAATAAAAGAGGGAGTCAACCTTCCCCCCGACAGGGCGGTACATGCTGCCCGTCCGTTGCGGCAATCTCCCATCAGCCCCGTTTCCCGCCACAGCGGACGAGATTCCCACGCTACGAGACGAAGAGAATACAAGAATAGCTCAATTAATACTAGAGCCCGGTAGAGCGGCAATCTGGTAGTGTTGATAGGTGAATTTTTGGCCTACAGCTGGAGGAATCCCGGCGTAGTTGGGACATTTCGAATTGGGACCCGCGTGCGGGACGCTCCCGCGACTTGCCCGCTGAAGGCGATGCGGGCGACTTTTCATTTGAGTGGTTATGGTTACTCTCTCACCCATCTTGAAACGTGTGCTTGACCGCCATCCTATTCAACTGGAGTGGCCGCCGCTCAAGATTGGCCATCGCGGGGCAGCAGGTGAAGCTCCGGAAAACACCATGGCATCGTTCGATTTGGCGTGGCGCCAGCGTGTGGACGCGATTGAATTGGACGTGCAACTTTCCTCCGACGGCGTCCCTATGGTTATTCACGACGCCCGCCTGCACCGCACCACGTCGGGCAGCGGTTGGGTGTGGGAGCATCGGGCCAGTGTGCTGCGGCGGCTGGATGCGGGATCGTGGTTTAACCGCCGTTATCGGCTCCGCGCCCGCGAACGCTATGCGGGTGCGCGCATTCCTACGCTGGCGGAAGTTCTGAATTGGGTTAAATCGCGTCAGTGCCTGGCCTTTGTTGAAATTAAAGATTATCGGCCGGGCGTAACGGCGAGAATCCTTCAGGAAATCGAGCGGGCTGACCTTTGGAATTTGACGCGGGTGGTCTCATTCGACCTGCCGTCTCTTCGTCAGGCAAGGGAATTGAACGAGCAGGCACATCTTGGGTTGGACTTCTCCGGCCGCCTCCTGCCGGTTCGCCGCGCTTTGGCACTTGGTGCGGAGGTGCTGCTGCCATACTGGGCGATTGCTTCGCGGAGACTCATTCGGCGCGCCCACCGTGAGGGTTTGCAAGTTATCCCCTGGACGGTCAATTACCCCATACACATGCGAAGCAAAATTCTGGACGGCGTGGACGGCCTCATAACCAACTACCCGCGCCGCCTCACTGCGGTGCTGGACGACATCGAAAAGGGGCGAAGCGAAGGGTGAAGGCTGAAGGATAAAGGGTAAAGACCGGATACTGGATTGAGAGTTGGCCGCTCCGGTAATGACTTAATGTCCAGTTTTATCCTTTACCCTTTATCCTTTAGCATTCTCCCTTTATCCTTAATTCCGATGGCCAGGACGACTACTCGAATTGCCAAAAAGTTTTTGATTATGGGCCGCGTGCAAGGCGTCGGTTATCGCTATTTTGCGGAGCGGTGGGCCAATCAACTCGGCATCTGCGGGTACGTGAAAAACCTTTGGGACGGCAATGTGGAGGTCTACGCGATCGGCGATGCCGTGGCTTTGGATGAGCTGAAACGCCAACTGGCGGAAGGCCCACGCAGCGCGCGCATAACCGCCGTCGATGAATCGGACGAACCTGTGGACAAGCGGTACAATCGGTTCATGATTGAGGGAGGTTGGTAAATCTCGGTGCTGGGGACTGGGGACTGGGGGCTAGGGGTGAACCAATCCCCAGTCCCTAGTCCCCAGCACCCAGCACCGCCCTGGGCTGACGCCCGACACTAGAAATACGGAGGACATGTGATCGACCTGAAGAAACTGATTCGCGAAATTCCTGACTACCCCAAACCCGGAATCCTCTTTTACGATATTACGACTTTGTTGAAGGATCCCGTGGGCCTGCACTGGGCCGTGGACATCCTGGCCAACACTTTTCTGGACCAGAAAATTGATCGAGTCATTGGCATTGAAGCGCGGGGTTTTATCTTTGCGCCTATGGTGGCTTACCGGCTCAATGCGGGATTTGTGCCGGCACGCAAGCCCAACAAGTTGCCTGCCGACCATGCCACCATGTCGTACAGCCTGGAATATGGAAAAGACGCGATCGAGATTCACCGCGATGCCATCAGTCAAGGGCAGGAAGTGCTGATCATCGATGACTTGC
>CAYTMD010000528.1:0-4599 GCA_964438685.1 uncultured Acidobacteriota bacterium
GGTATTCTTTGGCGACGGAGGCATCACCACGCTCGGCGCCAATTGCTTCAACATGGCGATTGTGGGTTCGCTGGCGGCATATGCTGTTTACCGGATCATCGCCGGACGCGCCGCTCTCACTTCCCCGCGAAGGGTGATGGCCGCCGCTCTGGCAGGTTATACCGCCATCAATGCGTCGGCCCTGTGCGCCGCGGTGGAATTTGGGATCCAGCCCATCTTCTTCAAAGACCCCAGCGGCGCGCCGCTCTACGCTCCCTACCCGTTACATATCGCGATTCCCGCCATGATGATCGGCCACTTGACGTTCGCCGGCTTGGCGGAGCTGGTGCTGTCCGCCGGCGTGGTGGCTTATTTCCAGCGAACCAACCCCTCGCTTCTGAAGCTTACCGCGCCCGGGAATCTGGCACCCGATGACACCATTGCCGAACCAGGCAGTCAAAGCCTGTGGCAGACATTGCGGCCGCTTTGGATTGGGCTGGCCGTGCTTCTGGTGCTTACCCCGCTGGGAATTCTGGCGGCCGGCACAGCCTGGGGTGAATGGAGCGCGCGGGATTTCTCCAATCTGCAGACACGGGAGAAAATGGCCATAGCTTCGCGCCACACGGCCCCGCCGGCCCAGCCTCCGCGCGGATTGGAACGCCTTTCCTCCTTGTGGACCGCGCCATTTCCGCAATACGCACCGTCGTTTGTGCGCCGACCGGCGATGGGCTACGCGCTTTCCGCCATGTTCGGGGCCGGCGCCATCATTCTGGTTTCGTTGATTGCCGGATCACTCGCCACGCGGGGAAAGCGGAAAGGGAGCCAGGAGCCAGGAGTCAGGAGCCAGGAGTTATGACCCAACACGCAGGCATCGGCGCGAGGATAAGCGCCATTGGCAGCCAGCCCGTGTAGCGGGCGAAAGATCGTAGCCCATAGCGTAAGCTATGGGTATAGAGTTCACCCAGTAATTCCCTAGCCCCAGAGGGGCAAAAGAAGCAATCGTTGCGGAGATTTCCCTTGTGTATCAACCAATGAAAAGAAAGATCACGCTGCTAATTCTAATCGCGATTTCTTTCGCCCCTTACGGGGCTCGGACGCAATGGGGTGCCAGTTTACCCACGGCTTACGCCATGGGCTACGATCTTTCGCCCGCTACACGGGCTGGCACATTCCTAGATACGACAATTATTCTAACGCCTATGTCCATTGTGGGCGGCCTGAAGTCGGCCATGCCGACGGGGAGGGCAGGCACAAGGCCTGCCCCTACAATAAGCTTGGTTTGCGACTACGCCGCGTTGTCCTTCCGCATCTCTGCGGTGAATTCCTGGCAGTGGAAAACGCGATGAACTTCTTTGAACGCACTTTGGCCGGCTTCCTGGACGCCGTAGAGCACTCGCTGGACGCGGAAGAAGTTTCACAGGCAAATGGCCTGCTCCAACGGCTTGACCCCCGCGTCAAAGTCGTTGGCATTCTTTTGCTGATTATTGCTGCGGCGATGGCTCACAAATTTTGGGTGATTGGCGCGGTTTTCGTCATTGCGCTCATCCTCGCCGCCTCCTCCCGCGTATCCCCGTTGCTCCTGGGCAAGCGAGTGTGGATCCCTGTACTCCTGTTCACCGGCATCATCGCCTTACCTGCCCCGTTCGTAATTCCGGGTCAAGTGATTTGGCGCATTCCCGGCCTCGGTTGGCCGTTGACGGCGCAAGGGCTGGCGAGTGCGCGCTACCTGGTGACGCGGGTTGAAACGGCCGCCACGCTTTCGGTGCTGCTCATCTTGTCCACACCGTGGACGCATGTCTTGAAGGCGCTGCGGGTACTCCGCGTTCCGGTGGTCATCGTTGTGATTTTGGGGATGGCCTACCGCTATATTTTTCTCCTGATTGATAGCGCTCGCGATATGCTGGAATCACGCCGAAGCCGCATGGTGGGCGAAATGACGGGTTCGGACAGCCGCCGCCTGGCCGCCGCCAGCGTGGGAGTTTTGATGTCGAAAACGCTGCAGCTCAGCGGCGACGTTTACAGCGCCATGCTCGCGCGGGGTTTCCGCGGCGAAGTTTATATGCTCGATGATTTCCAAACCACCGCACTCGATTGGATCATGCTGTCCTGTTTTCTGGCCATCGCCGCGGCGGCGTTCTATTACGGAAGATAATCAATCGTTGCATCCTGGATTTTCGATATCAGGAGTTTCACGAGAGCGAGGCAGACCGGTGGGATCGCAAGTCGAGAATCTAAAATCCAAGATCGAAAACCCTATGCCGGCCCCGGTTTTTGATGTTCGCGAAGTTACTTTTAGTTATAACCATGTAACCGCGCTCGACCATTTAAGCCTCACCATTCCCACGGGCAGGCGGATCGCCCTTCTGGGAGCAAATGGCTCCGGCAAGTCCACTCTGCTGCGGATTCTCGATGGACTGGCTTTTCCGGAAAAGGGCAGCATCACTTTCTGTGGCGAAGCGCTTACAGAGGAACGCCTGCGCGATTCTGCATTCGCCTACCCGTTCCGTCGCCGCGTAGGGTTGGTATTCCAGAATCCCGATATCCAACTTTTCTCACCTACGGTGTTTGATGAAGTGGCCTTTGGACCGTTGCAATTACAATGGTCCCGGGAAAAGGTACGCGCCGCGGTTGATGAGATGCTGGAGGTGATGAAGATCGCTCACCTCAAAGACCGCTCGCCGCATCATTTGTCAACGGGAGAAAAGAAGCGGGTGACGCTCGCCTCCGTACTGGTTCTTGATCCTGAGGTCCTTTTGCTCGACGAACCCACGGCGTCACTCGATCCCAAAAGCGCAAGCCAGATGATCGATTTCCTGATCGGTTTGCACGGCGGAGCCAAGACCGTAGTCACGAGCACCCATGACCTGGATATTGTTGAAGACATTGCCGATGATTGCTTTGTTTTCCAAATGGGTCGAGTGGTGGCCGCAGGAACTCCGGCGGAAATTCTTCGCCAGCCTTCCCTGCTCGAACAGACCAATCTCGTCCATGCTCACCGGCACATTCATGCCGGCGGAGAAACCCATTCACACCCCCACTTACATGGCCACAAACACTGACATTTTTACCCTGGCCAGATTTCTCGGTAGACGGAGGCATAGATGCAGGGGTTGAATGCTTTTGCACTACAGCCGGGTGCGGGAAGTTTGTCCGATTTCCTTATAACGCGAGAAATTGACAAATCTCCTACGCAAATACACGCAAAGGCAAATATAATCTCCACGGAGCAGTCGCGGCCCGGGTAGAATCGGGGCAGGCAGGAAGTGACCGCCAAGGAATCGCATACAGGGAGGAGAGCTCATGGATAAAGACGGCCTGAGCATTCTGGACAATCGAACGAACACAACTTATGAGGTCCCGTTTCATAAAGGAACAATCCGCGCAATGGACCTGCGCAAGATCAAGACCGGCCCGGATGACTTCGGCCTGATGACCTACGACCCGGCATTCATGAACACGGCGTCGTGTCATAGTGCCATCACTTATATTGATGGTGATAAAGGAATCCTGCGCTACCGCGGCTATCCGATTGAACAACTGGCGGAGAAATGCACCTTTCTGGAGGTCGCGTATCTCCTGCTGCAAGGCGAGTTGCCAACAGCCTCTCAACTTAAGGACTGGATCAACAACATCACGTATCACACCATGCTGCACGAATCGACCAAACATTTCCTGGAAGGCTTTCGTTACGACGCGCACCCCATGGCAATGTTCATCAGCACGGTGGCAGCACTGGCAACGATATATCCGGAGTCCCGGCATGTGCACGACCCGGAGATGCGCCGGCTCCAGATTTATCGCCTGATCGGCAAAGTCCCCACCATTGCCGCCTATACGTACCGCCACGGCCTGGGATATCCCTACGTTTACCCCGACAATGATTTGAGCTACACCGAGAACTTCCTGAATATGTTGTGGAGAATGGCCGAGGTGAAATACAAGGCGAACCCTGTTCTGGCGCGCGCCCTCGACATCCTGTTTATCCTGCACGCCGACCACGAACAGAACTGCAGCGCCAACGTTATGCGGTCCGTGGGCAGTTCGCAGGCCGACCCATTTGTATCAACGGCAGCGGCGGCAGCAGCGCTTTCCGGCCCCTTGCATGGAGGCGCCAATGAAGAAGTGCTGAGAATGCTCGACGAAATCGGCTCCAAGGATCACGTCCCGGCTTACATTGAAGGGGTGAAGGCGGGCAAGGGCAAGCTGATGGGATTCGGCCACCGGGTCTACAAGAACTACGACCCGCGCGCGCGCATCATCAAGCAAGCCGCGGAGCAGGTCTTTGAAGTAACCGGGAAGAACGCCAAGCTCGACATCGCGCTGGAACTCGAGCGCATTGCGCTGGAAGACGAGTACTTCGTTAAACGCAAGCTCTATCCCAACGTGGATTTTTATTCCGGCATCATCTACCAGGCAATGGGCTTCCGGCCGGAGATGTTCACCGTGCTGTTCGCCATCCCCCGCACGGCAGGATGGCTGGCGCAATGGGAGGAAATGGTCATCGATCCCGAGCAGAAAATCGCCCGCCCGCGCCAGATTTATACCGGCTACGAGGAACGCAACGTTGTTCCCATGGATAAGCGCGGAGCGTGATAAACATTGGACTGCCGACGATAAGCA
>CAYTMD010000529.1:0-4584 GCA_964438685.1 uncultured Acidobacteriota bacterium
CCCTCACCCCCCGCCTTGCGGTCCCCCCTCTCCCCCAAGGGGGCGAGGGAAAATATATCCTTAGTTTCGATGTCGAATTCATGATGGTTGAGCGCGGTCCCGCGTGGTCCACTGGGAGCGTCTCCTAATTTGGACGGCATTAGTTCTCGAACCGCCCCTACGATTGGGTGTTACGGACGCGCGTCCAAGAGCACGTTGCTTCCCTTCGCCGCTTGAACATAGCGGTCGGCGTCTTCTGGAAGGAGAAATCGTTCTTTCACCAACTTGCGCGTTGCCGCTTCCACCGCCGCCACAAATCCGGCATGGCTTCCGTAGCGTTCTTCCATGGACTGCCGCGGATCTCCAGAGGCTTCGCGCGCTGCCTTGGTTTTCGCGAAGGGAATGAACGATCCATTCAGCGAGCAGAGGTCGGGCTCGCGGTGTCCTGGTGCGCGCACATTCCATCCGGTTACTGTCGCGATGGGCGCGGCGATTTCGACGGGTCGCACGCCCGCGATGTCCATGCCATCGCTATCGGGCTTGGGAACCAACACTTGATACTGCGCCCCCATCGATGGCGGAAGTTTCGAGAGCCTGCCGCCGGTCGATTTAAAGCCCGCGCCAAAGTTCGGGAGCGCCAGTTGATTCAGCAGGGAAGGGAAGTTGACATTCGGAATCGCGGGAAACGCCGCCTTGGCCTCGGCCAGAGGGACAAGCGTGTGGTCCTGAATCGTCGGGTAATTGCTTGGGGGTGGTTCAATGCCGCGATCCGCCCAATCATCAAGATCGACCAGGAGCGCGCGCATCGTGGCCTGCCATGCGCTGCCCGATCTCTGATTCTGGCAGTCGCCCGCGGGGTTGGGGGGACTCAGCAAGCCGGCCACGCCGCCATGCTGAAAGCTCGACGCAAAGTAGAGCCGCACATTGGGGGGAATGGGCACCGGATGCCCCTGCCCGTCGTGGACGTTCAGCGACGCGTCCATTTCCCAGAACTCATTGGCCGAGTCGATTTGGAAAACCAGCGGGTCGGTGGCAGGGCGCTTCAGAATGCCGTCGCGAATCCCCGAGATCGGATCCGTGGTCACGGCAAACGTCAGGGGAGGATACGAATACGATAAGTAGTCGTGCCACACGTCCTCGCGAGAGTAGGTGTTGGGATCGGAGAATTCAACATTGGCCAGCAACCGGTGCGTGCCCGGGATGGCGATTTGCACGGCGTCGAAAACTTTGCGGTGCGCTTCATCCTCGTTGAACCCGAGGTAGAGGAAGTCGCGCATGTACATCCCGGTGGACGAGACGCCGCCGGCGTACGCGCGACGGATCCCAACCTCGGACGCGCTGACCGCAAGCGGGTTCGGATTGCCCCAGTCGTCATACGACTGATAGCGCAGGAATGACGCCAGGTCGCGCGTCACCACGTACGCAAGCCCCATGACCAGCGGGTTCTTTGCGGGGTAGGTTAATTCGTAAATCCCTTCGGGCTTGAATCCGTCGAAATAGCAGATATCGGTCGTGCTTGGAACCATGCCTGCCTGGCCGGATGGACATCGGCCAAACGCCCAGCGGTCCGGCGAGATCTTGACCTCCGGGCTGGTGGAACTGGCGCGGTAAGTCAGCGTCGAGCGGGCAGTGTCGGTGTCAGCGGTTTCGTACGACCGGAAAATGGCGCTGCCCTCCAGCGGCCGCGTGAATCCCGTAACATCAGCGTATTCCACCCGGATGGGTGCGATGATGGGGCGTCCGTCGCGCTCCCTGGCAACCGGAAGAGTCGGCACCAGCCGATCATTTCCTGGCGCTACATTTCCCTGCCACCCGGCGTCCACGTAGGTGTACCCCATGCGCATCATCAGGGCATCGCCAAAGTCGTCTGCCGACATCGGGTTATTTTTCGACGCCGATTCCGGCAGGTACGTCCTGAAGGCAAAATCGACCTTGTTGCCGCGGTTGTTGACGCCGTAGAACATTTTCCTGTTGCCGCGGGCCATGTCCATGGGCTTCAGAATGTAAAAGGGCGAGGAAAATGCCACCATGCCCTTCGCCGTCCTGGGCGCCTTGTCGAGATTCACGATCCCGGCGTTCAGGGGATCGCGTGGGTCGAGTTCGATGTAAACCGTGCCATCGAGCCGTTCATACATCCCAACGTCGCCGAACATCTTGCCGTTGGCAACACGCCGGGCTTGCTCAACGACAAATTTGACGACCTTGGCGTGGCTGGTACTGGGGACAAACACTGGTAGTAACAGGGCTATCAGCACTGCACAGATTGATTTTTTCATATTATTGATACCGGTAATAATAGGCTGGCGGAAAGGTTGGGATTCGAACCCTGACCGCGAACTGATTATACGCAACTTACTGATTCCCCGAAAGGGCAGAATCGATGGAAACAATCAAAATGCCAGTTTCAAGTGCACCGCATTGTATTTGCAGTTCCATCTTGAATGGCATAGGCTCTCATAGAGGTTTGGCATGGCATCCTCCTTCCCGATGGATTCTCGGAAAGCCACCCGAAGGCGGACGTTACTCTGCTCAACACCCAAACCTTTTCGAGTCTCACTGGTCGTACTATTGGCTCACCCCGGAGACAGTTAGCTGTATCTGTCCCATGGCGCAGGGCGTCGAAGGAGGTTCTATGAAGGTTGCATTCAATCGTCGGGGATTCTTGCAGGCCGCAGGCCTCGCGGCAGCAAGTTCGGTTGTGGCCGAAGCTCGAGCCGGCGCTCAAGCTGTGGGAGGAATCGCCCACCCCCAGACGCGGCTCCTGACCGGCTGCTGCGCCTACTCCTATGGAAATTACCTTGGTGCCGGCAAAATGACGATGGAGGATTTTATTCTCAGGGCCGTGGATCTGGGGGTGGTAGGCGTTGACATAACGGCGTATTGGTTGAAATCCAAGGAAGCAAATTACCTCCATAACCTGCGCCACATTGCACAAAAGCATGGAATCCTTTTCTCCGGCGCCGCCTGCGGAACCGCCATGTGTGCCCCCGATGCCGCCAAGCGCTCCGCCTTGGTCACGGAGATTAAACAGTGGATTGATGTCGCCGACTTACTGGGTGCTTCCCACTTGCGCGTTTTCGGAGGCGAACTTCCGCACGGCGCTACGGTGGCACAAGGTAAGGACTGGGTTGTAGAGGTCATGAAGCCGGCTTGCGATTATGCTGCCGGGAAGGGCGTGACGCTGGGCATTGAGAGTCACCACGGAATTACCTCGATGGCTTCGGACATCATCGAAATCCTCCATCGCGTTGATTCACCCTACGCTGGCTGTAACCTTGACATCACCCACTTCCCCATCGACCCTTACGCGCAGATTGAAGCCCTCGCCCCCTACGCCACCATGACGCATATCCGCGATCACTTCGACAAGCCCAAGCGGGAGCCGATCGACCTCGATCGCGTATGGCAAATGTTCGCAAAAGCCGGTTACCAGGGTTTCATGGCGGCCGAATACGAAGGTGAGGAAGACCCGCTGACAGGTGTTCCGAAACTTCTCGCGAAAATCAAATCACTTTGCAAAAAGTATTCGAGTGTCTGACGCGGCGGAAGCGAATTATCCAATTAATGAATAATTTCCTAATTGAAATGCGAAATCCCAAATACTATATCGCTGGCTATTGTTAATGGCGGCTCGCTCTGATGTTATGAAAGCGGCGATGCCTCCTCGGTTGCCGCTAAACTGGAGGTGGTCCAGTTTAGCGGGGCCCTCGGGTAAAGACCGAGAGATTTGCATCGAGGAGACAAAGCAATGAAGAAGAGTATAACGCCCATTGGAACGCCGGTAGGGGTGGATGTTCACAAGCGTAGTTGCAAGGTGGTGGAGCTGAACCACGGGGAGATCAAGGTACGGAAGTCGATCGCCAATACGCGCGAGGAGTGGCTGGAGATGTTGACGGAACTTCCTCCCGATGCGGAGATCGGCCTGGAGGTGAGCACGGCGGGGTACTTTGCCATGAGCGTGCTGGAAGAGGCGGGGTGGCGCGAGCGCGCACATTGGGTGCACACGGCGGGGATCGACAGCAACCGCCGGCAAAAGAATGATCGTTTAGATGCCGAGCGGCTGGCGCGCAAGCTGGCCGCGCACCATCTGGACCCGTTGCCGGAGGCGTGGTTTCCGCCGCCGGAGATTCGCGCCCTACGTCTGCGCACCCGCCAGCGCTGCTGGTTGGCCCAACTGCGCACGAAAGCCAAGAATCACCTGCAAAGTTTGCTGGCGATGCAGGGCTTGCAAGCGCCGGGGACCGACCCGTTCGGAGCGGCGGGGAAGAAGTGGCTGGCGGGACAAACCTTGCCGATACCCTTGGGCGAAAGTATCCCGCAGATCCAACACCTGCTGCAGCTCCTCGAGGAGGAGATCGAAAGCAGCGAGAAGTACTTGCAGGCGGTGGACGGGCAATTCCCCCAATTAGCGCTGCTGCGCACCATCCCGGGTATCGGTCCCATCCTCTCCGCGGTGATTTGGAGTGAGATCGGCACGATCGAGCGGTTTCGTTCCGCCAAGGCCTTGGCCAACGCCACCGGGTTGGTGGCCAGTTACTACGACAGTGGCGACGTGCAGGTGTCGGGTCCCATCACCCGCCAGGGATCGCGCTGGCTGCGCTGGGC
>CAYTMD010000530.1:0-4584 GCA_964438685.1 uncultured Acidobacteriota bacterium
AACATGCGGCGGGGGTCAAAGGGGTCGAAGAAAACTCCGTAATTGGTGGTGACGTCCAATCCCGTCGTCGTGTAGGTGCGATCGGGTTGGCGGTGGGAGTAGACTGCCTCCCAGGTACGGCCACCGTCCAGCGTGCGCATCGTGCGCCCCAGATCGGTCCGATAGCAAAGGTCCGGATTGTTCGGCGCCACGCCCAGTGAAATGCCAGGCTCGCCCCAATCGGTTCCGAAGCGTTCGGAGATCCACGCATCATGGACGTTGGGCGCGGGCGTGTCCGTCTCTTTCCAAACCAGTTCCCAGGTTGCACCGGCGTCGCTGGTTTTTGCCACGCCATGAAAGAAACTGTTTCCCACATGCAGCCCTTCGTAGGAAACGTAGGCAACCTCCGGATGACGCAGGCAGGTTGCGACGGATGTGAAATCGGCCGCCCTCGCGGTCACGCCCGGAAGGTGGAGCAAGGCGTCGCTGACCATGCTCCAGGTGGTGCCCGCATTGACTGAAATGGCGATTCCGCTGCCGGCATCGCGGGATTCGGACGCCGCCACCATGGCATAAATGGTCAGCGTACCTTTCGAGGAAAACCCCGCCGAAACATCAAGGAACCGGACCATGCCCGCCGGCGCCGGGGTCTGCGCCCACTTGCCGCCCCTTCGGATGCTGAGGGAATTGTTCCCCACGACGTACAGGGTGCGATCCTTTTGCGGGGAATGAGGGTCAACGTAGATTTTTCGCGGGCCGGCAATGAGTCCCTCCGTGCGTTGCCAGTGAGCGCCCCAGTCATTCGAGATGTAGAGAGCGAATTTCCCCGCCTCGCCTATCGTGGCGTAGAGCGTCCTGGTGTGTTCGGGGTCCACAGCCAGGGCCGTGACGGTCCCCGCATCTCCCTGGGACGTGAGAATGCTGGGGCTGGCATGGTCATCCGGCATGATGATGCGGGGCGCGGAGTCGGGCGACGGGTACACGAGGCTCCAAGTCCTGCCGCGGTCAGCGGTTCGCCACAAGCCTCCCGCGCCCGCGTATATCACCTTGGGGTTGATGGGGTCAAAGGCAAAGAAGCCGACCGGATGGCGGAGATTAAACATGCGCCAGGACTTTCCACCATCTTCGGAGATGTAGGCGCCCGTCATGTCGCAGGCCACCAACACCAGATTTGGATCGTGAGGGCTTATCGCAAGGTAAAACTGCGCACCCCCACCCCCGGGACCCAGGACACGCCACGCATCATGACGAGGAGCAGAATTATGCACGCCTTCCTGAGCCACAGGGGCGATGCAGGGAGGAAGTAGAACGGCAATAACGATCGCAGCCAGGGTCACCGGCTTGATGGAATTTCTTTTCACCGCAAATTCCTCCTTGTGGCCAGTGCGGATATAGAATTTACGTTTTCAAGTCTTGGCAATGTTCCGTGGATTCGAAAGCCGACGTTCTAACGTTTCTTGCCGCGCGCAAGATATTGATATGGCAGGGGTGGAGGGACTCGAACCCCCGACCGTCGGATTAGAAATCCGATGCTCTATCCGGCTGAGCTACACCCCCGCAATCCTCTAGCTTACTTCAATCGGGACGTTTTCATCAAACCTTCATTGATCGGGATCGACTTGCTTACCTCCCGAGTACTCGCCTATCTGCCGATGCTACGTTCGCCACAACAGGGGAGCAGTCAGTTGACTTCTCCGTGGAATGCTTCCGGCGGAGGCTTGCTCACACCTCCAGTGTCGCCTTAGTTCGCGCCCCCAATGTGGACAGTCGCACTGAGAGGCGTGCTTTGTGATGAACCACCGACAGAGATTTTATAATCGCCGGAAATGAGCTCCCAACTATTCTTTTCCACATTGAAAATGGAGAGATACTGAGGGTCGACACTCACGGTGACGATCTTACTTTCGCCCCTGGTGAGTGGGACTTTCACCCAACCGATCAGCCTCTTAAAAGGCTCTCCCGCACTCGCTGGCAACAGGGCGTATACCTGCGCGACTTCTGCGCCGGCGCGGTCGCCCGTGTTCGTGACTTGGAATGTCACCCTTAGATCTTTGCCTGGTGTTGCGGTGATCGATGAATACGCGAAGGTCGTGTATGACAGTCCAAATCCAAACGGGAACAGTGGTCCTTTGCTCTCGGCCTCATACCATTTGTATCCGACTTTCAACCCCTCGTCGTAGTTGGCATCGAAAGGTGGAAACTCCTTGTGCACGTAATGCAGTTCGTTTTCCGGAACATATTTCAGCCCCGCCAAAGTGGGATGTGGCGTGTCTTCCAGCGTTTTGGGAAAGGTCACGGGCAATTTCCCGGAAGGATTCACGTCGCCAAAAACGATATTTGCGATGGCTTCCGATCCTCGAATTCCCGGGTACCACGCTTCCAGGATGGCGCTGACCTTGTCGGCCCAGGGCATGGTCACGGGACCGCCGTTTTCGAGAACCACGATGCAGTGTGGATTGGCCTGCGCCACGGCGGCGATCAAGTTATCCTGATTGTGGGGCAGGGAAAGGTCGTGCACATCGAATCCTTCGCCCGTGTGCTGATGGACGAACACGATCGCCACTTCTGCCGCTGCCGCCACCTTGGCTGCACGGGCAACGTCCCCGCCGCCATCGAATGTCACTTGCGCGTTCGGCAGACGGGCACGGATAACCTTCAGCGGCGCTGACGGATGCCAGCCGTAGGGATTGCCGGGCACGGCGTTTCCTTCCGCGGGAGTGACTTGGTCTGAACCGCTGCCTGACAGCACTCCGGCGTCAGCGTGTTCGCCGATGATGGCCACCGATTTGATAGTCGATGCGTTCAACGGCAATTGGCCATTGGTGTTTTTCAGAAGCACCATGCCGAGTTCGGCGGACCGCTGTGCCACCTCGGCGCCGGTGAAGGGGTTCACAGGTCTCAACACGGGCGCCTGATCGAATATCCCCAGCGCGATTTCGGTTCGCAGGATGCGATGCACCATGTCATTGAGGCGCGCCACGGGGACGTCGCCCTTTTCCACTGCCGCCTTCAGTCCATCTCCGTAAAACTTTCCACCGGGCATTTCCTGATCGAATCCGGCGCGCGCGGAGGGCACCGTGCTGTGCGTTGCGCCCCAATCCGACATGACCCAGCCCTGGTAATTCCACGACTTCTTCAGAACGTCGGTGAGCAGGTAAGGGTCCTCGCAGGTAAAGATTCCATTGAGATGGTTATAGGCGCACATCACCGTGCCGACGTTTGACTCCTTGATGGCGATCTCGAACGCCAGCAGATCGGTTTCCTGCATGGCGCGCTTGTCAATGATGACATTCATGATCTGGCGGCCGGTTTCCTGGTCGTTCACGGCGTAGCGATTGATGTTGCCGATCACGCCCTGGTCCTGCGTGCCTTTCAACTCGCTGCCCAGCATCTTGCCGATCAGCAGAGGGTCTTCACCGAGGCACTCGAAGTTTCGCCCATTGCGGGGTTCGCGAATGATGTTGGCGGTCCCGCCCAGCGACACGTTGAAGCCGAGGTCGCGGATTTCCTTGCCCAGCAGCGCGCCGAAATCGTACGACGCCTGCAAATCCCAGCTCGCGGCATTAGCTAAAGCCGAGGGAAGCGCTGTGGCGTAGCGCCCGGTGCGTCCAATATTCGCCACTCCCGACCTTCCATCGGACATTTGCAAATCCGGGATTCCGAGGCGCGGCACCCCCGGGATGTATCCCGCTCCGCCCAGCGATTTCTTTAACGATTGCTCGCCAACGTCGCCGTGGACCAGCGATATCTTTTCCTCCAGCGTCATCTGTTGGATCAGCAGGTCGGCGCGCTTGTCGGGTGACAAAGTCTTGTCGGACCATGGCCCCTTCGGCGCGGGCTCCGGTTGGTGACGTGTCCATTCCTGCGCCCTTGCCAACGGAAGGCCGGTCAATAGGATTAGTGCGACAAGCAGATTTATGAATCGCTTTGGAACAGTGAAGCCGGAAATACTTTCGCGCATGAATGTTCTCCTGGATAGGGTGCGGGTCGGCCCGCGTTCGTGGGAAGGGTATGTCAGACGCGATGGAAAGACAAGCGCGCGTTCAGGCTGGCTGTGCCAGGCCAGTCGCCATCCTGGGACGAGGACAAATTCCTGTTGGTGCCTGGAATCGATTGCTTGACAAGATGCCATAAGCCATTGGAGAACGTGTGTAAGGCTGTTAGCTCGTCCCGGTGCGTCCGTTTTAGGCTACTTATTGTCCGATTGGTAGTGCCAAGTTGTCCCCCCACCTCATGGCCAGCGGACTCGGTCGTTGGTCTCACTTAGGACAATATTACCCACGTTAAGATTGAAATTTTCTAATGTTAACTTTTCTTGCCCTACGTTATTTACTTGCCACTTCCACATATGTATAAATATCCCGTATAACGCTGAAACGGCGACTGGTGCAGAGCGAGCGCAGGTCTGCGTTTCGAAAAATGATCAAGACAGCAGGGGCTTGAAATGATGCCCGTCGATGAGCAGATAGAAAGCATCCGCGCGCGCGGCGAGGATCGCGAGTCGCATGGCTGTGCTCGCCATGCGCCAGCCGGCGGGCTGCTCTTACGTCTATGGAGTCCCCGCCGTCATGGAGCGCATTGTCAGCTACGATGGGCAAACCATCG
>CAYTMD010000531.1:0-4583 GCA_964438685.1 uncultured Acidobacteriota bacterium
GCCCTCGCGCGGCGGGGAGCACTTCCCGTGACCGAGGTTGCGGAAATTCTCCAGCAAGCGGCGCGAGGACTGAACGCCGCCCACAAGCTGGGCATCATTCATCGCGACCTCAAGCCCGATAACATTTTCCTGACGTATCCCGACGACGAGTCTGTAGCGCCGGTGTCTCTGGTTTCTGGAGTCCGATGGGCTCCGCCGGAGTCCCGAAATCGGACCCCGCCGGCACAGGGAGGAGGCGCTGTAGCGCCCACATCTCCGTCGACGAACTTCGTGGTCAAAATTGTCGATTTCGGCATCGCCAAGCTACGCGAATCCGGCGCGCACACACAGACCGGCATGGTCCTCGGCACGCCTGCATACATGTCATTCGAGCAGGCTTCCGGCATGAGGAGCGATGAACTCGACGCGCGTTCGGACGTTTACTCGCTGGGCGTGGTGGTGTACGAAATGCTCAACGGCCGCACGCCGTTTCATTCCGAAACGCCTCTCGGTTACTTGCGCAAACACATGATGGAAGAGCCGCCGCCCTTTCGTGCCGTCGTCCCGGGCTTAGGTGTGCCTCCTGCGGTCGAGAGAGCCGTCATGAAGGCGCTCGTGAAAGACCGCGACCAGCGTTACACGTCCGCGCTCGACTTTGCGCGGGAAATGACTAGCGCAACCCAAGCTTCCCTACCGCTCCCTTCCCCCTTGATTCTGTCGCCGCCCGCTGCGGAGGTCAGTGAGCCGCTAGAGTCAACGAAGATCGTCCGGACGTTAAAGCAGCCGCCACCCGACAGCAAGCGTGAAGGGAAGGTCAATCCCAAAGACGGGTTGAACTACGTCTGGATTCCGCCAGGGACATTCATGATGGGTTGCTCGCCGGGAGACACTGAATGTCTCGATAACGAGAAACCGCCGCACCAAGTGACCATCACGAAGGGTTTCTGGTTGGGGCAGACCGAAGTAACGGTAGGTGCATATAAGCGCTTTGCAGGGGCGACAGGACGGCAAATGCCACCTGAGCCGGTTCTTGAAGAGAGGGCACTCAATCCCGGGTGGGGTAACGAGGCCATGCCCATTGTTAATGTGACATGGGACGATGCCCAAGCATATTGCGTTTGGGCGGACGGAAGGCTACCGACCGAAGCAGAGTGGGAATACGCGGCGCGCGCTGGGAGCACCGCAGCACGCTATGGACCGCTGGATGAAATCGCATGGTACGCGGACAACAGCGGACGTCAACGCTTGGACAGCGCGAGGATTTGGGATGCGCATAAATCTAATTACTTATGGCACATAAACAATAACGGCAACAGCCTGCACGAGGTCGGCTTGAAGCGTGCCAACGACTTCGGGTTGTACGACATGCTCGGGAATGTTGTGATGTGGGTGAACGACTGGTACGACGAAAAGTACTACAAGATCATCCCCTCCCAAGATCCCACAGGGCCGACGACCGGGGCGTTACGGGTGGCGCGTGGCGGATCCTGGGTTAGCTATCCCAAGTACGTCCGCGTGTCTTGCCGCTCCAGCGCCGTTCCAGCCTATTGGGACAACGGCCTCGGCTTTCGTTGTGGCGGGGAAGTGTTCGCTTCTTGACCCTCTTTCCTTTTCCCTTGACGCCTTGTTGAGGGGGCGGGGAGGCGCTGCTAGGCGCAGAGCGGAACTCTGCGCTTCAGCGTGCTACACTGGTGCTGGTTATGCCCATCCACACACGCCATCATGTTGCCGGGGCAGCTACAATTCCTGAACTGCAGCACCTGTCGCCCCGCCGAGCTTTCTGAGTGTAATAGGGGGGACATAGTTATGGGCATGAAAACCAAAACGCGGTCGAGAAAGCTGAACCGATACACGACATTGCCCGTGTTACTGGATCTGTTGAGGAGGAAGAAAATTGTTCTCCTCGATCCCTCAACTTGGGAAGACAGGAATGATGCCGAAATTATCTTGGAGTACAAAAAGAGAAAAAGGGTTCCCAGTTTGTTCGCAGTTTGCTTTGGCATCGGCGACGAGACGATTCATCATTGGAATACATATGCAAATGGGATTTCTGGATGTTGTATCGAATTTGACGAATTGAAATTACTATCATCATTTAGGGGCATAGATGAGGCTCGTTGGGACGATGTTCGTTATCGAAAAATAAAACAAATCAAAGGAAATGGAATTGAGCTAGAAAGCATGCCTTTTACTAAACGGTGGCCTTACCGTTGTGAATACGAGTTCAGGATATTGTGGGAGGGAGAAACTGACCATAAAACGATTGATATTGACATCGGCTTGACCGCAATTAACAAAATCACGCTCAGCCAACATATGCCTCCTGATGTCTGCATTTCAATCAAGGAATTGTTGCGTGACGAAATCAGCGATCCATCGAAAAAGATCAACCATTCAACGTTATATGAAAACAAGAGCTGGATAAGACTATTCAAGAAATAATTCAATGTCAGCGCGTAGCCACGAACGGTGGTTTGCTGGCTGCGGGATCCTTTATTGATGGCCTGAGGGAGTTCCTGTGAATTCACCTCGGAAGGAGAAAAGCTCACGTTCAGGACTGCGGTGATCGTGGCTACCTCCTATGCCACGAGAGCGAAGTTGCGCTCGAAATCCTGGAAGGAGTGAATATCGCAGTCAATTCTAGCCTGCGCGGTGATCTCGCGGAGTCCGTCTCGTTGTGGCCCGTCGGCAGTAACGAACCGACTGCAATAAGGAAGGTAGGCGGCCATCATGAGGTCGTTACAGCCGGGTGTCGGCGTGCCATCCTTCACGCGGAGCGATTCATTGTACCAAGCCATGACCAACCCGTAGCATGTTGAGCGAAAAGGTGGACAAACGTCCATGAATGCCTTGGTCTCCGCCTCGCTCGGGTCATTTCCTGAGACCTGCCCGTAGAGCCCCCGCCCAACTCCCCACAGTACGCCGCCATCCCTCACAGCGATGGAGAGAGCCTCCTGGTAGTTTGTGGGGCGCTTTGACGGGTCCTTAGCTAGAATGACATCAAGTAGAGGTCTGAGTTTCTTCCACATCTTCCCAAACTCTTTATGGACCTCGAACTGGTACTCCCTTTGCCGCGCACAAAGCTCGTCGTCAAAATCGCGCCTTGATATGCCGGCCTCGTACTCTCTTGCCCGCACACCCACTTTTGTCCAATCAAAGCAGGGTGGGTTGGTGCTATGTGCTGAAACTAGTGCCCGGATAATTTCATGCGGGGGCCAGATGCATTTGGCGGAGCTCAGCAACCGCCCGAAGCGCAAGAGCAGAGCATCTCTCCGGCCGACCTCCTTAGTGGCCAAGATCTCATCCGCGTTCATCGCAGTAAGGATAACTTCAAAGCCGCTCTCCAAGCCCTTCATCAGAGGCTCGGAAGCGGGGCCGCCATCCTCGATCTTATTTAGGACGCTTGTATCAAATATAATCGTTGGCAACATTTCTTAATTTTAGCACGCCGGTGGCGCATACATTGGTTTGTATGCGCCTCAAGACCCCGGGCAACATCTCTGTCACCGCGTCCCATCCGTGGCCTGTTCTGGCTTCAGTGGCACAGGCACTCCTGCCTGTGCTCTCTGCATGCTGAGGCATCAGCCCTAGCCACAGGCAGGAGTGCCTGTGCTACATCTCACGACTTGTTCATCAGGGCTTTTTCCACCGCTTCCGGGTTTCGGTCAATCACCGTCAAGTAGGCGCGCACGGCGCTTTCTGGACGTCTGCGCCCCTGCTCCCATTCCTGGAGCGAGCGCGGGCGCAAGTCATATCGCCTTGAGAATTTCGCTTGCCTGGACTTGTCTCGCGAGGCTTTTTTGCCGTCCAGGTTTCGTCAAGGTCCGATGGGCTTCGAAAGCACCCCTCACCCACCGCGATCTGCTGGTGGGGGGGGTGAGGGGTCTCTTCGCGGGTGATGCACTCATGGGCATGAAGGTATAAGACGCGGGTGGCGCGCACATTGGATTGTATGTCTGTGTCCCGCGAACCCGGGCAACAACTCTGTCACCGCGTCCAATCCATGGCCTGTTCTGGCTTCAGTAGCACAGGCACTCCTGCCTGTGCCCTATGCATGGAATGCATCCGCCCCTGACACAGGCAGGAGTGCCTGTGCCACCCCACCTCTTCAGCTTGCCCGCCTCGACCTGCGGCGAGCACTTCTTGCCAAGTATTGCTGGTCGAGGGCCTGCCGAATGAGGGTCTTGATTACTGCCTGCCGGCTGATGTTTAACTCTTGCGCGGCGCCATCCAGTTCTTTCAGCATGGCAGGGGCAAAATCCACGTTCACCCTGCGAATCGGTTCCATCATCCGTCCCGAGTTAGTGAAAAAGCTCGAAACGTTCTCACCGCGATCGGCGCGCCGGGCAATCTCCTCGGCGGAGATGACCTTTCGGGTTCTACTCGTTTGCTTCATAAAGTTGCTGCTCCTCTTGGGTTGCTTTCCACAAAGTCACCAGATGGTAATATTCACCTTCCCGGTCTTCCCTGACCTCGAAGATGACGCTGTAGAGGCGTTCTTCCACCCAACCAATGGCTCGGTACTGTTCTGGAACATCCGAGCGCTGGTCCAGGTAATAAGGGTGCGAAAAGACTTCCTGTGCCTCCTCAAAGCCGATTCCACG
>CAYTMD010000532.1:0-4556 GCA_964438685.1 uncultured Acidobacteriota bacterium
AATCGAAAAATGCCAGCTTAGCCATTTGGGGCAATACGGCGTGGACATCCATAAGAACTCCCACGACGACCAGGTCACCGGCAATGAAATGACAGACCTTGGCGCGGGAGGCGTGAAAGTCGGCGATCCAGTGATCCCCAAGGATGCAGCGCAGGCGACGAGTGGAATTCTGGTTTCCAAAAACTACATCCACAATATCGGAGTCGTTTATCCCGGTGCGGTCGGCGTATGGATTGGCCAAAGCAACGGCAACACGGTTGCGCACAATGAAATCGGCGACACGTACTACACCGCCATATCGCTCGGATGGACTTGGGGCTACGGGCCAACTGCCGCGCATGACAATCGGGTCGAATTCAACAACCTCTACAACATTGGCCGCGGCCTGTTGAGCGACATGGGCTGCATCTACTCGCTGGGCGTCCAGCCGGGCACGGTGGAACGCTACAATATATGCCACGATGTTTCGCGCTTCGCCTACGGCGGCTGGGGAATCTACACTGACGAAGGCAGCAGCCAAATCCTGATTGAGAATAACGTCGTCTACCGCACACAGGATCCCGGCTTTCATCAGCACTATGGCCGCGAGAACATTGTCCGCAACAACATTTTTGCATTGGGGCAAGAAGCGCAGATCCGGCGCACCCGCAATGAGCCGCACATCAGCCTCACGTTTGAGCACAACATTGTCTATTGGAAAGAGGGCCAACTTCTCCAGGGCGCTTGGAACGACGGCCAGTTCCACCTCGATTACAACCTCTACTGGCAGACTACCGGGCAGCCGATTCAATTTGGCAAAGAAACCCTGGCGGAATGGCAGAAGCATGGGCAGGACGTGCACTCGCTGGTGGCCAACCCGCTGTTCGCCGACCCTGACCACGGCGACTTTTCTCTAAAGCCTGGTTCTCCCGCCGCGAAAATTGGTTTTCATCCAATTGACTTGAGCCACGTTGGGCGCGGGAAATAAGCAGGGAGCTAAAAGGAAGGCAGGGGCTGCGGCTGGTTGAGTTGAGGTGCCTGCCGCAGCCCCTGTTCGTAGGTGAGCTTAGTGTCGTCCACCGCCATGGGAGCCGCCGCCGGAACTATGGCCGCCGCCTCCACCACTGCCACCGCCACGGGGTGCGGAAGAGCTATGGCCACCGCCACTACTTCCCCCTCGCGGAGCTGAGTAGGTGCGGCCACCGCCGGAAGGTGCGGAGTAGGTACGACCGCCACTCGGGGCAGAGTAACCGCGGTTTCCACCCGAAGGTGCGGAGTAGGTACGACCGCCACCTCCGTAATATCCACTATTGGGAGCGCGCTGGCGCATGATGGGCCGATTTAGTTCCAACGGGGGGCGCGAACCACCGCCATAACCCGAACGGCCCGCATAACCGCCGCCGGAGTAACTGCGTGGGGCGCTATTGTAGCCTTGCCGCCCGCCACTGTAAGGGCTGGGACTCGCAAACCGTCCCCAATTATTCTGGCTGCCTCGAACTGCCGGAGCATTTCGCCCCTGCCAGTTCGCTCCACCGCCATTGAACGACCGGGCTGACTGATTCCCCCGCGAGAAACCCTGCCAACTACTCACCGAGCCCCGGGCACCAAATTGCGAGCCGCCCACACGGCTAGCGCCTACGAAATTGGAGCGCCCTCCAACGCCTGGTGCGTATACGTGAGCGCGACCGTTCACAGGGCCACCGCCGGGGAGAAACCGCCCGCCACCACCCCATCGATTGCCTCCGCGAAATCCGCCCCTGCCGCCATCCGGACGCCAGTGCCAATGGCCTCCGAACATAAACCAGCTGCCATAGTGGTAGGGCGCCCATCCCCAAGGCTCACCGGAAATCCAAGTCCATCCCCAATAAGGCTCATAGCCCCAACGACCGACAAGGTAAGGCGTCCAACCAATATCCACCTGAGGCGTCCAGCACCAACCCTCGTCCGGAACCTCATTCCATTGGCCGTAAGCATCGAGATCGCTCGACCCTACCACAGACGGATCCACATGCTGCATGGAGGGATCGCCTCGTTGCGAAGCTTGCACGTTTTGGAACTGCCGGTCGCGGTCACTGCACCATCGGTCAAAATCATCCCCGCCCGGAGCAGGATCAATTTTATATTCCGGGTCGTCAGTGCCATGAATGTTGATGATCTGGCCAACCTCAACCTTGGTGGTGCCCTGGTTGGTCAGGACTTCCGTTTCACCCTGGCGCACGATCAGCAGGGTCTCACTGGGGGAATTCACCTGAATGCGATAAACGCCGGGCCGCAAGGGATGGACACCCATGTTCGGAGTGTCAACTTCAACGTCTGCTTGCGTACCATTCAGGACGGTGAAATCCACCAGGCCAGAGGCTAACTGAATTTGAATCTTGTTCTGCTCCAAGTCGGCCACTTGGGCTTCCGTGCGCTGGTCAAGCCGGATCACGTTGGCAGGGTCGAGCTGAACTTCGGCCCGTGACCGATCTCCCGTCGTCAACCTGTCACCGGGCACCACGGGAGTATTCACCGTTGCGGCTACCCATTCACCAGCATCACCGTGCATGATAGAAACTTGACCATGAATCACGCTGAGGCGTCCCACCGCCGACTGTGCCGACGGAGGAGGCTGGCCTTCCGGGTCGTCGCCAGCCCGAACGCTGGATGTGACGAAAAGTCCCGTCAAGAGGATTGCTAGTGCGATCAGGAAGAATCGGTTTTTCATGGCCCACCTCAGTCAGACGCCCGACGTACAATTTCCAATCTGCGTCGGCTTTCTATAGGGCAAGACAGGTGCCAAACTCAAAACTGCTTAACGTCGTCTATCTCTTTACAAGGCAATGGGTTAAGAGGCCGATTTCTTCGCAACTGGAAAAACCCACTCTCCGTACCCTGCCTGAAATCAGCCGATTGGTGGCCCTTTTCGGCCACCGATGTACATATTCGAACATTTCAGACTCGCAGACTACCCTCGCGCGAGGTCAATGATGCTCTGGAGCTTAACGCAGTCTTTGCAGCCCTCCTGAGGCTCGGGTGGACTCTTTTGGTCGTGGATTTCTCGAACCCTGGCAAGGAGTGGAGGGATTATTTCCGGCGCCAAGCCGACAGGACGAATGTGGGCGCCGAATTCCATCAGGAATCCGGTTCCCGTCTGGTTGGCTTCCTTCCTCGCCGCCGCATCATCGGTAACTGGCTCAGTGTAGACAAGCGCCAGGCCTGAAACGGGCGCGATCCCCTTTTGCTCTCCGATCATCGCATAGGCGTTTAACTGCACCTCGTAGATTGGAAACAATTCATCCTGGTTAACTGAGAACTTGGCCGTCTTATAATCGACAATCAGGTGCGAGTCATCCCGCATCACAAAAATCCCGTCCGGAGTTCCACGCAGCACAACGTTGCTTTCTTTGTCGAGGATGCTGAACTTGGTGTAGTGGGGGGGATTGACGTACCCCTTGATGTCTCCCAGTTCAGCCAACCACGGAGGCGCGCCCTTGTATCGATCAATCCACCCGTGCACCAACCGCTTGCTGTAGGCATCAATTGAACTGAAGATGCCGGGAAAAATCTGGTAAGGAACTCCCTCCGCGTGCATTGTGATCCAGAAGCAACGCGCGCAGAAGCCGGGCATGGCCAAGCCACCCAAATTCTTGGCCGAGATCGTGATCGGGTCAGACATAATTTGACTTGGGTCGAGATATTGCCGTTGAAGGCATTTTACGCCACCATTCCATGTTGGCGGAGGAAAAGGGAGTATACGGCAAACAGCAGAAGGTAAACGGGAGGTGCAGAAGATTTCGATTTCTGAGTTATGAACGTCACTGATGACCGAGTAATCTGATCGCACAATTGCCCGATGACCCGATGGCTCGATGATCTGATGACCTGATTCCATGATATGTTCACCTTGAGGTTCCCATGTCCGGCTTTGATCTTAAGTTCTATCTCGATCGGTTCCCTGAAATCTGCAAACAGAAATTCGGGCGCACTTATTCCTTCCGCGCACTCGAAAAGAAGTTCGAGCCTTTGTGCACTGGCAATCGATGGCTGGCGGCAAAGGACGTGTTGAACATTTTTGATCCCACCGCCACACCGTTTGGGCGTTACTGGCCCAAGCCGAATGAGAAGGAGTTGGACCAGATACTTAAGAAGGCGAGGCTGGTGCTGGGCCCGTCGCCCGCTGATCCCCGTGAATTGGTGCGGCGTGCACTGGATGTGCTGCACAGCACGGGAATAGTATCCCTTGTCCTGCGCTTTGTTCATCCCGACCGCTACGGCGTTTTTTCCACGCCCATCATGAACCTGCTGCAAGTGCATCGGCCGCGCACCATCGACCTCTACCTGGCCTATTGCGACGAACTGCGCGCCTGGAAGGAACACTTTAGGCTGGAATCCGTGGCCGACACCGAAACCGCATTGTGGACCTACCACGAGCTTGTTGCCGGCGAGACCCATGCCAGTGAGATTTCCACCTCGCACGCCGAGTTCGACGCCGATGTTTGGATTCAGCGGCGCCGCGTGGCCCAAGTGCTGCGGCCCTTTCTGCGCAACTACGGTCCGCTGGAACTGGCGCGCATTCTGGTGGAGGAAGAACCCAA
>CAYTMD010000533.1:0-4550 GCA_964438685.1 uncultured Acidobacteriota bacterium
ACGTGCAGGTGTCGGGTCCCATCACCCGCCAGGGATCGCGCTGGCTGCGCTGGGCGTTCGTCACCGCCGCCAACGTCGCCATTCAGTATCGCAATCCCTTCGCGCGGCGCTACCACCGCCTGCGCCGCGGTAAGAAACCGAACGTGGCCAAGGCTGCCATTGCGCATTCCCTGGCGCGTTGCGTGTAGGGAGTTTTGAAGCACGGCAGCCCCTACCGGGAAGACCGTTGGGGCCGCCAAGTCGGCGTACTGGAGCAGGAAGCCCGTGCTGGCGCTAGGTACACCAAGACCGCGCTCTGATAGGGACCTGCTCCCGAACAACCTCATCGGAACCAGGGCAACCTGGCGAGCCCGCAGAGATGAAGGGGACCGAACCGACTCGGAAAACTCGCGTTGCAAGGGCAAGCATCCAACGCCCACGGGGCCGCGCTTCAATTCCCGGCAGGCGGCGGGGAGCCACCCTCCCCGCCCGTCGGGTCAGCATTAAGGAGGAAACACTTCGGAAGATATAAATTAAATATGTAAAGATATACAGAATGGCAATAGCTGTCGAGGCTTTGGCCTGTACCCCGCGGACGTGCCCAACTCGATGATTTCCCCAGCTCCCACGGCGCGTTTTTCAGGCATGGGGAAGCTGCTCGCAACCCCCAGGAGGAGGGGCGACCCGAGGCCGCCCCCCGTATCACAAAAATCAGCCTCCGACCGGCTATTCCTGGGCGGGTTGCTCGCCAGCAGTGCCCGCTTCCGCTTCACCGGCTAACCGCCATTCTGAAGTCGTGCGGAGAGGTTTGTCAACCGAGGATGAGAGCGAATAAAAATCCGCTTGACACGGCATCGCGGTTTCAGAGATGCGCCAGCCGTCCGACACACCACCAGGAAACGTTGCGGCTGCCCGTGGTTTCTCTTCGTCTGGCTTCTTGGCTGCGTACTGTGGTAGAAAGCAATGGTGGAAACTAGTGAAACGAGGTGTGTCTGCCCCCGGTTTCCCAGGCTTGCAGAGTCAGCAAGAAGGCGCCATAGATGTTAATGGCTGCAACCCGCAAGCGCCCAATGACCGTCTTGGGCCGAACGATCGCTTGTTCGTGGAATTACAATTCATCTGAGCGAGGGATCTTATGAAAAAGGATGATGTTTCCGAGATGAGCCGCCGCACGTTCCTGGCGGCGGTTTCCGCGGCTGCCTCAGCGCCTCTGCTCGGGGCTGCCGGGGCTCCGGCCCTGGCCATGGAGGGCGGCAACCCGGTGCGCTCCACTCCCCTGACCACGAATTACGAGGGGGCGAATTTCATCGGGGTTGAGGAAAAGACGGAATTGGATGAAGCGGTTGAGACCCGGAGCCTGTTTCGTTTTTACGGGTTCACGCCGCCGAAAAAGGCCAGGACATTCGAAGAGGAATTCCAAAATCTCATGGGTGTCAAGTACGCGCTAGGGGTAACTTCCGGAACCGCCGCGCTCCACGTTGCCATTAACGCTCTGGGCGTGGGGCCGGGTGACGAAGTCATCCTTCCTGCCGAAACCTGGCACTCTGATTACAACGCGATTATCATGACCGGGGCCTTGCCGGTATTTTGCGAAATCAATGAGTCCTTCGCCATGGATCCCGAGGACTTGAAAAGAAAGATCACTCCCCATACCAAAGTCATCATGCCGTCGCATCTTTCCGGCACCGTGGCGGATATGGACAGGATCATGGCCATTGCCCGCGAGCATCATCTGAAGGTGCTGGAAGATTCGGCGGAGGCCATTGGCGCAATCTACAAGGGCAGGCGGACCGGCAGCATCGGCGACATCGGAATCTACAGTTTTCAGACCGCCAAAATGATGACCTCCGGAGAAGGTGGCTGCGTCATCACCAATGATGCTTCGCTCTACGAACGCGCCATTCGGTTTCACGATCTGGGCGGGGTGCGGCCCGTGTTCCAGCGTGCCCTCGGCATAACGGATTACCCTCGCGGCGGGCAGGGGGCGGAAGGTGACCGGGGCGGGGAAACGACGCTCGGCCTCAACTACCGCATGAATGAAGAGACCGGGGCGGTTTTGTGCGCCCAAGTCCGAAAGATGGAAAGCGCGCTTGCCAACCATCGACGGATGCACCGCTACGTGACGGATAAAATCAAGGATCTACCCGGCATCCATCTGCGGCCCAGCAACGATCCCGAAGGAGAAATCGGCATCAGCCTTGATCTGCTGCTGCCCACCAAGGATCTTCGCGACCGATTCATAAAAGCCATGACGGCGGAAAACGTGCCGATGAGTGTCGGGATTCTGGGTACGAGAAATCTGCCGACCATGGGTTACATCGAGGACAAGGTGGCGCCCCATCCGAATTGGCCGTCGTTTAGTACCCCCAGGGGGAAGGCCATGCGATACGGAGCGGCGTGCTGCCCGCGATCGGTTGACCTGAAGAACCGTTATGCCAGCCTATACCTCGGTCCGAAGTGGACGGATGATGATTTGAACGACGTCGTCCGTACCGTTACCAAGGTCCATGCGGCGCTGAGGGGTTAGGACGCCTTCGAGCCGGCGGCTCGATCGGTACGTTCTCCTTGAGAGCGGCTTCCAGCAGTATCCGGTTGGATTTTCCACGTTCCATTGGCGCTGTGACTCGCGCACGGGAAACCACCCCGGCGCGATCGCGCCACCCTTCCTGATTCAGGAGGGGAGTTCCTATAAAGGCTTCCCTCCTCATCTGAGGAGCGGTGGCGCCCCTGGCGACGGGGTGGTAATGAGCAGGAAATGCAGAAACTCGAGGGCGAGCCTTTGCCTGGAGTTTCTGCATTTCTCCTGAAATTTGGAATAATGCCGATTGTGAACACTAGCCCACCCAGCTTCGATGCGGCGCCTCGCCGCTCGCCCATCCGCGGCCTGCGCTGGTGGATTGGCGGGTTGCTGTTTGTTTCCACCATCATCAATTACATCGACCGGCAAACGCTTAGCGTGCTGGCGCCCGTCCTTCTGGTGCAGTACCATTGGACCAACACGGACTTCGCCACCATTTTGATTGCTTTTCGCCTTGCCTACACCTTCATGCAGGCCGGGGGCGGGCGTCTGATCGATCGCCTGGGCGCGCGCCGCGGGTTGTCGCTCACTGTAACCTTTTATTCCTGTGTCGCCAGCCTTACCGCCTTAGCCCAGGGACTCGCGAGCTTCCGTTTCTTCCGCTTTCTGCTCGGCGCAGGCGAAGGTCCCAACTGGCCGGGCGCCACCAAGGTCGCCTCCGAGTGGTTCCCCGATAAGGAGCGGGCTTGGGCCGTCGCGATGTTTGACAGCGGCTCTTCCATAGGTGGCGCCATTGCACCTTTTCTTGCCTTGTATGCCTACAAATTGATCGGCAGTTGGCGGCCCGTTTTCCTGGTGACCGGAAGCCTCGGCTTTCTCTGGATCATGGCCTGGCGCTGGCTCTATCACCCTCCTGAACAACACCCGCGCCTCGCGCCGGAGGAGCTTGCCTACATCCAGGCGGGCCGCACGCCGGAGGTAAAAGTTGCGCCGCGCGGCAAAATCACCTGGCGCAAGCTGCTGCGCTACCGGCAAACCTGGGGAATTATCTGCGGACGCTTCCTGCTTGATCCCTATTGGTTCCTCATTGCCGATTGGTTCGCGCTGTACCTGCGCAGCAAGGGCTTTCGTCTGGAACAGAGCATCCTGGGCTTCTGGGTGCCGTTCCTGGGCGCTGACCTGGGCAACTTTTTCGGGGGGGCTCTTTCCAGCTATTGGATCGCCCGCGGTTGGTCAGTGGGACGCTCGCGCCGCACGGTGTTGCTGATATTTGGGCCCAGCATGTTGATCCTCATTCCCGCGGCTTTCACCAGCCACTACTTCACGCTGGTGCTGGTGTTTGGTCTTGCCACTTTTGCTTACGCCGCCTGCTCCACCATGTTCTTGTCGCTGCCCAGCGACGTTTTTCATCCGGCGGCGGTGGCCTCCGTCAGCGGCTTGGGAGGCACGGGGGCGGGCATTGGAACCCTGATTTCCACCTATTTGATCGGCCGTATTTCCGACCGATTCTCGTTCCAGCCCATCGTGATTGCCGGGTCCATCATCCCTTGTCTTGCCACTGCGGTGTTTGTCTTGATGGTGCGCGCGCGTAAGACTCCTGACCCGGAAGGCATTGTGCTGACCTTCTGAGGTTGGGCTCGGGGCGGTAAAGGAATCCCTTGTGTCTGATCGTGGGACGGATGCTTGTTTATTTCATGTTTGAAGCAGGAATCCCGTATATTATATCCAATTGAAATTAATAATTGAGTTTTGAATTGAAGAATGGGTTGATATGCGCTTATGTCCGATATTATTTGGACTTTCATGAGTTAGCTTGGCCTTCGCCATTGAGCGCTTGGCATAGTGAGTACTGATTTCCTGCGACCTATTGAGGTTCGCGGGTGTAGCGACGGCATCCTGCCGGCACCGGAAAATGCCGCCGGGATGGCGGTGGTACGACGGTTTGGTAGCGCTGGCATCTTGCCGGCACCGGAAAATGCCGCCGGGATGGCGGTGGTTTGGCGTCACTGTATTGCGCAATCATCTATAGAGTATTGGGCGCCACCGGAGATCG
>CAYTMD010000534.1:0-4539 GCA_964438685.1 uncultured Acidobacteriota bacterium
TGCCCAAGCTCAGCGTGAACGACCACACCTACCTGGTGCTGGTGACGCGCGGCCACAAGGGCGACCTCGATTGCATGCGATGGGCCGTAACCACCCAGGCTCGTTACATTGGCATGATTGGGAGCAAGCGCAAGTTTATAGAGATATGCAAAGTGCTTGAGCTGGAAGGCGTGCCGGCAGACCGGATTGAACGCGTGCATTCGCCCATCGGGCTCGATATCGGCGCGCTCACCCCGGAAGAAATCGCGGTGGCTATTGTCGCGGAGATGATTGCGGAAAGGCGCAACGCGTCGCCCAGCATTCCCTCCCTGGCATACAAGCCGAAAGCTCAGCAAACCACATGATTGCAGGATTGATCCTCGCCGCAGGAGAATCCCGGCGTATGGGGCGCGACAAAGCCCTGCTCACCTATCGCGGACGAACCTTTCTTGAAACCATCATCAACAATCTCAATGCCGCCGGAGTGGAGAAGATTACTGTCGTATTGGGGCATCATGCCGAAACCATCCAGCGTGCGGTGAACCTGTCAGCCGTGAGAGTTGTGGTCAACCACGATTACGTGCGAGGACAAACATCTTCACTGCAACTGGGGTTATCGGCGGCGGTGGTTGATGCGCCGGAAGCGGTCATTCTCTGCCTCGTCGACCACCCCGCCGTCTCCGCTGACGTCATCGCGAAGTTGATTGAACAATTCAAGTCCACCCACCCGCCAGTCCTCATCCCAACCTACAACGGCCAGCACGGCCACCCGGTGGTGATCAGCCAGAAATTGTTTCCCGAGTTGCTGGCGCTCCTACCCGTTGAACCCGCCAACACCGTCACCCGAAAATATCGCGACGTGACCCAATTTGTGGAAGTCGCCGACCGCGGCATTCTGGTGGACGTCGACGAACCCCGAACCTATGAACGGCTGGAGAAAGGGTAAAGGGCAAAAGCTATAGGGTAAAGGCTGAAGGGTAAAGGCTAAAGCGGAAGACGGTTGGAAGTAAGGCTGGATTTAAATCTGTGAAATCTGCGTAATCTGTTGACCGGCCCGAGCTTCTCATCACGCTACGCTCTTGTCCATTTGCACGTAGTTGACCCCCTCACCCGTCCCGCCCCCACTGATGAAAACGCGGGTTGCGGTCCACCCTCTCCCCCAAAGGGGCGAGGGAAAGGATTTATCACTCACCAGTCTTCAATTCTCAGTTTTGAGCAGTCCTGAACCTACGCTTCAAAGGGGCGAGGAGCGTGGGCTTTAATCCTTTCGCTTTTCATCTGCGTAATCTGTGTAATCTGTGGATTAACTCCGCCAGTGCAGCGTGGTGGGCCCGGCGATGGGGTGTTTAATGGGCTCGCCGGTGCGGCGCGATTCCTGATAAGCGGCCTTCAAAGCGAAGTACCATTTGGCCGGGCGGTCGGCGTCATCGATGAGCATCAGCGGCGGATTGTGCTTCAATCCACGCGCCTGCTTGATCATGGTCTGAGTGTCCTGATCGATAAACCGGCTGCCGAAAAAACGGAAGATCGAGAGCAAGAACGGCACATGGGCAAAGATGTTCCACGCCGCGCAGAAGTCAATGCGGCAATGGCTGGCGGTGACCGGAGTGACGGTGGTGCGGCTGGAAAACCAGTAATCGCCGCAATGAATCTGCTCGAATCGCATGTTGGGCAATACAAAATCGATTTGCGTGGTAATGGGCTTGCCATAAACACCCAGCAGTCTGTACGGCGCGCTATTGGCGGAAGGCGCATGGGGGATGATCCGAAACCCGTTGGGTATGGGCTCAAAGGTCTTTTCCTTTTCCCGAATGCTTCGCCGGGTGCGCCACCACCATGCCTGGTGCACAAACGGACCGTGGGCCGGATCCATCAAGCCAATGATCCCGTGGTCCACATGGCAGGGTAGATCTGCGGCGAGCTGAGTAATCTTGTAGCGCTGGCTGAATACCGGCAGCCTCGGAGCGGGCGGAGTCGGCACGCTCGGAGCCTCCGGGTCGGGAATATAAACCCACAGGTAGCCGTCGTTCTCTTCCGCCGGGAACGCCTTGGCATAAATCTTTTCCGGATTCAACCTGGAGTCGGGCATCAGCGAGGGAATTTCGCGGCACTGCCCGGAAACCGGTTCAAATTTCCATCCGTGATAGCAGCACTCCACAAGTTTGCCGTCAAAGTTCCCATCAGAAAGCGGGATACCTCGGTGGGGGCAGGCGTCGCGCATCGCGAAAGGATTGCCCGCCGCGGTACGCCCCACGACCAGGGGCACACCCAACAGCGTCGCCTGGCGCAATTCACCCCCGTGAATTTCCGAGCTGCGGATCGCGGGATACCAGAAACCGCAGAGCAAGCCATCATCGGCATTCCTGGAAATTGGCGTTGTGGGGGTGCCCATGGAAAGCGCTCTCCGAATAAGTCTTGAGCGTACTACGGGCAGCGGTTTTGCGGCAAGGAAAGACTCACCACAGAGGGCACAGAGAGCACAGAGGAAAGAACATCGGTTGGCTTGGATAGATATCACGGCCCCTTGTCTTTCTCTGTCTGATCTCCGTGATCTCCGTGACCTCTGTGGTGGAATTCTTTTGGCGTTCTCCATGCGTCTTTTTTGAGGGCTGATTCGTATTGCGTTTAGAATGGAAAACATCCTTTGCCTTTACGTGAATTCGATGGAACTGGAAACCCGGGAAATCGCGCGGGGACTGCGGCGTCGTGATCCAGACCTGCTGGATGAGCTGATTGGCCGCTATCAATTCCGGCTTCCCCGCTACCTCTGGACGCTCACGGGCAACCGCGCCGTGGCCGAGGACCTTTTCCAGGAGACCTGGATCAGGGTGCTGGAGAAGAGCCACCTTTACAATCCCCAATGGCGGTTTGAAACCTGGCTGTTCTCCATTGCGCGCAACCTCGCCATCGACTTGCTGCGCCAGCGCCAACCCGAGAGCCTGGATGCGCTATTGAATCCCGGTAGTGAGGGCGCACCACGCGAGTGGCCGGACTGTGAATCCGCCACCCCGTTTGAGGCCGCGGCCGCGGGCGAGCAGGCTGAAAATATCAAACACGTGCTGCGACGGCTTCCGGCAGAGGCTCGCGAAGTGCTGGTGCTGCGCTTTCAGGAGGACTTGGATTTAAGCGAGATTGCGGAAGTCGTAAAGGCTCCACTCTCAACGGTGAAGTCGCGGCTCTATCGCGGCATGGAAGCATTGCGTGATTTTCTGGAGGAGGAAGCGGTATGAATCCCGATGTTCACCAGCGCGCCTGCCAATTGATGGACGCCTTGCATGTGGAAGGAATCTTACCCGTCGATCGCCAATGGTTGGAAGCGCACCTGGCGGAATGCTCGACGTGCCAGGGCCGGGCCCGTGCCAACGAGCGCGCGCTGCAGGCGTTGCGCTCAAACACTATAAGTATTGCCCCCGAGCTCGTCGGCATCACGCAGGCCCGCGTCCGGTTGCGGGCTCGCGAGCTGCGCGAAAATCAAGTCCGGATGCGGGCACTGTGGATTTCCTGCGCGCTCTCCTGGGTGTTGGGGGTGGCGAGTGCGCCGCTGGTCTGGCACGCCTTCCAGTGGGTCGGCCTCCACGCCGCATTGCCCAACATGATTTGGGAAACGGCCTTTGCGCTTTGGTGGCTGTTGCCGGCAGGCGCGGTGGCGGTTCTCGCCGCCTGGCAACAACGGCGCGCCGCGAACCGGGATGGCTATACAACTCTGCCCCACTGAGAAACGGGCAGCCCGACATAGGAACGCCGAAGTGCAACGACCGGCAGCACCGGGCAGAAGCCTGGAGAAAGCGAGAATGAATCAATGGCTGAAGAAAAACAACGCGTGAATGAAGAGGTACGACTGGTCCGTTGGCGCATGGCGCACGAGAATATCCGCTTTGCCGACGAGTTCCGGATCATCCCTCGCTGGATCAAAGGCCTGACGATCACACTGTTCATCGCTGGGCAAGGCATGGCTGTGTTCACTCACCTCCGTGGATCCGCTTCGGTAGACGTCCGCATGGGCGTCATGGCTGCGGTCACGCTGGTCATCAGCTTTATTCTGCTGTTATTCGGCTATATCAATCGCGATGCCAAACGACGCGGAATGAATTCCACCCTGTGGACGTTACTCGCGATTTTTGTGCCCTACCTCATCGGGCTTATCATCTATTTCTTGATCCGCGAGCCCCTTCCCTACAGTTGTCCCGGGTGCGGCGCCGTGGTGAACGCACGGTTCAATTTCTGCCCCGACTGCAAGCACGATCTGCGGCCTTCCTGCCCGCAGTGCAAGCGGGAAGTTCGACCGGGCGATAAGTACTGCCCTTATTGTGCGGCGGAATTAAAGAGCTAGGGTGGGTTTGGGGACCCAGAGCTGGGGGCCAGATTTAAGGGGCACCGCCGGATTAACCCGGGTTGCGAACTTGCTCCAGCAGACGCTTCAGGGCGTCAATAGCAAGCACGGCGGCATGATTCGAGGCTGGCGGCAGGCCATCGAGCCCGATTGCGACATCGTTGGGAGTAAGACTGGAGAGTTCTTCAAGCGGTTTGCTCAAGATCGCTTCCGTCAACCACGAGCCGCAC
>CAYTMD010000535.1:0-4536 GCA_964438685.1 uncultured Acidobacteriota bacterium
ATTTCGACATGGCGCGGCCCTGCGCATCCAGCACCCAGCCGTGCGTCAGCACCTGGCGGTAAGGCGCGGTGCCGTTGGTTCCCAGCGCCACCAGCAGCGAACTGTGGAACCACCCGCGGTACTGGTCGCCGGCCTCAAGATAAACGTCGGAAGGCCACGGCAAATCCGGACGATGCCCCAGAACCGCATAGTGGCTTGACCCGGAGTCAAACCAGACGTCGAGGATGTCGGTCTCTTTGCGTAAATTGGTGCCACCGCAATCCGGGCAGTGATAGCCGGGCGGCAGCAGTTCCGCTTCCGTATGCGAGTACCACGCGTCGGCGCCTTCCGTGCGGAAGAGTTCAACGGCGTGCCGGGCAAGTTCCGCGTCGATGATGGGCTTCTTGCAGTCCACGCAATGGAACACGGTAAGCGGCACACCCCAAACGCGCTGCCGAGAGATGCACCAGTCAGGGCGTTCGGCAATCATGTTGGAAATGCGGTCTTCCCCCCACGAAGGAACCCAGCGGGTCTTCTTGATTTCATCCAGCGCGCGCTGGCGCAGTTCCTTGTGGTCGAGATTGATGAACCACTGCTCCGCCGCGCGGAAGATGATGGGATTATGGCAGCGCCAACAATGGGGATAGGAATGTTCCAGCGTCCCCGCCGGACCCATCAGCACTCCCCGCGCCTTCAGCAGTTCGATGATGGGCGCGTTGGCTTCAAAAACGCGCTTGCCCGCATACTCCGGCAGGCCCTCAAAGATTTTCCCCGACTCATCCACCGGGCAGTAGATATCGATGCCGTATGCCACGCCGGTTATATTGTCTTCGCGGCCATGGCCGGGAGCGGTGTGCACGATGCCCGTGCCATCCTCGGCGGTCACATAATTCGCCATCACCGGCACAATGGCGCGGTCGAGAAATGGATGGCGGACTTGAATTTTCTCCATCGCCTTGGCGGGAACGCGCGCCAGGATGTTGGGAGCATTCAAACCCGTCGCTTCCAGCACCGGCCCCATGCGGCGGCTCTCCACAATGTAGGCATCGCCGTTCGGGTTGTCATCACCCACCACCACATATTCAAAATCCGGATGGAACGCCACGGCCATGCTGGCGGGCAAAGTCCAGGGAGTGGTGGTCCAGATCATCACCCAGAGTTTGCGGCCTGCCAGCGCCGGATCGAGTTGAGCCGGGTCTGACGTCACCGGATAGCGCACGTAGATCGACGGGCTGCGGTCGTTCTCATATTCCACTTCCGCTTCCGCCAGCGCGGTTTTGCAGGAGATGCACCAGTACACCGCCTTGCGCCCGCGATAAACGTAGCCGCCGCCGAGAAAGGCCAGAAAAGCTTCGGCAATGCGGGCTTCGTACTCATAATCCATCGTCAGGTAGGGCTTGTCCCACTCGCCCAGAACCCCCAGGCGCATAAAATCCTGGCGCTGAATGTCCACGAATTTTTGCGCGAACTTGCGGCAGGCGCGGCGCACTTGCACCGTGCTCATCTGGGCCTTTTTGGGGCCCAGTTCCTTGTCCACATTGATCTCAATGGGCAAGCCGTGGCAGTCCCAACCAGGACGGTACGGCGTGTTAAAGCCCTCCAAAGTCTTCATCTTCACGATGAAGTCCTTCAGCATCTTGTTGAGAGCCGTGCCCAGGTGGATGCGCCCGTTGGCATAGGGCGGCCCGTCGTGCAGGGTGAATACCGGGGCGTCTTTGCGCAACTCCCGGATTTGCCCGTATAGATTGTCCTTTGCCCAAGCGGCAAGCCATTTAGGCTCGTTCTGAGGCAAATTGGCTTTCATCGAAAATGAGGTTTTGGGTAGGTTGATGGTTGACTTAAGTTCCAGCGGTTCCTTCTCGTGCATGACTCCTCCGTCGTGAGGTTAACGTTCATTATAGAGGGCGGGGCGAGAATGTGTCTAGGAATAGGTGCTGGGCGTAGGGGGTTGGGTGACCGGGGGCGAGCGCGGGAGGCGCTCATAGAACGTCACGACAACGCAGCGGGGGAAGATGAACGGGACGGTGCACAACGCCGATCTGCAACCCACCGACAAGATTGGAATCAAGCCGAAGCGGCCATGTCCCAGCCCGTCAGCTGACGGGCGAAAGATCGTAGCCCACGGCGCAAGCCGTGGGAAAATGATTCTCCCATTCCCACCAAGCCCCGTAAGGGGCGAAAGACATCACGATTAATGGCGACGGCCCAATGGAATTCTTCTTGGTGTCACAGACACTGATGACGATGTGAAGTCACCGCACAGCTTGGTTCTTACGCCCCTCCGGGGCTTGCCTGAATTTTCCTCGATCCCTTCACCCACCGCTTACGCAGTGGGCTACGATCTTTCGCCCCTCTGGGGCTTGCGGCAATCTTCATTGATTCCTTTACCCACCGCTTACGCGGTGGGCTACAATCTTACGCCCGTTTCACGGGCTAGGGGTTGGACCGGGCCGGGCGCAAAATGGCGTTCGTGGGGGGCAAGACCAGCGCTGATTGAGCACGGGAAGCGCGGGGCTGCGCGCTGTGCGAGTCAGCCTGCAAAACGACGGCTCGTGCCGCGCTCAAGCCCGCAAAGCGGGCGAAAGATCGTAGCCCATGGCGCAAGCCGTGGGAAAATCGCCCGCCCACGCCCCCGCCAAGCCCCGTAAGGGGCGAAAGAAATCACGACCATATATAACGCTCATCGTAGGCGATACCATGTTTCTTGAGAATGGCAATGAATTCTTCCTGGAACGTCACGCGGTGGTGATGCTTCTCCTGGTCAGCAATATATTGCACCACGGCAGGCGCCTGGGATTGGCTTACGCTGAATGCTCCGTAACCGGTTTGCCAGTCAAAGCCGGGATAATCTCGACTGCCGTGCACCCAGCGCGAGGAATTCGTCTTCACCAGCCGCAGGGCGTCGGCTGTCGCCGCCGTCGGTGGCAACGAACAGAGCAGATGAACATGGTCGGACCGGGCATTGGAAGCTCTCAGGACACCGCCCACCTCGCGCACGATTCCACCCAGGTAGGCGAGAAGGTCGTCGTGAAGGGCCGCCGTGATAAGAGGCTCACGATCCTTGGTGCTGAAAATCACGTGGGTTAGCAGATTCGTGAAGGTGTGCGACATGTTCTTCCGCCCCTCCAGGGCTTGCCTGACTTTTCCTCGACTCCTTTACCCACCGCTTACGCAGTGGGCTACGATCTTTCGCCCGCTTTACGGGCTATAGGGGCGGGCGCAGCCCGCGATCAGGAAATTGCTCAGCCCCAAAGGGGCGTCTTATCACAACCCAGGCCAACAAAGGTGTGATACGTCGCCCTCTTGGGGCTCAAAATCGGGCCAAATATTCGCTTGCGGTTGCCGGGGCGCATTACACCGCCAGTTCGTAATCTTGGCTCTCGTCACACATATGCTATCGACATCTTCCCTAAAGAACATGAGGGGTTTTCGGGCCGTCAGAACTATTGCAACCCCAAACTTTCGAGCGCGAAGCTACAACGCAATGACAAGATTGAAATCAAACGGTGGCGAGCACTCGCAAAGGGCCAGGCGTGGCGATGGGTGCGAAACTCGGGATACAGTACGCGGGACTCGAGGAAAGAGGTGTCAGGAGTCAGGGCCGGCGCGGAAATCGGGGATTCTTCCGTCACACTTCACCCTTCCGCGTTCTGCCTACTGCCTTCTGCCTACTGCTTTCTGCCTACTGCTTTCTGCTTACTGCACTTCGGGGTCAGCGGCTTGGCATTCACGATCCGGCTTCACCGGGTCCGAGCCACACCCACTACCATAAGGGCTTGCCGTCGATTGAGGCAGGCGAAGGAAGCAGGGAGCGGCCGGTTTTCAGGTCAACCACGAAACGCGACTCGTGCGTGGCCAGATCGTTTGGGTCGTATCCAATGCCCTCAATGATCCCGCGGTTCACGCTTACAATCTTCAGCCCATCCCAGCAAACCCGAGGGCTTCGCCAGGCGAGACCGCCGCTGCCATAAGCCACCAATCGGATGAAATCTGAAAAGATCAGAAGCCCGGCATCACGAATCACCCTAAAATCCACGACAGGGACTAACGGAATTTGCTCCCACGCTTCGGGTTGGTCCGCCTTGACGATGTAGGCTGCGCCTTTCGATATGACGCACATCCGATCGGGATCGAGTGAATCAACCACGCAAGAGAAGGCAGGAGGAGACACATGGCCGAACTTGAAGACACCGATCCATCTCTTGCCGCTGGCAGCCGTTACTTTCAACCACAAGCCGTCGTGCTCCAACCTATTCTTGGGCGGCGGAAAGAAAATCACTGGGACATCGAACTTCCCCGTCCCCGGCAGATCACCCATTTCTTCCACTGCGTATGCGTGCGGAAGCGCGAGATCAATTTCAAGCATAGAATCTTCCTGACCCTTGGGGCACATCTTACCATTGGTGGTGCGCAATGCGCAGCGCTGGCCGCACACAAGATTGAAATCAAGCGGAACGGATCACTCGCCAGCCCGTCAGCTGACGGGCGAAAGATCGTCACTACTGTCCAAATTAGCAGACGAGCCGTGTGGCGAACACGGTTCTGCTCGTGAACGAT
>CAYTMD010000536.1:0-4531 GCA_964438685.1 uncultured Acidobacteriota bacterium
CCGGCTGATGAAAACGCCGGCTGCAGTCCACCCTCTCCCCCAAGGGGGCGAGGGACCGGAATTCCCTCGATTTCCGCTGGAAATAGGTTGGCTCGACCGATACGGTGCGAAAGAGCCCGAGCTTCCCCGCATAACAAGCGCTTGCGCTGAACGTCATTCCCAGCCTGAGTGTGCCAATGCGATGGGACACACGCAGATGAAATTCCAGCTCCAGCGTAGCGCCGGCAACCTGCCGGAAGTGGGTAATGCCGCCGGGACCCCGGCGCTACGAAGAGTAAGCCGTCACGCTATTTTGCGTACCTCTTGCAGGTTAGCATCTAATGGCCAGCGCCCAAGGCTGGATGAGCGTTGGACCCACCGGCGCTAACTGCAAACTTATAGGAGCCTGACTCCACGGAAAACACTGCGGATCCATTCTCCAGCCGCAAAAATCGAACCCCTTTGGCTTGCGTGGCTGGCTGACCACTTTCCTTGACTTGCCCAGCATCTGTTGCCGGCACATAAACAATGGCCGTGGCGTTGGGAGGAATGGTGACTTCCTGAACCACGCCGTTTTGGACCTTCCAGTTGGATACGATTTCTCCCATCAGCGTACGCACGGAGCAGTCGACGGAAGTTAATCCCTTGGGAAACGCGGGACGGATAAGTATCTCCTTGTACCCAGGCTGAGCCGGCCGAATGCCCGCCAATCGGGAATAGAAAGTGCTGTCGGGGCCGGCAAACATAGCGTGATCGTGGGTCTCCATGCCGCCCGTCAGGTGCCACTGTTCCCACGTGGTGGTTGCCCCCAGGCGAATCTGGTATCCATAACTGGGATAGGTGGTCTGGGTCAGGGCCGTGTAGGCAGCATCGGCAAATCCGTTGTCGATCAGGACGTCAAACAGATAGCGAGTGCCGAATATTCCTGTGTCCAGGTGTTCGCGATCTCTCCCCTTCAGCCGTTCGAGCAGAGCATTGGCCACGGCAGGCTTCTGATCGGACGGCACCATGTCAAAGGCCAGCGGCATGACGGAAGTCACCTGCCGCCCGCTTCCATAGCAGTGTTCGCCGGCTTTATATTGCTGGGCATTAAACGCGCGTAGGATGGATTCAGCCCGCTCCTTATAAGTCGCGGCGTCGGATGTCTTGCCCAAGATTTCGGCCATTTGCGAAAGCAGCAGCGTGGACCGGTAATAAACGGCGGTATTGACGATCGCTCCCTCGCTGAAGCAGACCTGGTAATGGCCGCTTTGCCAGGGCGGGCACCAGTCCCCATAATCATCTTTCCAGGCGTTCGGTTTGGCGGCTTGCACGGCAAAAGCGTCGACTAACTCTTTGGAATTTTCGTAGCTCTCTTCCAAAATACGGCGATTGCCATAGTGCTGGTAAATCAGCATGGCCAGGAACACCTCGTCGCCGGCCCAATTCGGGGCGTCTCTTCCACCTTCGATATCCCGTAACCACTTAGGGTAGTAATTACTCATGTCGAAGTTGTAGAGCGCGGTCTCTTCCGCCATCATCGAATCCATCAGGCAAGGGGTACGTTCGTTGCGGACGGGGTTGTCCGTGGGGTATCCCATCAGATTATTCATCACGCCCCACTGAAGATTGCGATGGATTCGGTTCAGCAGAGGATCAGAGGACTGAAAATGACCCACGGAGTCGAAGCCGTCGTGGACCACTGCACCTTCGATACTTTCGAGAGTGGGGGTTCCGGGGTAACCGGTGACAGCGACATATCGATATCCGTGATAGGTGAACCGCGGCTGGAAGACTTCAACTCCCGCGCCCTTCAAAATGAAGGTGTCCGTAGCCTTGGCGGCCCGGTTGGTCAGGATGTCCAAAGTCCCATCCGGAAGCAGATCTTCCGCATGACGCATTACGATAGTGGTGCCCGCCGCTCCGCTGGCTCGCAGGCGTGTCCACCCGGCCATGTTCTGCCCCATGTCAAAGACAAACATTCCCGGCTTGGGCTGATTCACCTTGATGGGGTGGATCGTCCCGCGAACCCTGATGGGCGGCATCAAACGTGACCGCATCAAACCGGCAGGGGCGGGCAGAATCTGCACCGATTGCCAGTCGCGATCGTTGTACCCAAACCGATCCCATCCAATTTTTTCGCGGCGGGCGTCGTAGGTTTCACCGTTATAAATGCTATTCGAAAGTATGGGGCTCTCTGCCGCTTTCCAGGATTCGTCCGTCACGATGCTGGAGTGAGTGCCATCCATAAACTGGATGTCAATTTGTAGGATTGCCTGCTTCCCGCCCATCCAGCGATAACCGTATTGGTTGTAATTCCGATCGTAGCCATTGGCCAGCCAAAGACCTGCGGCATTGCCGCCCTGCCGCAAAAGAGCCGTGACATCGTACGTGTCGTAATAGAGATTCTTTTTGTAATCAGAATTGACTGGCGACAAAACGTGATCGCCAACCTTGGCTCCGTTGATGTGCAGTTCGTAAAAGCCAAAGCCAAACACATAGGCGGTGGCTTGCTTAATTTTCTTGCTCACGGGGAATTCTTTGCGCAGAAGCGGACACGTCATCTCATTGGACGCGCCAATCCACTTCCCTTTCCAATCGGAAGGCTGCAACAAACCCATTCCCCACGACGCAGTGGGTGACCAAATGGAAGCTTTGCCGTCCTGGTCCCAAACTTTGACCCGCCAATAGTGCCGCGTGCCGCTGGCCAATTCCGGCCCGTCGTAGGCGATGCCAAAGTTCTGGTTGGAGGGCACTTTCCCGCTATCCCAAGTAATGCCCTTTCCGGATTTGAGCTGCTCGGCGGAGTCCGCCACCTGGATTTGATAGGCGACCTGCTTCTGAGCGCGCCCCGTGGCATTAAAAATCCAATTTAAACGAGGACGAAGAACATCCATCCCTTGCGGATTATCCAGATATTCCGTTTTCAAACCGGCCGGCGTAAGCGCCATTGCCGTCTGGGCCAGACATACGGAGACAACAAATATCGCCTCCCAAATTCTCCCGAGATTATGAAGCGGCCCTAGCTGATATTGATTTAAGTCCTTACACATTGAATGAACTCCCCTAATGGTGAAAAGATCTGATCGGTACGGCGGCTCTTCTTCAAGGCGCGCAGCCCCTCCAATGACTTCTCTAGGATTGGCTCCCGCTCCGGTGCACGCGCAGTCGGCTGCCACAACATCTATTCTAACCTCAGAATGCAGTCAGCGAGCCCTTGCACCTCAACCGGAGACTTCGATTTGGTCAATTGCCTCGCGCATCCGATCCTTCTCTTGCTCTCGACACACCTCATTTGGGGCGCGATGGCATTTGGGGAGGCGCTTCGCGAATCACACACCAAGACGTGTGTTCTTTCAGGCTGCAAAGAGGACCGAGAATATTGAAGCGTGCAGACCTGTGTCTTCCCTCTATGCGGGTAAACCTTGCAAAGGGTATCATGTTCAAGTTTGGGCTTTTACACAAGGAACTCAATCGTTCAACGGTTTGAGACGATTCCATGCAAGCATGTGGCGTGTAACCACGTGGTGCAATTCTCATCGGAGGTTCTAATGAGCAAGCTGATTCTCCCTCATGGGAGCAGCCAATTAACACCCCTTCTATTGGAAGGCTCATCGTGCGAGCAGGAGGGCAAGAGGGCCGAAACCTTAAAGAAAGTCCCCATGACTACTCGGGAAACGAGTGATCTTATCATGATGGGAATTGGCGCATTTACTCCCATCGAGGGGTTTATGGGCAAGGACGACTGGAAGGGTTGCTGCGAAACCTACAGTCTAGCCAGCAGGAAGGGCCTTTTCTGGCCCATCCCCATTACCTTGTCCGCAGCGGAAGACCTGGCCAAGGCCATCGCCATTGGCGAAGAAGTGGCCCTGTGGGACGTTGAAACCGAGTCCATCATGGGCACTATGAAGGTGGCGGAAAAATACTCCATCGACAAGGAGTACGAGTGTAAACAGGTGTTCGGCACCACGGACTCCGCTCACCCCGGCGTGCAGAAGGTCATGGAGCAGGGACCGGTCAATCTTGCGGGCCCGGTAAAAGTCATCTCTGAATCCTATTACCCGGAAATGTTTAAGGGCATTTATCAACGACCGGCGGAAGCCCGCAAATTATTTGAAGAGCGGGGATGGAGCACGGTAGCGGCTCTTCAGCTCCGCAACCCCATGCACAATTCCCACGCTTACCTGGCATGGATCGCTATCGAGGTCTGCGACGGCGTTTACATCCACCAACTGGTGGGCAAGCTGAAACCCGGCGACATTCCGGCAGAAGTTCGTGTGAAAGCCATCGACGCGCTGGTGAACAAGTATTTCCGGCGGGATCGCGTGATCCAGGGCGGATACCCCATGGAGATGCGTTATGCGGGACCGCGCGAGGCCCTTCTTCACGCCGTATTCCGCCAGAATTATGGCTGCTCGCACTTGATTGTGGGGCGCGACCACGCCGGCGTAGGGGATTACTACGGCCCCTTTGACGCCCAGAAGATCTTCCAGGAAATTCCCACGGACGCTTTGAAGCTGCGCGCTCTGTGCATGGACTGGACTTTCTATTGCTACGAATGCGGCACCATGGC
>CAYTMD010000537.1:0-4518 GCA_964438685.1 uncultured Acidobacteriota bacterium
CCAGAGTTTTTGACCCCCTCACCCGTCCCGCCCCGGCTGATGAAAGCGCCGGTTGTGGGCCACCCTCTCCCCCAAGGGGGCGAGGGATCTGTCTTTCCTTGGTCTTCGCTGGAAACAGGTTGGCTCGACCGCCAGCGTGCGAAAGAGCCCCAGCTTCCCCGCATAGCGAGCGCTTGTGCTGCACCTCATTCCCAACCTGACGCGATCTGTTTTGGACACGAGTGATCCAGGGTAGGAGGCATCCATCGATTCATTGCAATGAATTACACGGGACGCCACACCAGGAGCTTTGGGGTGAGTTTGGGGGATTAGTGTTAGATTTCCGGTTCGAGGCGCTCGTGGAGGCTCACTGAGAGGCTGCTTACCAGCTTCAGCCCACAATGTCAGTTCTATGGTACGCTTCTATTGATGTCGTCTTATCGCCAAGTCGGTTTTTCATTTGGGCCACCGCTCACCCCGATGGTCAAGAAGTTGATCATTATCACGAGTGCGGCTTTTGTTCTCACTTACATCCCCGCTCAAATATTCGGGGAGAGATTTTTCGACTTCTTCGACTACCTTTCCTGGTTCGGGCTTCGACCAGACCTGGTAGTGCACAGGCTTTTCGTTTGGCAACTTGTGACTTACCTGTTCCTCCATGGGGGATGGTTCCACATTATCTTCAACATGTTCGCGTTGTGGATGTTTGGACCGGACCTTGAAAGCCTGTGGGGGGGGAAGAAATTCCTGACCTTCTATTTTGTGGCCGGCGTTGGGGCTGGAATTCTGGATGTGACCCTGAGCACACTCTTCCGGCCGGCAGGCCCGTCGGTAACCATCGGTTGTTCCGGTGCGGTGTATGGGTTACTGCTGGCCTATGGAATGCTCTTCCCCGAGCGCATGATCCTCTGGGCCTTCATCGTCCCCCTCAAGGCCAAGTGGTTCGTGGCTCTTATGGGAGTCATCGAGTTCGTAAGTTCCTTCAGCGATCCCGGTTCCAATGTCAGCCACGTTGCGCACCTGGGCGGCATGCTCTTCGGGTACATTTACCTGCGAGGTTGGGCTCTTCCTTATCGCCTGCAACTTCAGTATCACGACTGGCGGCGCGCCCAATTGCGCAAGAAATTTGAAGTGTACATGCGCGACCAGGAGAAGAAAGACAAACACGGCCGCTGGGTAAACTAAAGTGAACGTAGCGGCGAGTTTGCCTCGCCAGATGGCTGTAGAGGCGGGTTTACCCCGCCAATAGCGGCGTAAAGCCGCCTCCACGCAGATTGACCCATCCAACCGAAATAACCCCCATTGACAGCTTTGCTTCGCAGGTGATAATTTCCAGAACGTTGTTGGTAATCTGACAACGTGTGTTCCTGCGGTGCCCCGCTTGAAAACGGGGAAAAAGGAAAGGCCGTTAAAATCGGCCGCGGTCCCGCCACTGTGATCGGCGAGCCGCATCCTCCCAGGCATTGTTGCCGGCCACTGTTCTGCCTTGCGCAGAAGGGGAAGGCTGAGGATGTGGTGACGACCCGAGAGTCAGGAAACCTGCCCGGGAACCTCATATTCAACCTAACTCTTCGACGGAAAGAGTCCTGGGGAAGACTGCGAAGCCTTCCGATTCCGCCTTTAGGAACAGGAAGGCTTTTTTATTTTCGCCTCCTCCTTGGGATTCCTTCCGCATGCCCCCGTCGTGAGAAACGGGGAGAAGGAGTCTTCTGTGATGCAGCAAAATTTGAAGGACGGGGACGCGCGATTGCGAGCCCCGGCCGGCCGTTTGGAAAGCAATACCCCTCACAACTTTGCAATTTGGCCCTCCTTTCTGCTGGGCGCACTTTTAGTTCTATTTTCCGCAACCGCGGTACAGGCAGGAGCACTGAAGGGGACTGTCCTGGACCCCAGCGGCCGCCCGGTTCCGCAAGCACACGTAACCCTGCTCAGGTCGCTGGCCGTTGTAGACCAGCAGCAGACGGATTCCCAGGGAGTCTTTAAGTTTGCTCCTCTCGCCGATGGAAAGTACACACTGGCTGTTGATGCGCCTGGGCTTGCATCCCCCCAAGCAGAGGTGGAAATTTACGGAGCTAAAATCCAAACGCTGGAACTACATTTGCAATTGAGTGCCGTCCAACAGCAAGTGGTGGTATCGGCCTCGCTGGCAGGCTCGTTGGCATCGGAAGTTGGGTCCTCGGTCTCCGTAGTTTCGGGGCAGGAGATCAACGACCGCGCTGCTCAAAATGTGCTGGACGTGCTCACCGGAATCCCTGGTGTTGAGGCAAGCCAGGCCGGCCGCCACGGAGGCGCCACCGGCGTCTTCGTTCGCGGTGGAGAGTCCAATTACAATCTGGTAATGGTCGATGGCATGGAGCTGAACCAATTCGGCGGCAGCTTTGATTTTGCCCCGCTGCCGGCCGATGGTGTTCAGCGCGTGGAAGTAACCCGCGGCCCGGAAAGCGCGCTCTATGGTCCCAATGCCGTCACCAGCGTTATCAACATCGTGACGCTGCAGGGTGAGGGCACTCCGCATTTCACCTTGCAGGCAGAGGGTGGAAGCTTTACCACTCGCCGTTTTCTTGCCGACGGAAGCGGCCTGACCCACGGCCTGAACTGGGGCTTTGATGTTTCCCGGCTTGACTCCGGGGGGCTCGTCGCCAACGACCAATACCGCAACCAGTCGGCATTTCTAAGCCTCGGCTATCACCGCAGCCAGCGCCGGCGGTTGGATTTCCATTTCTTCGGCAACGCCAATAACGCCGGTGCGCCCGGCCCCTATGGATCCGATCCGGACGGCCTTTTTGCGGGAATCGACACCATCTCTCGTGACAAGCAAAACATGTTCGGATGGGAAGGCAGTTACTCCGAACAGATTACCTCCAAGTTCCAGCAAGTCACCACGGGGAACGTTTCCACTAATGATTCCTACTTCCGCTCGCCCTATGGAGATTCCTACTCCAACAATCTGCGGGGTGTTCTGAACACGCGCAGCGAGATTGCAGTCTCCAACAAGGACTTCTTCGTGGCGGGATTTGAATACAATCGCGAACAGGTGGAAGACACTTACATCGCGGATAACAATGGCGTGCCGTTTATACTCCCCCGCACCAGCCTGGCTTTCTTCGCGGAAAATCGTTGGAGCCCCACGCACCGCCTCTACCTCACCACGGGATTCCGCGTGGATGATTTGCGCACGCATTCGCTGCCGGCAGACAGTTCCGCCGGCCGCCCGCTGCTTGACCCCAGTACGATCGTCAAGGTGAATCCCCGCGTTTCAGCGGCGTATATGCTGCGGGAATCGAACGGCGGCTCAATGGATGGAACCCGTCTGCACGCAAGTTTCGGGACGGGCATTCGCGCGCCAGACGGTTTCAACCTGGCCTTTACCAACAACCCCCATCTGAAGCCTGAAAAGAGCATCAGCTTTGACACTGGAATCGAGCAGCGGTTCTTTCAGGACAAGGCAGTGTTGGATTTCACCTACTTCAACAATCATTTCAAGGACCAGATTGTGACGTTGGGGGGGTCGTTGACAAACCTGAGTTCGTTTGCCTCGGATAATCTTGGCAACTCACGAGCGCAGGGGGCGGAAATCTCTTTCCAGGTCCATCCCATCAAGTCTTTGCAAATGTCGGCGGAATATACACTGGACAACACGGTGGTCCTTGCTCTTAACGGAACATCACAGGTGCTTGCACCGTTGCAAGTGGGGCAGGAATTGTTTCGCCGGCCGCGCAATTCCGGCGCATACAATCTCACCTGGCGGCATGGCAACCTGATGCTCAATACCAACGCTTATATTCGCGGACCGGTTCTGGACATCGAGCCGAATTATGGAGCATATGCCTGCACGTTGGGCATGCCGTGCCTGTTCACGAATAAGGGTTACGTCCGCGTGGATGGCGGGTTCTCTTACCGCTTGCCGCGCGGTGTGGAAATATACGGCCGGCTCGACAACATCGTTGACCAGAAGTACGAGGAAGTTTTCGGGTACCCGTCGCTGCCATTCAATTTCCTCGCCGGTGTGAGGTTTAGCTTCCCCGGGCGGTAAAGGCGGGAGAAGTTAAAAGCCATGAGTATGAAGTTAGAGACAAGTGGCAGGCAGTGTTAATAAGCGATTGCTTCATAGCCCTCGGAAGGGCAGGGCTACGCAGGCTGCGGAAAAGCTCGTGGTCTTTTCGACGCCCTGCAAGGGCACAATATAGTAGCCGGGGGCAACGCCCCCGGAAAGCCCGGCCCATCGTCCCGACCCTGAAAGGGTCGCATTCCCCGCTAATGTGGGACGCAAAACATGCGAGATGTCACCCGAGTTCGACCCTTTCAGGGTCGAGCCTTGTTGGCGGCACGCTTTCCGGGGGCGTTGCCTCATAAGCGTTGACCTAAGACCGCGACGGCACCAGCCGCGTAGCGGCGTAAGATCGTAGCCCACGGCGTAAGCCGTGGGTCAAGGGAGCGCCCCCGCAATGAGCCCCAGCGGGGCGAAAGAAGTAAAACGCGGCGATTAGGGCGAAACCCCAGGATTGTCGCGGCCAACGCGAAGGGTCCCTTTCTTTCGCC
>CAYTMD010000538.1:0-4515 GCA_964438685.1 uncultured Acidobacteriota bacterium
CGACTCTTGGTAACGATGGCCTCCAGCAGCTTTACTGAGGCCTCCGAGGGTGATCCCCCAATGTCGCCGGTGCCGTAGTAATGGTAATCAACGGCAAGACCGGTGGCTTTGCCGTCTAATCTCAGGCGCTCGGGCCAGTCGACATAATAATGTTGCTGGGCGAACTGCGGACTGCTCTTGCTAAGGTCGTAATAGATTGTGCCGCTATATGTGAGCGGGTTGAACGCGGCCAGAAGACTCTTGCCGCCCGGACCGTCCCAAATTCCAACATTGAAAGGGATACCCTTGGGGGTCTTTTCCGGCGAAGTGGGGCCCCCTACCGGAGCGGATGAGCCCCAGCTAAGCTTTTGAGTGGAGAATCCTTTCACACCTGCCGCCGCCAGGAGGCTCGGCAAAGAAGCGGGGAAGCCGAAACAATCGGGCAGCATGAATTCCTGGCTCGCTACTCCGAATTCACGGCGGTAATAGTCATTGCCGTATAGGACTTGGCGGATGATCGATTCGGGTGAGGGGGAGTTCACGTCATTTTCTTCCATCGACGAACCCGCCGGAAACCACCGGCCTGTCTTAACGTAATGGCGCAGCTTTTCGTAATCAGCGGGGAAGTATTCCTTCATCATGCGATAGCGATTGGCGCCACTAAAATTAAAAATATAGTGCGGGTACTTTTCAAACAGATCGAAATTGGCGCGCATTGTTTTGGGAAGGTATTCGCTGATAACTTGCGGGTATTCCCAGCGCCATTCGGTGTCCAAATGGGCGTAGCCAACGACGTAGAGGGTCGGCTTGGTAAGGTCGGGCCCCGCATGTACTGCGGCTTTGACGGCAGGCTGCGCTGCGGCGGGTTTGTCTTGCGCGAAGGCGGAGAATGTCGAAAGCGCCATCGCCAAAGTCAGCATCCCTAAGATCGCGGCGGAGCAAAATGAAACCGATGCCGTGCGTCTTGCCGGCACCTGATGATGAGCGGTCCTATTCATGTTTACCTCGTTGACTTGATTACGCTGGGCTTGAGATCCCCGCTGGGGGGAATTCGACTGCGACCGGCAGCGCGCCTCCCGGGAGTGTTACTCAAAGGAGGGCGTCATTATACACCCGCTGGTTGGTAAGATTCGGACGGACCTGCAGGACGCAGAATCTTTTTGGATGGGAGGTTTGCGTGGGGGGTGTGCCGCACTATTTGAATCTCTATTCGGGATACCCCACAAATCGTTGCGATATAGGACGAATGGCCACGCGCACTAATCGCGGCGGAGTCTGCCATGGCATCATCGTTTCTGCGGCGCGTTACTTGGCGGATTGACGTTGGGCAGGAGAGCGACCGCCCGGATGGGGCTCGCTTCACCTCCCTCCAATTTCAATGGAAGGCCTACGAAAAAGAAACGCTGCCCTACAACTTGATCCAGATTGATGAGGCCCTCGAAAATGGGCATTCCGGCGCGTCCCGCCAGTTTATGCGAGGGCGCTCCGGCGGCGATGGCGGCAGGACTGTCGGCAGAGGCGATATCGCCGCCCACCGCCTTGACCCCGCGACGGATCAACTCCTCGACGAGGGAAGGCTGCAAGCCCGGCCATTCATCCTGAAAGAAAGCGGGTGATGCGGACCGTTTGTCCCAGCCAGTGCGAAACAGCACAATGTCGCCAGACTTAATGTCTGCACCCGCCAGGTCTGCGACAGTTAAGTCCTCACCAGGGCTTTTGGGCCTTTCCAATGCGATAGCATCCCCTATAAGCGCTTGTAAAGGGAATTGGGTCACGTCGGGAAACCCATCACCCAGAAAATGTAGGGGAGCGTCAACATGCGTTCCGGAATGCGCGCCCATCTCCAACCGCGACACATAAAACCCCTGCTCGCTATGCAAGGTATGCCAAGACTTGGTAAAGGGAGGATCCGTAGGGTAGCACGGAGTTTGCTCATTGAGCGTGGCCGTCAAATCCACCACGCGAAATGCGTTGGAAAGAGTGTGCCTGAGCGTCGATCCCACATCGGCAAGCGGCCCGTCATTATCCAGGAAGCTCATGGTTTTCCTTCCTTACTGCGTACCGAATGCTATGAGGTGTGTGGAGACGTGTCAAATACTATGATTCGGTGTAATCAAATGCCTTTTGATATCGATGTTCCTCTTCTTGACAACTTTTTCCGCGTGGTCAACGATGAAAACTCAACTCTAAATCTGGTGATGTGTGGAGATCGACGATGGGAAGCGCGGGTCCAATAAGGATGGGTGTGATTGGCTATGGCCGGGCGACGGTGCAATTGCACGCGGTTGAACTTGAGGGAATGGCTGACAAATTTCAATTCGCCGCGGTGTCCGTCCGAAGCAAGGACCGGCAGGAGCTGGCTCGGGCGAAGTTTCATTGTGCGATTTACAGCGACTATCGGGATCTGATCAACGATCCCCATGTTGAGCTGGTGAACGTGGCGACTCGTTCGGCGGATCACGCGCCCATGGCGATGGCCGCCCTCAAGGCGGATAAGCATGTGTTTCTGGAAAAGCCCATCAGCGTTTCGTATCCTGAGGCCCAGGAGTTGCAGGCTGCGGCAAAGCGCTCGAAAGGAAAATTATTCATCCGGCATAATCGACGCTTCGCGAGTGACTTCGTGCAGGTGAAGGAGCTTATTGATTCCGGCCTCCTCGGGGAAGTGTTTTTGATTCGGGTGCGCTTTCTAAAGTACGACCTGCGCGATGACTGGCAGACTTTGCAGGAGTGCGGCGGTGGAATGCTGTTGAACATGGGGCCGCACTTCATCGATCATTGCCTGGAATTTCTCGGGTGGAAATATGAAACGCAATGGGCCGAGACCAGGCGGGTGGCGGCCAGGGGCGATGCGGAGGACTACGCGAAGGTTATTTTCAAAGGGGAAAGCGGGCTGGTTGTTGACTTGGAAATGTCGGGGGGCGCCGCGTTCGACGAAGTTTCCTTCTCCGCCTTTGGCAAGCTGGGGGCCCTAAGCTGTGATGGAAAATCTATCCACGTGAAACATTACGATCCGGCAGCGGTGGCTGCCGGCGCGGCACGCGCATCAACTCCCGCGATTGATGCACCCTTTGGCAGTGGTATTTCCGTACCATGGGTGGAGAAAACGATTGCCTTAAGGCCGCCACAACGGGAGTTATGGGGCGAGGTTTACAAGGCAATTCGTGAAGGCTCGGAATTTCCCATCAAGGTGGACCAGTCGGTGCAGATCATGAAAGTCATTGACGAAGTGAAGGCTTTGGCGGGCAAACCATCCCCAGTGAATTTGCGATAGCCAGAACGATTTCGGGACGGCGCAAACGGAGACCAACGATGAGATTTCCACGATTGCTTCTGGCGGTATTGGCATCGGCGGTTCTATTACCGGGAGGCCAGGGCACGCCTCGGGTGCACTACTTTGGCCATGAGCAGGTATCGACTGCACTGGCCGGCACAGATCATTTCAGCGTTTTGCTTAACGCTTCTGACCTTATCGTCATGTGTAGCCACCGCAACGGGCCCGGTCATGTTGAGCTGCACGTAAAGGAAAGCGACGTCTTTTACGTGACCGACGGCGAAGGCACCCTCATCACTGGCGGCAAGATGGTGGGGTCCCACGTGAGTTTACCTGACCAGTTGGCTGGAACCGATATTATCGGCGGCGAGGTCCACCATTTGACTAAAGGTGATGTGATCGTGATCCCCGCCGGAATTCCCCATTGGTTCAAAGAAGTTCCGCATTCGATTAGTTACTTCGTGGTGAAAGGTTTGAAGCAATAAGGCGGGCAGAATTCAATACTGTTCACTTAACCCGGATTATCGATGAACTTCTTGCAGCGATGGAGGGCGGTAAAGAATTTCGCACAGAGGTCACGGAGTTAAGGCACAGAGACCACAGAGAGGTCCAGAGATGTTATCTGTGCACTCTGTGGTCAAACGCTTCGGTAATTCCATCGACAAAGCACTCCGTGGACTCTGTGTGAAACATTCTTAAAGCCGTCCCTCGCTTATCGCTTTCATGAATAATCCGGGTTAAGCTGAGTTGTCCCGACTTGACCCCCTCCCCCCCGGCCCCTCTCCCCCAAGGGGGCGAGGGGAGAGGTAATTTGAATCTACATCCCTCGCCCCCTTGGGGCATAGGCGCTAGAATAAGCGCCATGGGGCACCGAGCCCGTGTAGCGGGCGAAAGATCGTTACTCGCGTCCAAAACAGATGTCGTCAGGTTTGGAACGAGGTGCAGCACAAGCGGTCGCCATGCGGGGAAGCTGGGGGTCATTCTCATACTGGCGGTCGAGGCAACCTGTTTCCAGCGGAGACCAAGGGAAGACATATCCCTCGCCCCCTTGGGGGAGAGGGTGGCCCGCAACCGGCGTTTTCATCAGCCGGGGCGGGACGGGTGAGGGGGTCAAAAACTCTGGGGCCTAGTGAGATGCTGCCGACGTTGAGGCCGTTTCACTTTTGCCTTGCTATTGCTGCTCCGTCGAACGAATTCCATTTTGGTAAAGACCCCCTCTCCCCCCGCCTTGCGGTCCCCCCTCTCCCCCAAGGGGGCGAGGGGAA
>CAYTMD010000539.1:0-4512 GCA_964438685.1 uncultured Acidobacteriota bacterium
CCGTCGAGGGCCTCAGCCCGGCGATTTCCATCGAGCAGAAGACCACCAGCCGCAGCCCGCGTTCCACCGTGGGCACCATCACGGAAATCTACGATTACCTTCGGCTGCTTTACTCGTCCATCGGTGTGGCGCACTGCCATCGCTGCGGGCGTGAAATCTCCCGGCAGACCACCGAGCAGATCGTCGCATCGATCATGGCTTTGTACCAGGAAGGGAATGGCGGCAATGGCGAGGGCGAGCGGGTGATGATCCTGGCGCCGATTGTGCGCGGGCGCAAAGGGGAGTTCCGCAAGCTTTTTGAGCAACTCGCGGAGGAAGGCTATTTGCGCGTCAGGGTGGATAAGCAACTGCGCCAACTGGATGAGGAAATCAAGCTGGACCGGCGGAAGAATCACACCGTCGAGGTCGTCGTCGATCGCCTGCTGCTGAAAGCGGGAATCGAGAGCCGGCTGGCCGCTTCCATTGAAACCGCCATGAAGCTTGCCAAAGGCATTGTGGAAGTGGCGGTGGTGAATGGCGAGGAGCGGCTTTACTCGCAAGAATGGGCGTGCGTGGATTGTGGCATGAGTCTTCCGGCCCTTGAGCCGCGCTCGTTTTCCTTTAACAGCGTCTACGGTGCTTGCCCCTCTTGTCGCGGGCTGGGGAGCCTGTTTACGTTCGACCCTGCCAAAGTCATTGTGGACTGGTCCAGGCCGCTGCTGGAGGGAGGACTTGGCCCCGGCGCGGGATCCCGCATCCTTCACCGCAGCCTGCTGCGTGCCGCGGAAGAGATTGGCTTCGACCTGAAGACCCCTTTTGAACGCTTGCCGCGTAAAATCCAAAATCTTCTGCTTTACGGAAAAAATGCCGACGGCGCGCCCAAGTCGACGGTCTTTTCCGGCATCCTGCCGCTGCTCGATCGCTGGTACGGCGAAGCGAGTTCGGAGAGTTATCGTGAGTGGTACAACCAGTATATGTCGGCGGTCCCCTGCCCCAAGTGTCAGGGCAAGCGCCTGAAGCCGGAAAGCCTGGCAGTGAAGGTGATGGACCTTTCCATTGCCGACCTCACGGCTCTTCCTGTGATCAAGACGAGTACAGTGATGAGCGGGCTGAAGCTCACTCCGCGCGAGGAACTGGTGGCCCGGCGCATCGTGAGCGAAATCAGCGAAAGGCTGGAATTCCTCAACGCCGTGGGACTCGGTTATTTGAGCCTCGACCGCTCGGCCGCCTCCCTTTCCAGCGGTGAGACCCAGCGCATACGCCTCGCCACGCAGATCGGCTCAAAACTTCGCGGGGTACTCTACGTGCTCGACGAACCCAGCATTGGGTTGCACCCGCGCGACAATCAGCGCCTGCTGAAAACGCTGGAACACTTGCGCGACATGTCAAACACCGTGCTGGTGGTTGAACATGACGAGGAAACTATTCGCCGTGCTGATTATGTGATTGATCTCGGACCCGGTGCCGGCAAGCAGGGCGGATATGTAGTGGCGGCGGGGTCGCCGGAAACGATTGCAGCCACTGCGGGTTCCCTGACCGGGAAATACCTCTCGGGCGAGATGAGCGTCCCGGTGCCGGCCCAACGGCGGACTGCCAACGGAAAATTTGTGACGGTACTGGGAGCGCGTGCCAACAACCTGAAGAACATTGACGTGGCGTTTCCGGTGGGGTTGCTGACCGTGGTGACTGGCGTGTCAGGCTCGGGGAAATCATCGCTGGTCAACGATATCCTGCATCGCGAGATCGCCAAAAAGCTGTATCGCGCCATCGAAGAGCCGGGCGCGCACCGCGCCATCACGGGATTGGAGCACATCGACAAGGTCGTCGTTATCGATCAGGCGCCAATCGGGCGCACACCGCGCTCAAATCCCGCCACCTACACGGGGGTATTCACGCCGATTCGCGAACTGTTCTCCATGCTGCCGGAATCGCGCGCACGGGGATATCGGGCCGGGCGATTCAGTTTCAACGTGAAAGGTGGGCGTTGTGAAGCGTGCCAGGGCGAGGGACTGCGGCGCATCGAGATGAATTTCCTTCCCGATGTTTTCGTGACCTGCGAAGTATGCCGCGGGAAGCGTTATAACGCCGAAACGCTGGCGGTTAAATACAAGGGCGTTTCCATTTCCGACCTGCTGGATATGACCGCGAAAGAGGCGCTGCCGCTGCTGGAAAATATTCCGCAAATCCGCCTGAAGCTGCAAACCGTGGTGGACGTCGGCTTGAGCTATCTTCACCTGGGACAACCCGCCACAACCCTCTCTGGTGGCGAGGCGCAGCGCATAAAACTGGGCCGCGAACTCAGCCGCCGCCAGACCGGACGCACGCTCTACATCCTGGACGAGCCCACCACGGGGTTGCACTTCGACGATGTAAAGCAGCTCATGGAAGTGCTCAATCGGCTGACCGACCTCGGCAACACAGTCATCATCATCGAACATAATCTTGATGTTATAAAACAGGCGGATTGGATCGTCGATCTGGGCCCGGAAGGCGGCGAAGAAGGGGGACGCATTGTGGCCCAGGGCACTCCGGAAGTGGTTGCGCGCACAAAGAAGTCCTACACCGGCCAGGCGCTGGCGCCACTGCTGGCAAGTACTGTGACGAGTGACAAGTGACGAGTGAAGAGCCAACGGGGTGGGTGAGTTATCTGTGGAGGGGGGAGAATGGCTTCCGGGATCATAACTCGCCCGCGGTTTGACACATAATTGATACATGGCATATGCTTCCATTTTGGTTCCAGTTTGGATTTTAGAGGATGCACCATGGCAACATTGACCATCAAGAACGTTCCCGAAAAGCTCCATAAGCGGCTCAAGGAGAGCGCCGCACAACACCGGCGCAGCATCAACAGCGAGGCCATTTCCTGCCTGGAAAAGGTTCTCGGGGCGCATCGCGTGGACCCCAGGGAATTTCTGGCAGAGGTGGATGCGATGCGGAAACGCATGCCCTACGTGAATCTCACAGAGGAGTTCTTACGTGCGGCAAAGAATGAAGGACGCCCTTGATTGTCGCTGACACGGACCTGATCGCATACTTTCTGATCAGAAGCGAGTTGACGCCGCATGCGCGCGCGGTGTATCAAAAGGATCCGGAGTGGATCGCCCCAGTGCTCTGGCGGTCTGAGCTCCGAAACGTGCTGATTCAGTCGTTGCGCCACCGGTTGCTGAGCTTGGACGAAATTCTGAGCATTATGGACCGCGCCGAAGGATTGATGAAAGACAACGGTTATCAAATGGACTCTTCGCGGGTTCTCCGGCTGGCTGCCGGTTCGGGTTGCGCGGCTTACGATTGCGAATTTGTGGCCCTGGCGCTCGACTTGGGCGTCCCCCTGGTCACGGCGGATCGCGCCCTGATCGAGAAGTTCAAGCCCACTGCTATCTCCATGAAGACTTTCTGCACGTGAGGATGCATCCTTAGCCACGCGGTTCTGTCGGAGAGCTGGCCATGTGACAATTGCCGTCAGTGTCGAATGGATGCGGAAACCGATGATCCCTTCCCGGTCCGCGACCTTCCACACGTAGAGGCCAGGATATTTATGCTGGGCGATACGGAAAATCTCGTGCCGGAAGCGGGTGGGGCGATAACGGCGCCCCTCCACCCATGCCCGCCCTCGCCCATTCTCCTACCTCGTGAAATCTGGAAACTGCGCGACCTTGTGCTATTTCTGGCTTTTGTCCCCTTTGCCCTGGTGGTTTCAAAGCTCATCGTACTGGTCGGCTACGCTGTGCTGCGGCCCTTTACGGGATGGCAAGTGAAGGTGGAGGCGGCGCAGACCGGGACCGTCTTCATGCTGGTTCAGCAGTGCATATTATATGCGTTTGCGCTGGCCTTCCTTTTTCTGTTGGCCAAGCTCCAGCATCAGCAGCCTTTTTGGAAATCCCTGGGATGGAAGAACCCCGGCGCAAAGCAGGTTGCGGGCTATCTTGCGGGAGGAGCCGCACTCGCAGTAGCCACCAGTTGGGGACTGTGGTTGTTTCCCGATACCCAGGCATTTCCACTGGAGAAGCTGTTCGATTCAAGGGCCACCTCTTACGCCCTCGGCGCCTTTGCCATCAGCTTTGCTCCCATCATTGAGGAGGTGGTATTTCGCGGCCTCCTCTTCGCCATTGTTGAAGGCGCGTTGGGATTGCGCTTTGCCGTGCTGATTACCGCTCTTCTGTTTGCGGGTCTGCATATCCAGGAATACTGGCATGCGTGGAACCATCTGGCGCTGATCCTGGGGGTGGGCATTGTGTTTTCGCTGGCGCGCGGCATGACGGGGAGCCTCACGCCCAGCATCATTCTTCACATTGGATACAACGCCCTCCTCATGACAGGCTTCTTCACATCCCAACATTTCCGGGCTGCCAGCGGCTTCTGAATGTAGTGAATGGCAAGCCCGGATATTCACCCCACGCAAACGGTCATCAGTCATCAGTTTTCAGTCCTCAGTAGCAGCCTAAGAACCAGGCCGGTCTCACTGACAACTGACGACTGATCAGAACTGTCCGGTCATTGAATTTCGGAATTTCACTAAGCTATTTTCATTCATGA
>CAYTMD010000540.1:0-4509 GCA_964438685.1 uncultured Acidobacteriota bacterium
AAGTTGAATTCGATGGACTCAAATATCTCCCGGTCCGGCAGAAAAGTAATCTTCGTGCCTCTTTTTTCCGTCTTGCCGGCGCGCTTGATATCAGCAAGCGGCTTGCCTCTCTCGTACGACTGTTCCCACGTGTAGCCGTCACGCCAGATCTCGAGTTCCAGCACCTCGGCAAGGGCGTTGACCACCGAAACACCAACGCCGTGCAATCCCCCGGAGACCTTGTAGCTTTTGGAATCGAACTTGCCCCCCGCGTGCAGGACGGTCATCACCACTTCCGCGGCGGAGCGACCCTCTTCTTTGTGCATGTCCACGGGAATGCCGCGGCCATTGTCGATGACGGTAACCGAGTTATCGCCATGGACTACCACTATCACGAGGTCGCAGTAACCCGCCAGGGCTTCGTCCACCGCATTGTCTACCACCTCCCAAACAAGATGGTGCAATCCGACGAGCCCGGTCGATCCAATATACATCGCCGGCCGCTTCCGAACCGCTTCCAGACCGCCCAGAACCTTGATGCTATTGGCATCATAGGACTGGTTGTTATTGCCCTCTGGCTCCTTAGGCTTACTCACGTGGTTGCACAACCTCCTGGCTGATTCATGGCTAAACAAGAAAGCCGACAGAGAAGAAACCTCCCTGGCGGCCGATGGCGCGGCAACTAAAAAGCGACGGGTAGGGTAGTTTCAGTGTGACAGATCCCTCTTGCCTTAGCTCACGGGCCGTTGAAAGGCCAACTTCTTGCTCGTCTTTCTCAGATGCGCATCGGCATCACCACATACCGATACCGGTAAGCATCCTGCTCAGCCGGCCGCAACTGCCCGGCACTCTGCTCATCTTTCAATTCCAAACGAATTTTTCCCCCATCCCCAACCACGCTTAAAAAGTCGAGGAGGTACTGGTAGTTGAACCCAATCTGCATCGAATCTTTGTCGTAGGTTGCGTCGAGCACTTCATGCGCCTCACCATACTCGCCGCTGGAAGAGAAAACTTCGATACGGTCTTTTTCCACCTGCATGCGGATGGCGTGGGAGCGCTCATCGGCCAGCAGCGCCACGCGGCGAATTGCGGCGGCCGTCTTGTCCTTATCCATCTCGACAATCTTGGTATTGTCGCGGGGCAGGACAGCCTCATAGTTGGGAAATTGTCCCGTCAGCATCCGGGAGATCAAAACGCGGGCCCCTATTTGGAAGAAAAGATGGCTTTCGTCCTTGGATATATCAACCAGTGTTTCTTCTTCCACCTCGGCAAGCAAGCGGAGAAGTTCCGCCATGGCTTTCTTCGGTACCAGGAGGCGCAATTCATTTTTCAGCCCCTGCACCTGCACATCGCGTTCAACAATCGCCAGGCGGTGACCATCGGTTGCCACCATGCTGGCGCTCTCCGGCTTCAATAGTAGCAGGGCGCCATTCAGGGTGTAGCGTGATTCCTCATTGGAGATGGCAAAAATAGTTTTCTGGATCATCGCCGTACAAACGTTGGCAGGGAGAGAAGCCAACGGCTTGGGGATATCCGGCAATACGGGAAAGTTGTCCCGGGCCATGCCCACGAGCTTGAACGATGACCGCTCGCAGGTGACTTGCACCCAGTGGTTCTCCAGAATTTTGAAGCGCACCTCAGCATCAGGCAAAGAACGAACGATTTCAAAGAGGCGCTTTGCAGGGATGGTACCCGATCCGCCCTCTTTAACTTTGGCTGGACATCCACACCGAATGCCCAAGTCAAGGTCGGTGGCGCTAATGCGTAGGGTAGACTCATCAACCTCAAATAGCAGGTTGGAGAGAATAGGAATTGTGGTTTTTCTTTCCACCACACCCTGCGTCAGGGTCAATTCCTTGAGGAGGTCTGCTTTACTGGTAGAAATCTCCATAGAAAGTTATCTCTCAGGAAGTAAGTTTTAGTAGTAGTACTGTGCATTTTGTGGAAAACTTGAAAACTCCCAAACAACGCAGCAAGTTAGGGAAAATCCACCTGTTGATGACTTTCTGGAATTTGTGGAAAGACCCAAGGTTTTTGCTCCGTCGAGAAAATTCACAAGTTACCCACTCACATCAGATTAACATTACACGCTAAGTCTAATTCAGGCTATCACGTAGCTTGTTGAGAAGTCTGTTTAAATCCCGATCATTCTCGCGCAGCGCCGCGATTTTATTGATGGAATGCAGCACCGTGGTATGGTGCTTACCGCCAAACTCCCTGCCAATCTGCGGTAGCGACGCAGGGGTCATCTCTTTTGAAAGGAACATCGCGATCTGCCGCGGGTAGGAAATTCCCCGGCTATTATCTTTGGCCTTTAATTGTGGCAAACTAAGGCCGAATTCCCGGCACACCGCACGCTGAATATTCTCAATCGAAACCCGTCGCTCCTCTAGGTTAACCAAACCCTTCAGTACCTGTTGCGCCATGGAGAGGGTGATAGGGGTACCTGTCAGCGAAGAATACCCGATCACACGCGTCAGCGCTCCCTCAAGATCCCTGATGCTGGACTTTATTTTACCCGCGATAAAATCACTTACGTCGTCGGGCAGTGTAACACCTTCATTTTCAGTTTTCTTCGCCAGGATGGCCCGCTTGGTCTCAAGGTCAGGTGCCTGCAAGTCAGCCGTCAGTCCCCAGGCAAAACGTGATCTGAGGCGTTCCTCCAAGCCCGGAATCTCTTTGGGCGGACAATCACTGGAGATCACCACCTGCTTCTGGGCCTCATATAAAGTGTTGAAAGTGTGGAAGAACTCTTCCTGGGTCCGTTCTTTTCCAGCAATAAACTGAATATCGTCCATCAGCAGCAGGTCCACGTTCCGGTACTTATCGCGGAAGGAGACCATGCGATCGTAACGGAGGGAGTTGATGACCTCATTGGTAAAGTTCTCGGAAGAGACATACGCCAGACGCATTTCCCGCCACTTGGCCTTGATCAGATGGCCAACGGCTTGCATCAGATGGGTTTTCCCGAGCCCCACTCCACCATAAAGAAACAGCGGGTTGTAGGCCTTTGCCGGGGTTTCTGCCACAGCTTGCGCCGCCGCATGGGCGAACTGGTTACAATTGCCAACCACGAAAGTATCGAACGTATAGCGCGGATTCAACTGGTGGTCGACCGACTCAAAGTCTAGTTTAGCTTGAAATGCCTTGGCATCCCCTGACTCAATGGGCTTCTTTTCGGGATCTTCCTCAATGACATAATTGACCTTGCGAACGTCGGAGTTGATTTGGGTTAGCGCTTCGCTGATCAGGCTGCCGTAGTGCTCCTGAATCCAATCCTGGAACTCACGGTTGGGAACCCGTACCACCAACGCCTCTTGATTGACGTGGCTGAAGCGAGTGGGGCGAAGCCAGGTTTGGTAACTCTGGGTGTTCACCTTCACCTTCAAATAACCCAAGATTTCTTGCCATGCGTTCATGGTGGTTTCAGAGGGAAAACAATTTGTCGGCCCCATCCGGTGGGAGCACAATCGGTCCGAGACTAACCCTAACTGCGAGCTTGAAAGGACTGGCGTCACAAGGGCGCCTCAATCTTCGCTAACGGTGCATGGGTTCTTCCCATTTTTTAAGTGTTGAGACCGTCCCAAGAGGGCATCGTAACTCGTCAGAAGTGACCCGTTTCACCCTCTTAATATACCACGGATTCGGAACAATGCCAAACACTGCGAAGCCTTGAAAATAGCGCCTCCGAACCGCGTAAAGTGCTTCTAAAAATGCCGCAAAAGACGGCCTTTTTCAATGTCGTCAGCGCGGGACGCGATGGATAGTAAGGATCATTCAAAGCTGATGATGCCTTCAACCCAGCAGGCGAGCAATTTCGTCGCGCTTGGGGATTTGTAATTTCGTTTTCCTGCCCTTATCAATAACCAAAATTCCCTCATGCCGGGGACGAATTTCACCAATAACCGTTGCGGGAATTTCCTGCCGGGCGTATTTCAGAAGGAGACGAGGGACAGAGGCGGGCGCTGCAACGACCAGCAACGCACCGGAGGCAATCAGCGCCAGGGGATCGAAATGCAGGGCTCGACTGAAGGCCAGAGTCTCCGGCAGTATTGGGATTTTCTCCTTCCATACGCGCAGCCCCACCCGGCCGGCCAGGGCGATCTCCGCAAGGCCGGAGAGCAGTCCACCCTCAGTGGGGTCGTGCATGGCGTGGATAACTCCTGACTGCACGGCGAGACGCGCGTCGTTAACCACACTGATGCCGGGTTCCACCAGCCATCGCTTGGCCCTGCTCACCGTGGCGCGGCCCACTTTCTTCTGAAGCTCCGCGCCTTTTGCCCGCGCTAAAATTGCGGTGCCTTCTATGGCCACACCGCGCGTAAGGATGACCATATCGCCGGGTTGCTGGCTTTCTTTTCGAATCAGTTCCGATTCTTCCACTTCCCCCAGCATCTGGCCAACCACGATCGGACGGTTTAAACCTGAGGTTACTTCCGTGTGGCCTCCACACAGGGCAATGCCGAGCTTCCGGCAGGTGCTGAGTATATCCAGAAAGATCTTTCGGGCCAGGGTCGTGGTGGTACGGCC
>CAYTMD010000541.1:0-4508 GCA_964438685.1 uncultured Acidobacteriota bacterium
GGAAAATGTCCGCGAATGCCTTGACCAGATCCACGTTGGAGGGGTAGATAATTTTGCCGGCGTTGTTGGGGCGGCCACCATAGCGCTGGAGTTGACGTTGCCCAGGACCGTAAGGGTCAACTCCGCCCCGAACCATGTCAAGAGCCGCCGCTTCGCCATTGGGGCCGGTAACGAGCATGGTGCCCCCGTTGCCTTGAAACTTCCATCCGTCGGGAATGCCGACGCTGGCCGAGTTGTCAGGGGCCGCGACGCGGTGCAGCGCGGCAGGTGGGGCCGATCCGCCGCCGGTCGCGGGCCCGGACGCTTGTCCCGCGCCGCCCGGATGCCACTCGCCGAAGAGCTGTGTAAGCATGGGGTTCACGGTCGAACCAAAGCGCGATGCGTCGTCACTGACCATGGCTGCTTCCATGCGATTGGGGCCTGACGGGGAGGCGATGACCATGCCTGCCACCTGTTTATTTCCCTGCGCGTGGTTGACCACCGTGAAGAAGACCGCGTCTGAATTCGTGCCGCGTACCTTGAAGACTTTTCCAACTTGGGGTTTTTCTCCACAGTTGTTGTGTACGGTACGCAGCACCTTGCTCATGGCTGCCGCCTGGGTGGTTGCCCCGTCCACCTGTCCATATACGATTTTTCCACCCTGGGGATTGTTGATAGTTTTCAACGGGGTTTGAGCACAAGCAACGTGTCCACAGATACCAATCACTAATAGCCACAGAACCATGAATGCGGAAAGCTGCTTATACATGCGCATGATCGTTTCCTCTTTCTGTTGACCCGGAACTTCGCGGGAGTCTACCGGAATTTGTTGCTGGGGCACCTTTTATCGGTGCCCTTTGGGAGGGCAGACACGAGGCTTGCCCCTACTTGGCTGCCAGGTTTTCCCGCAGAAATGCCACGACTTTGGTCAGGGAATCATTGGCTGCCTCCGGGTCCCATTTGATGGTAGCTCTGCCTCCAATGGCGGCAGGGTCGGCATAGGAAAACGAGGGGCCATTGCGGTTGAAGTCATGCGTGGCCCCGGCATATTCCACGGTGGTAACGTCAAAGTTAAATTTCTTCTTCAGCATGTTCTTGAGTTCGGGAACAGCCTTCCCTTCGCCATAGGAATCTTCTGTTCCGTAAAATATGATGACGGGCGCCCCTGTCAGCCCGCTGCTGTGCTCAATGATCTTGATCAGTGGCTTCGATACGGGGTAAAACGCAGCAGAGGCAACAAATCCTTTTTCACTGCCCATCCAGCGTTGTCGGTTTTCGTCGATGGCGGTCCTCATGGTGACGCCGCCGCCCATCGAGAAACCCATGATGCCGATGCGATTGGGATCGATGGCCGGATTCTTGCGTAGTTCCTTCAACGCCGCAAAGGCCATGGGCAGGAAGGTATCAATGTGCGGGCGGTCCATGGGTCCTGTGAAGATGCCGGTTTTGAAGTCCACTTCAAAGATTGCGATGCCGGCATTCAGCACCGGTTCGCGATAAAGCCTGCCGACCTGGTTGATTCCTGACGTGCCGTGAACCAGGACAATTGCTGCGCATGGACTCGAGTTGTTTTCCGGCAGATAAAGCGTCCCTGACAGTTGGAAAGTCTGGCTTTTATCGAGGGAGGTGAAGTGAATCATGGTCCCTGCGGAAGGTGCTCCAACCGATATAACGACGAAACTTAGAAAAATTACGGTAAGCAACCCTATACATCTCAAATACCTCATCACGAGCCTCCTGTAATTAATGACGAATTCCCCCCGCATCACAGCGATTCCCAATCCCTTTTATCGGGAAATCCAAGGGCGGCGCCCTGTTGCCCCTGAACGATGGCTGTCTGAGTGAATGGAGAAAGAGAAATGGACACAACGAGGGCAACCGGTTTCCCCACAGTGCAACCGCGCAAAAGCAATAAACCTGGCAAGATTGAGACTAAAGCTTTCATGACTATAGTGCCTCTCGGAACATAAGGGACAGATTTCTTTTTCCCTCACTCAGACAGCGCAAAGCAGGGTGAAAATGCCTCAATTTTCTGCGGGTGCGGATCGGTAACGAGGATGGCCCATTCGGACGATATGAAAACAGAGGAGAAAGTGGTAGTCTGGCGGGCTTGAGATTCAGGCGCACCATGCGCATGGAGGCGGCTATGCAGCCAGGCAAGGGAGAAATCACTTTGCTCCTGGCGAAGTGGAAGGACGGCGACCCATCAGCCTTTGAAGATCTGATGCCGCTCGTCTACCCCCACCTGCGGCAGGTGGCTGCTGCCTATGTTCGCCGGGAGCGCAACCCTGACGTCCTTCAGGCTACGGCGCTGGTCCACGAGCTTTACCTCCGGCTATTGAACCAAAAGAAGGCCGCGTGGGACGACCGCCGGCATTTTTACACGTTCGCCGCCAAAGTGATGCGAATGATCCTGATCGATCACGCGCGCGAAACCCAGGCACAGATGCGGGGCGGCGGCTTCGAACGTGTCCCTCTCAGCGACGACCTCTCATGGGTCAATATTGACAGCCCGGAATTGCTGGACCTGAACCGCGCGCTGGACGAGTTGGCTGCACTGGACGCTTATAAAGTGCAACTTGTCGAATTGCGCTACTTTCTTGGTTGCACTGCCGAGGAAACAGCGTCCGTAATGCAGGTATCAAAGTCTACCGTCGATCGCGACCTGAGATTCACCAAAAGCTGGCTGTACCGGCGCATCTACCCGGGCGTGGTCGAGGATGTAGCCTGAGGCAGTATCCAGCCCCCCCCATCGAACGCGGCTGGCGATTCATTGAGCGCTCGCTACACCGGCGCATCCAACCGGCCATTACGAGGGCGCAGTGATACGGTGATTCGGTTTGCCTCCGGTTTCCGCAGTCTGATATTGAGGGTTACAAGCCATTGGCGGGGTTGTTGCTCCGATGGACCAAACGACGGAACGGTTTCTACGGATTGAAGCGATCTTCCACGAGGCTCTTGCCGCTCCCGATGAAACGCGGGACGAGTTGATCGAAACCCAATGCCAGGATGATCGTGTCCTTGCCGACGAGGTGCGCTCGCTGATTGATGCCTGCAAGGTGGAAGAGCAACTGACGGCATCCCACCAGGTGGGGCCGGATGCTGGGCGGGACAATCATCCAAACGGCAAGCGAGTCGGGCCCTACGAGATTGACCGGCTGTTGGGACGTGGCGGTATGGGCGCCGTCTATCTGGCGCATCGGGCCGACGGGCAATTCGAGCAGCAGGTCGCCATCAAACTCATCGACCTGCCGCTTGCAACCGATCTGTTTCGAGAGAGATTCCGCCTGGAACGGCAAATTCTGGCCGAGCTGCAGCATCCGTATATTGCCCGTCTGCTCGATGGAGGCGTCACCGCCGGGGGCGAGCTGTTCCTGGTGATGGAGTACGTGGATGGAGTTCCCATCCATCGCTTCTGTGAAGAACATCGTCTTTCTTTACCCCACCGAATCGCGCTGTTCATGCGCGTTTGCGAGGCTGTTCAGTTTGCCCACCAGCACTTCGTCGTCCATCGGGATTTGAAGCCGGATAACATCCTGGTGGCCGAAGACAGCACTCCCCGCTTGCTGGATTTTGGCACGGCCAAGCTGGTCTCGCCATCTCTCGCCGCGCCCGGCGCCAAACTTACCCGCGAAGGATATCTGTCATTCACTCCGCAGTACGCCAGCCCGGAACAGGTACTCGGCAATACCATCACCACGGCATCGGATACCTATTCGCTTGGGGTTCTGTTGTATCTTCTGCTGACGGGAACGCTGCCGTACGAACTCAAAGAACTTACTACAGCGGAGATGGTGCGCGTGATCTGCGAAGAACCTCCCCGCCGGCCCACGCAAGGGGTGGACTCCCACCAAAGGCTGGATGCCGATCTGGAAGCAATCCTGCTGAAAGCCCTCCGTAAGGAGCCCCATGAGCGCTATCTCACCACGGAGCAACTTACTTCCGACCTTCGCGCCTATCTTGAGGGTCTGCCGGTAGCAGCACGCCGCGGCACGCTTCGTTATCGTGCCACCAAGTTCATCCGCCGCAACCGGCTGCGCCTCGCGGGGGTGGCACTGCTGGCAGCGTCACTGGTGGCGGGGATTGCCGGTGTACTGTGGCAGGCCAGCGTGGCCAACAAAGAGAGGTGCAAGGCAGAGGCGCGTTCCGCTGACCTGCGCCAATTAAGCAACAGCCTGCTCTCCGAATTGGATGAGGCCATCAAACAGCTTCCCGGTTCGACCGGCGTGCAGAAGTTGCTGGTCACACGGGTGCTCGAACACCTGGACCGCATGGCCAGGGATGCGCAAGGCGACCGCCAGACCCAGCTTGATCTGGTGGATGCATATACACGGCTGGGGAATATTCAAGGCAATGCCTACGATCAGAATCTGGGCGATCCCAAGGGGGGGCTTGTGAGCCTCAGCAAGGCTCTGGCCATCGCCGAACCTCTCGCGGCCTCTAGTTCAAAGGACCGTGACGCGATCCGGGCGCTTGCCCTGGTGGAGCAGTCGCGCAGCGAGATTCTGTGGCAAACCGGCAAGACGCCG